>JAGQRI010000040.1 GCA_020425515.1 Planctomycetota bacterium | reverse complement strand
CATACCGCGCGCCGGACCCCGGCCTTTCGGCCGGGGTTTTTGCCCGAACCGTTCGGGCCTCACTATTTGTGCTGGATGGACAAACTAACCGGGCGCGAAAACGCGCAGGCGGCCTGGAACCCGCTTCGTTCCGGCCTGCATTTATCTTGGAAAAATCAGAGCTTGGGTGTGTTGAGCTTCAGTTCGGCGATGAAACTGCCGTCTTCCACCTTGGTGGTGAACTTGCCGCCCATGCCTTGCACCAGGCGGCGGCACAGCGTCAGCCCGAGCCCGGCGTGGACGCCGGCGTCGCGGCGGGCCTTGTCGGAGCGCCAGAACGGCTCCAATGCGCGCTCCGCATCCTCGGGCGAGATGCCTGACGCGCTGTTCTTCACGCGAATGCCGAGCCCGCCTTCCGCGATCCACTGGCTGATCACCAGTTTGCTGTTTTCGTCCGCGTAGTTGACCGCGTTCTCGAACAGGTTTGTCAGCACCACGGTCAGGGCGTCCAGGTGTACCGAGGCCTTGTCGTCGTACAGGTCGAGCACGACTTCCAGCCTGCGCTGGCCGGCGCGCTCGGCAAACGGCTGCCAGGTCTTTTCGATCAGCGGCTCAAGCTCTACGGGTTGCGGATCACCGAGCACTTCCCCCGCTTCGAGGCGCGCGAGGTTCAGCAGGCGCTCGACAACGCCCTGGATGCCGACGGCGATTTCGAGGCTTTGCTCCTCGAACTTCGCGTGCTCCTCGACGCTGCGTTTGCGTGACAGCGCGAGTTCCAGCTTGGCCCGTATGCCCGCAAGCGGCGTTCGCAACTCGTGCGCCGCCCCGGCCGTGAATTCGCGCTCGCGGGTGCGGGATGTCTCCAGGCGCTCCAGCAGGTCATTGAGCTGGGCAACCACGGGCGCGAGCTCGCTGGGTGCGTTTTTCATTTCGATGCGCGAGGCCGGTATCTCGACGTTCAGTTCCTCAATGCGCCCGGCCAGCGTTTTCAATGAGCCAGTCTCGCGGGTCACGATCAGGAACAGCACTCCGCCGCCGAGCAGCACGCCCAGCCCGCCGACCACGAGGATCCAGAAACGCACGCGGGCCAGCGTCTCTTCGGTCTCCTCGACCGGCTCGGCCACGAGCAGTTGGAGTTTCGCGGACGGCTCGTCATCGTCTTCGGTTTTCGGGTGGAACTTCAGCACACAGACGCGCGAGCGCCGGTCGCCGATCGTGTCCGTGGCGAAGCTGACGTCGTGGTTTTCGCGCACGGGCCAGTCGCCGTCATACCGTTCCATGCCGCGCGATGCCGCGACGGTTTTGCCGCCGGCGTTGCGCAATACGAACATTTCCGGCAAGGCCGGGCGGGCGCGTTCTTCGTCTTCCGGGTCGAGCCATTCCAGGCTGACGCGGTCGCCGTCTTCTTCAATCAGCGCGGTCAGGGTGCGTGCGCGGGTTTCGAGCGACTGGTCGAGGCTGTCGTACAGGTCCTGGCGGATCACCTGGTGAAGCGTGAAACCGATCGCGCACGCGAGCACCGCCAGCGCCAGCGACGCCGTCAGCATCAACCTTGTGCGGATCGAGCGCATCAACTGCGTTCCCCGAGTACGTAGCCCTGGCCGCGGCGGGTGCGGATCAGGTCCTTGCGTTTGAGTTTCTTGCGCAGGTAGCCGATGTAGACGTCCACGACGTTGCTGCTGGCGTCTGAGTGAAAGTCGTAGACATGCTCCCAGATTTCGGAGCGGCTGACCACCTGCCCGGCGCGGTGGGCGAGGTATTCCAGCAGTGCGTACTCGCGCGCCGTCAGCTCGACTTCCTTCCTGGCGAGCCTGACCTGGCGGCTGGCGGTGTCGATGCACAGGTCGCCGACTTCGAGCAGCGGGCTGGTCTGCGCGTAGCGGCGGCGCACCAGCGCGCGCACCCTGGAGTGCAGCTCCTGCATGGCGAACGGCTTGGTGAGGTAGTCGTCGGCGCCGGAATCGAGCCCGGCAATGCGGTCGTTCAGCGAATCTTTCGCGGTCAGGATCAGCACGGGCTGGTCTGCGCCTTCCTTGCGCAGGGTCTGCAGGATTTTCATGCCGGGGACGCCGGGGAGCATGAGGTCGAGAATGATGACGTCGTAGGCGGCGTCCTTCGCGAGCCACAGCCCCTCGTCGCCGTCGGCGGCGGAATCGACGGCGTAGCCTTCCTCACGGAATGACTGCACGATGGATTCGCGCAGGGGGGTGTAGTCTTCAATTACCAGAAGTCGCATGGCGGCTCCGAAGCGGGCGCGGGCGCACCATTATTGTGCGCCCGCGTGACTCCGTATTCAAACGGCGCGTCTAGTCATCGTCCTCTTCGTCGTCATCGTCGTCATCGTCGTCATCATCATCGTCTTCATCGTCGTCGTCATCATCATCTTCTTCTTCGCCGGCTTCGTCATCGTCATCGTCGTCGTCGCCTTTGACCTTCTTGCCGTCCGTGTCGATGGTGACTTCCTTGTCGCCGGATTCGGCATCGTAGACGACCTTTGTCTTGTCGCCGATGTGGACGGTGATCTTGTCGTACTTGATCGTGGCGTCTTTGCCGAGCAGTTCTGCCGCGGCTGTGCGCACGTTCTCGGGCACGGATTCGGCGTCGACTTCCGCTTCTTCCTTGAGCACGGTGCCCTTGGCGTCAACGACGGCCTCGTGGTCCTTTTCGCTGCTGGTCCACTCGCCGATGTAGAAGGTCTTCTTGCGGTGCTTCTTGGCCTCGATGGTGACCTTGGCGTCGCCGGCCAGTTTCTTGAACGCCGCGGTGACCGCTTCCGGCGTCTCAGTGGCGGCCTTGTCGGTGGCCGCCTTGTCCGTCGCTGGCTTGTCGGTGTCGGCCGCGAAGGCCGCGCCTGCGAAGATCAATGCGCCCAGCGCCAGGGCCATGAACGTCTTCATGAAATTCATAGTCACTTCTCCTCTTGTCCGGTCCTGACATCAGGACTCGCATGGCCGGAAGGTAGCCATGCGAGCATGAGAGAAAGATGAGTTGAGCCGGTTTTCGAGGAAATTAAATCAACCGCGGTAGCGCAGGTCGATGCGGGTGTCGGCCACGCTGTCCATGGCGCGCAGGCGGGCCTTGAGTTGCTCGAGTTTGTCGTTGGGCGAAAGCTCAAGCGTGCTGGCGTGGACGGGCGGGCGGCCCCAGATCAGGCGCGTGCCCGGCATGCGGGACTGGTCGGGGATCAGCACCACGCCGCCGTCGGGCTGGTAGTGAACGCGACCGCGGGCGTCGGCCTGCCTGGGCACGCCGATCAGTTCGATACTTTCGATGCGCAGCGCGCCGTCGAGCTGGGCTTCGCGGATCACGCGCTCCATGGAGATGGCGGCCGCCACCTGCTCGGTTTGCCAGGGTTCGCCGGCGATGGGCGCGGCGCCCTCGACGCCCGTTACGGTGCGCAGGGGCGTCGTGAGTTGCGAGGCGAAGCGGTCGAATTCGTCGCCCTTCTTCAATGACAGCGGCAGCACGACGGATTCGCCGTCCACCAGCACGTACTCGTCGCCGGTGTCGATCGCGACGGCCGGCTTGCGGATTTCGAGCACGGGCAGCAGGAACGAGCTGCCGTCGGCGTCGGTCGGGAAGCGGCGCTCGATGCGCACCACGCGGGCGACCCACGGGTCGGATTCGAGGCGCTCGCTCACCGTCGCCATGATGCTGTCGTCGAATGCGCTGGCCTTCGGCAAGTCCGCCAGGTCGGCGCGCAGGTCGTCTTCGATGTCGGCTTTCAATTGATTGGCGAGCGTGCCCTCGGCCCAGCTCGGGCGAGCGCTGAGCTCAATGCGCCCGGGAT
>JAGQRI010000339.1 GCA_020425515.1 Planctomycetota bacterium | reverse complement strand
GGCGGCGGCAGTGCGGCGTTGCTTAGTGCATCCTTGATTTCGGCGGTGACGAACTCAGTCTGCATGTCCTTGACCATGTCGCGGACTTGCTCCTTTGACCACTTGGGGCCACGACTACCCCCGCGCCGGCTCTTGGCGTATTCCGCGTAGGCCCGCGTCTGCTCGACCAAGAACTTCTCCAGCGCCTCTTCTTCTTCGCCCTCGAACAGCACCTTGTCCTTAGTGTGCGATACGCCGAACCCATCCAGCAGCAACACACCTGTAAGGCGCTGTGCGATTAGGTTGTTCGCCCCTTCGTCGTCCACGCCCCCAAAGATGACGTTAGGCTTCCAGGCGTTCGGAAAGCCCTGAATCTGACGGCCGTTCTGGAACATCGAGAAGCCGCCGTACTTCCGCCCGCCTTTGCGGAGTACTCCGATCCAGCCCTTGATCGTCTTGCCATCGATGGTGAATGACGGCAGGTCGCGCTTCATCAACGTTCCCGAAGGATCGGTGTCCCAGTCGCTTTCCTGCGGCGGGTTAACCTCCTCCCCGTTGTAGGTCAGCTTGAGCGCAACTTGCCCCTTTACGTCGGGGCGAAGGTCGAACATATACATCGAGCCCAGGTAGTCCTTGATGGTCTCCTCGGACCGCTTCTGAATGATGCGGCGAAGGCCGCTGATTGTGATTTTGGTGTAGTGATCGTCCCGGCTGACTGGGCGCATCGTGAGCGGCACCTTCGCGCCACGATTCGCAATGGCATCGACATCGACTGTCGCGGTCCATTCCTCGCCGCCGCCTAGTTCGCACGTCGTCACGGTCCAATGTGCGCCTATCCAGCACGCAGCCGTCTTCATCCCCATGCCGTATTTGGAGCGGCCCCTGGAATCAGGGGTCGGGTTGGCGATCCGCAGCGCAGCTATGAGGTCGTCCTTGCTCATGCCGATCGAGTTGTCCTCGATCACGAGCGTTTTGTTGAGCCGGTCGTGATAGATCGAAACGACGAGCGGGCGCCCTTCTTGCACCAAGACTTCGTCAATCAAGTTGCCGTAGTTCAGGCGGGATTGCGTCGAGTTGTCAACGAACTCGGCCAACGCAAACCACATCGTGTAGCTGAGGCGGCTATACGCGTCGATCGCCTTCGGTCCGACGGTCAGTTCCGCCTCAAGTTGTTGCGTCATGGTTTGCTGCTCCCTGCAACATGGCCGCTAGCGGCCCGCCTCTTGAACCCCTACCACGCGGCGGATGAATCCGAAGTGATGCGCTCACCGAATCGGCCGCGTGATCCCTTAATGTAGTCCGCAGATGCCTCGATGCTGATCCAGAACCGCTCCAGCTCCTCGGCAGCCGCGCCTGTCGTGTTGCTGCCTCCGAACGGATCAAGGACGATGTCTCCCGGATCGGTTAGGAAGCGTATGAAGAACTTGGCTAGGTCGGACGGCATGCGTGCCGGATGCAGCTGCAGCTTGTTGTCCCTGCAATAGGTTTGGTATGCGTCGCCGCTTTGCGTGTTGGCGTATGTCAAGACGTTCGAGGGAATGGCTCCGCCGTTATCACGGAGAAAGGCAGTCTCGCTAATGTCGTGTTCAGACGGACGCTTGCCGGCGTTGTAGGTGCCGCGCTTCAGCAAGGTCTTCATCGACTTGCTGTACTCCTGGAGTACCCGCTGGTTACTTGCCTTTGGCTTTTCTTTCGGCGACATCCACCACAGCTTCGTGAAGCTATCCTTTACACGGCTGCGCTCGACGTTCACCCACTGCGCCGGCGACGGCAGCTTGGCGGGGTTGTGCCAGATGAACTCCTGGCACAGATGAAGTCCGTTCGTCTCCTGAAAGTCCAGGAGCGCCCGAAGCGCGAGCGTGGACATCACCGGCTTCCCCGCTTCCCACGAGTTGCCCATCTCCACGACGATAGACCCGTCCGGTGTGAGCATCTCCTTGAAGAGGGGGCCAAACGCGCAGAGCCACTTGATGTAAGCCTCGCCAGTCTCGTTGCCGTAGCGCTTCTTACGGTTGAGCGGGAACGGGGGCGATGTGAAGATCAGATTGACCTTGCCCGCGAACCGCGCCAGCGACCCGTCGCCGAGTATCTCGTCGGACTTTCCGTGCAACATCCTGCCCCATGGGGTGGCATAGGCGACATTGGTCGGGGGGCGCCCCATGAAGGGACTTGCGGGGCGAGGAGCCGGCTCTACCGGCTTGACTCGCTGGGCTGTGGCATACATGCGCGATAGACCTCTTCTATTTCTGTCTGGTGTGTTGCGCGCGGCAGCCCAGGCGTCGGTGCACGGCAGATGGTGTCGGGCTTGCTCGCGTCACGCCACGACCTCCAGCCCGCGCTTCTGCACGAGATGCAGGAGCTTGAGGGCGGTGCCGGTCGGCTTCTTCTGCCCGATCTCCCACTTCTGCACCGTAGACAGGCTGGTGTTCAGCAGGCGCGCGAAGACCGCTTGGCTGACGTGCGACGACTCCCGGATGCGTTTGATCTGGGCAGGTTTCAGCGGCTCGACGGGCGGCAGGCATAGCTGGTCGAACTCGCGCAGCGTAACCTGATCCATCACGCCGGCCTTGTACAGACCCTTCGCCGTGTCATGCACGACCGCCAGGATGGGAGACTTAGTTTTCCGCATCGCAATCCACCTCGATCAGTTCACCTGCTTCCGTTGCCGTGGTCACCGCCTGCGCGGTCAGCGACAGCAAGTGCGTCGCCAGTCTCTTCAGGGCTTCCGCTTCGTCCTTGTCGATGTTGGCCCGCTCGCTTTTCGGGAAGCCATACACGAAGACCCAGCGGTTGCCCTTGTTGGTCGCCACCAGCGTGCGGAAGCCACCGCTCTTACCTTGCCCGGGGCGGCCGATCCGCTTCTTGAACAGGCCGCCGCCGAGGTCAGCGTCGAATAGGCCGCTTGTCATCTCCCGCACGGCGGCACAGAGACTAGACACGGCCAACCCTTCCCTGCGCGCCCAACGGTCGAACCATCGGGTCTTGTAGATTGCCATGCCCCCAACCCCTTCATCTCATTGTATAGCACTAAGTGCTATAGGAAAGCAAGGGTGCTCTGCACCAGGGGCCGAACCTGCCAGACCGCCGAGCCATGACCAAGCCAGCCGTGCTCACAGCGCAGCCGTCACACGGTCAAACAGCCGCTCGAAGCGCGCCAGTTCATTGGGCTTGAGCGTCGCGGCCGTCAGCGCGGGCAGCACGGCCTGGGCGACGCGGTAGTGGTTGAAGCCGCCATCTTTCAGCAACGCGATGCCCTTCGCCTTCAGCCACTGGTTGATGCGCTCGATCATGCGCGGCTGCGCGCCCAGATCGGCTGCCGTCAGCGTCACGCCGTTCAGTTCCTTGGCATAGGCTTGGTTGAATGCCGCGATGTAGGCGTCGGCCGGCAGCAGGTCTTCGATATCCGCTTCGCCGGGCGCCGGATCGAGGAACATCGAGAAGTCGAGGACGCGCTTGCGCTCGATCAGCTTCTGCCGGACTAGGTCTTCCAGCTTCTGATGCGGGCTGCCGGCGCGGTCATGCAGCACCACGAGCTTCAGCTTGTTCGAGCCGAGCAGCGCGACGAAGGTAGCCAGCTTGTCGAGGCCGCCGACCGGCACCAGGATCGCGTCGCCCAGGCCCTGCTTGCCACCGGCTTCCAGCAGTGCGCCCATGTGCTGCAGCAGGATGAGGTCGGCCGGGCCTTCGATCAGGATGTTCTTCTTGGCGATGAACAAGTTCTGCGCGATGGAGTAGCCGAGCGCCGCCTGCAGCGGGAACACGCTTTCGTCCGACGAGCCCGCCAGATCGCCGGTGATCTTGGTGCCTTCCTTGACGCGGTCCTCGACGACGCGCACGTCGTCGAGGCGCGCGCTGTCCACCATAAACGGCGAGTGCGTCGTGTAGATGATCTGGTGCTGCTCCGACAGTTCGCGGATGTAGCCCAGGAAGTCGGCCTGCGCCAGCGCGTGCAGGTTCAGACCTGGCTCGTCGAGCAGAAGGATCAGCGCGTCCTTCGTCGCGGCGCGCGACTGCACGGCGTCGAACCAGACCAGGAAGCTGAAGAACCAGATAAAGCCCTTGCTGCGCTGGTCAAACGGAACCGTGACGCCGTGCCGACGGTTCTTGATGCGGATGTAGAGGTTAACGCCGCCGTTGTAGGGTGCAACGTCCTTGCTGTCGGTCTTGAGGTCAAACTCCACGTCTAGGTCTTGGTTCTGTTTCCAAAACTCGAACACCTTCTGCGTGATGTTTAACCCGATGGCTTCCAGCTTCGCCTTCGCGGTTTCGTAGCCTTCATCGCTCATCAGCTCTTGCAGCGTCGTACCGGCGAGCTGCAGCAGCCCCTGCGCGGTTTCGTCAGCATCGGTCAGTTGCTTCGCGGCTTCGCGCTGCTGCAGCGTGGGCAGGTTGATCTTGCCTTCGAGCAGCTTGTAGTCGTCGAAGTAGAGAAACTTCGGCAGCGCCGGCGACAGGTAGGTCTGCCAGATATGCCCGTCGATCAGCCCCCAGCCGTTCGCCTTAATGGCTCGCCCGCGCCACAGCGCCGCGAAGACCGCCAGCTTGCTGTCCGCCGGCAGGCTCAGCCCCTCGATCCTGGTCAGCACGTCGGCGAGCGCCGTGGCACCGGCGAAGACTTCGTCCTTGTGCTCCAAGTCGGCGAGCGGCTTTTGCAGCGCGGCTAGCGCCGCCGCTTCATCCAGATGGAAGCCGATGGTGTTGGTGTTCGCAATCGTGGTGTCGCGCGTGAAGGTGCCGCCAGCGGCGACGATTTGCGCGCCCCCGAACACTTCCTTATTGATCCTATCGGCCAGTTCCTTCTCGATGCGAAAGGTCAACTGCACGACCTTCTGATAGTTCTTCGCCTCGTGCTGCGGCCGGTAGCGCACCAGGTCTTTGCGCGGGTAGTCGGCGACGTAGTCGTACTTGGCGCCCCCGAGCGGCATCGCCTTGTGCAGCGCTTCGAGGAACGCGGTCTTGCCGGACTCGTTCTTGCCGACCAGCACCGTCACGTCATCGGCCATCGCCACGGGCGTTGAATCCTCGATGGACTTGTATTTCCAGACCTGCGCTTTGACGAGGGTGAGCATCGTTGTTTTCCTTTCCCTGCCGTTGGGCGGTGACTTGAGTTCTATCCGACTCACGCCGGCCGCTTGATGCGTCCGGAGCCTACCTGAAGGCGCGAGTCGATGATCCGGCAAGTCCCATGCGTCAAGCAGCTGCCACCAAGCTTCCATCGCCAGGCGTTTCCGCTCTCAGTTGGCCGCTGCTCGAGGAGTACTTCAGGCAGCAGCTGAGGCTTCGGGGTGAACACGGCCGTCGGGTGGTGCGGGCGGGCGGGCTGCTCTGGTGTCACGATACTGGACGTATATCCAGTATACTGCGCTCTGGCGTTCGCACGTGACCTGTCTGCGTTGCCGGCACCCGGTGCGCCCGTGGTTGCGTGGGATCAGGCGCCGCCCGATGCGGCGCCTCGGCAGCGAAGGTATCGATCGAGCGGGCAAGCAGCCTGTCTACCTCGATGCCTGTGGCAGTCAGCGCCGCGGCAAGCGCCCGCCAGGCGGTTCGCGCAGCATCGCGGCTGGCCTGCATACCGGAGTCGTTCCCCGCGGCCTGCACAGGCCTCGCCAGCCGCCCGTCGTCGATCGCCTTGACTTGCCACAGCGCAGGGTAGCGTTGCGACGCACCTCGCGTCGCCTGCCGCGTCGCCTCTGCCTCGATCCCGCGCTCCCGCAGCCTCGCCGCGAAGGTCTCCCGCCAGCGGTGCAGGTCCGTCTTGCGCGGATTCAGGCGCTGGCCATGCTTCGACTCAGCACGCACGCTGATGTGGACGTGCGGGTTGGCCTGGTGGTCATGCAGCACTATCACGTACTTGTGGTCGGCCAGCTCTGCCTTCGCGAACTCGCGCGCAGCCCACTTCACGCTCGCCGGGTCGACGCCCCGCGGCATCGACAGCATGATGTTGAA
>JAGQRI010000338.1 GCA_020425515.1 Planctomycetota bacterium | reverse complement strand
CGTGATGGTGGTTCGAATCCACCCGGGTCGGCCAATGCGTAGGGGCGGGCCCATGTGCCCGCCCGCCGGGCCGCCACACAGGGCGGCCCCTACAGAGACATAGCTCAACGGCAGAGCAGCCGGTTGATAACCGGCCGATCGTGGTTCAACTCCGCGTGTCTCTACCATTCGCAAAGCGAATGTATCGCGAGCTGAGCACTGCTCTGCTCGCGATAGGTGAAAGTCGCCTGATTGCATTCGCTGATGGCTCCATGGTCCAACGGCTAAGATGCCTGGTTGTCGTCCAGGAGATCGGGGTTCGATTCCCCGTGGAGTCGCCAAATCCGGGCGTATCGTCTAACGGGAAAGGACACCTGGTTCTCAACCAGACGGTCGGGGTTCGAATCCCCGTACGCTCACCATTCGACTCGCCTGCCGGCTCGCTCATGGCAGGCCAATCAAACGCGATGTGGTCCAGGGGAAGGACGCCTGCTTCGGGAGCAGGAGAACGCAGGTTCGAATCCTGTCGTCGCGACCATTCGCGAAGCGAATGTATCGGAAGAAAAGCACTGCTTTTCTTTCGATAGGTGAAGGCCGCGATACTCATTCGCGCCGGCCGCTTCGCACTTGACCCGGTTCGTCCAATGGCAGGGCCCTTCCCTTACAAGGAAGAGACGAGTGTTCGATTCACTCGCCGGGTTCGAGTTTCAGGCCGTCGTTGTCTAACGGCAGGATGCGCCCTTCGTAACGGCGCGGTGCGGGTTCGATTCCCGCCGACGGCTCCAATTCAACACAACCGCCTGGAACTCGAGAGGCAGAGCAGCCGGTTCTTACCCGGCGAGGTGTGGGTTCGAGCCCCACGAGGCGGACCAATCATTGCGGCGTGCGTTGGACGCGGACGGGTTTCATACGCCTGTCCCAGCCGGTTCGACTCCGGCCGCCGCTACCATTCGCGAAGCGAATCCCCGGCAACAACGCGCCGCGTTGTTGCCGGGTGCGAAGCGAATGTATCGGGGCTGAAGCAATGCTTCAGCCCCGATAGGTGAAGGTCGCCCGACGCATTCGCTGGATCGCGCCGACAGGAGTGTCCGCGCCACCATTTATAAGAAAGGAGGTCAGCCATGACCCGTGTTGAACTCGAGCGTGTGCTGACCCTCAATCGCGTCTGGCAGCCGATCACGACCGTCGTGGTCAAGCAGGCCCTGACACTGGTGTTCCGCGGGCGCGCGCGCGTCGTGTGCCCGGAGAGCTACCAGATGTTCGACTGGGCGAACTGGCTGCGTGAGAAGGCCGTCCCGGGCGATGCGCATGTAATCGAGCACGACTACATCCGCACGGCGCATCTGCAGGTGCGCAAGCCGGAGGTCATCACACTGGCCAAGTTCGCCGGCTACCCGAACACGGGTGTGCCGTACTCGCGCCGCGGCGTCTATGAGCGCGACAACGGCCAGTGCCAGTACTGCGGCATCTTCGTGCACAAGCGCGCGATGACGATCGACCACGTGCAGCCGGTATCGCGCGGCGGCGCCACGAGCTGGGCGAATTGCGTGCTGGCTTGCCAGCGCTGCAATCACGGCAAGGGCGACCGTACGCCGGTCGAGGCCGGGCTGACGCTGGCGCAGACGCCGGTTCAGCCGACGCGCGACCAGCTGATCCTGAGCGGCGTAAACAAGCAGGACAGCTGGAAGCCGTTCCTGAACGACAAGCACGTGAAGGTGAAGGCCTAAAGGGACTGTCCCCGCAGTTGGGGACTGTCCCTGCCTTCGCACCGACAACCGCATATCGAATACGGGGACAGTCCCTTTCAGGGACAGTCCCCTCACTCGCGAGTCGGCCAACTGGTAGGCCGCCTGGCTCTGAACCAGGAAATCGAGGTTCGAATCCTTGCTCGCGAACCAACTATCTGCGAGAGGGGCGTGTCCGTGATGGTCGCAAAACCCCTCTGCCTACGCTCGGCGTCGCTCGCCTTCGGGCGAGCTTGGGCCGAGCTGCTGCGGGGCTGAAACAGTCCGCCGGACTGTTTCAGGGTTCGAATCCTTGCTCGCGAACCAGTTTCTGAACTTCTGCGTACGCGAAGCTCGCTGCCGAGTCCTTAACTCGATGTCGGACGCTCAGCGGTACTGACGCAGAGTTCCCATTTCCGGACGTCAATGGCCTTGACCAGAAGCCAAAGCCCAACGGAAACCTCGAACAGCGTGCCCGCGCCGTACAACGTGATTTCGATGATGGACGGGTGGTCGGCCCAGAGAATGCTGAGCAGGCCCAGCCCGAACATCGACGCATAGGTGACGATTCCCCATGCTGCCAGAACACGCGGGATAAGTTTCGAGACGAGAAAGAGGTAGCAAAAAACAGCGCCTCCAACGCCCACGAACACCAGAACGAAATCCAGTGTGGCCGTTCGCGCTTCAAGAAGCGTTCCGACCAGAGCGTGTGCATCCGGGCCTTCATGTTCGAGCGCGGCCAAAACTGCCAGACCAAACATTCCCGTCGCGGCCCCCAGAACGCCCTCCGCACATCTGAAGATCAACGCCAGCAGACTGAGATGCTTGCTGACCGGCCTCAGAACGACATACAGAGCCCAGGAGAGAACCAGGACGCCTGCATACAGGATCAGCCCGCTGACAAGGCCGACGCGAAACAGTGTCTCGTGCGCCAGGATGTTCCGGGCGGTTGCGGCATCATCTTCCGTGATGATGAGTCTGGAGTCGACCCCGCCAACGCTTGCTACACCAAGGATGATTACCAGCAGATAGGCCAGGCCGGCCAGTCTCGCGTAGCCGACGGGCGGTGAAGCCATGGGACTCTTCATCTCAGCCTCCTCTGCAATCCACGCGGACACTACCACACGAATTGATGGTCGCCCAACAACAGGCCGGGGCCCGGGGCCAGGCTGGTTTCCAAAACCGACCGGGGGAGTTCGACACTTCCACGGCCTGCCAATTTCTCGACACCTTGGAAACGGGAAGCCCGAGCGCTTCCCGTTTTCTATTCTGTGTGAATGCAACGCTACCTGATCGATAAGCCCGGCCCGCATGCCGAGCTGCGCCTCGAAGAAACCGCCGACCCCGAACCCGGCAACGGCGAAGTGCTGGTGCGCGTCAAGGCGTGCAGTTTGAATTACCGCGACCTGATGGTCCTGCGCGGCCAGTACGGCGAACTCAAACACGCGCCGCTGGTGCCGCTCTCCGATTGCGCGGG
>JAGQRI010000337.1 GCA_020425515.1 Planctomycetota bacterium | reverse complement strand
AAGCTGCGCAGGCTGAACCCGAAGGTGCGCTGCGACGTCATCCCGAACAGCCGCGAAGTCTATGCGCAGGCGTTGCAGGCCGACATCCTGGGGCAGTTGATCGACGCCGGTGTCGAGCTGCACCCGCCGGGCACCGATGTCGCGGCCTTGCTGAAAGGCGAGCCCGCGCTGGTCACTGGCGTCACGGCACCGGAGGGCTGCTGGCGCGCGGGCGTGACGGTGGCGGCGACCAGCGCCTGCGCCGCGGCGATCGTGCACCCGGAACGGCTGGATTCGCAGCCGCAGCGCGACAGCAAACTTTCAGGAAGAAGGCCGAAGCCCGGATAGTGCAGAGGCCGGAGATCAGAGGTCAGGGAATCGGCGCCCGGCATGTGTGACTACCACCCGCTTTCAGGGCACCCGGTACTTCTGCTGCTCCACGCGCCCGCGCGAGCCGATTTCCGCCGCGCTGATCGTCATTTCGTTGCCGACAATCACGATTGTGTAGTCGCTGGCCTTGTAGAAGCTTCCTTGCAGGTCGCTTTCGCTGATGCCGAGTTTCTCACATTTGCTCGCGTTCAGCGGACCGGCCAATGAGCGATACAGCGCCTGCTTGTCCGAGGTCTGGGCCGCCATGAAGTTGACTCGCTGGGCAATCGTCGCCATGGCCGTCATGGCTTCGCTGTGCACCGCCGTGTCCACATCCTCGAACGGCACAAGCCTGCTTTTGACCTGTGTCTGGTCCACCAGGCGCTGTTCGTTCCCCTGGTTGGCGTTGTCGTCTTCACAGCCGGCGATCGCGACAGCCATGGCGCAACAGATCAACAGCATCAGCTTCTTCATTGGTTGCTCCGGATGACCTTGCCGCTGGCCACGTTCACCAGTTGCCACCAGCGCCCGCCGCTGCGCACGGTGCCGACGCTGAGCTCGATATCGCCGAGCATCTGCGGGCGGATCGTGTAGTCGCCGGGCTTGAACTCGCCGTCTTCGGGCAAGGTCACGCCAAGGCGCCCGGCCAGCGTCGCGTCGTCGAGGCGCCCGCACAGCTCGGCAATGCTGTACTTGCCGGCGGCCTTCTGCAGTGCGTCGCGGATTTTCTGCGTGCCTTCGCGGGCTTCGTCGCGGCGCTTGTTGAACACCTCGACGCTTTCCTCGGCGGCGCAGATCCAGGTCAGCGCATCGCCGAGCTCGGCCCGGTTGACCTTGCGCAAATCGAGCTCAGGGTCGTCCTTCTTGCGTTCGTCGTAGGCTTTCAGCACGGCCGTCGTGTCTACCTCGGCCTCGAGGTAGAACGGATGTGCAGGAAAGTGCGCGCGCAGGTTGACGATGTACTTGCCGTCCTCATCGCGCCAGCGCATGCGGAAGTCGGCGATCGTGTAGTGGTCCTGGTCCCAGCGGTTCAGGTCCTCGTCGCGGTTTTCCAGCTCGTTCAGGATGCCCCAGCCGCTGCCGTGGGGCAGGTCGGAGACCTTGTTTTTCGGGTATTGCATGCGGTAGGCGGTGACTGCCTGCAGCAGTGTCTTCAGCCAGTCGGCGCCCTGCTGCACGTACAGTTCACCGTCGGGGTCGGTGTCCGAGCGCTCGCCGTCGTAGCCGTTCAGTTGAAGGCCTTCGACGTCGACCCAGTTGATCGATTCCTGCCACTGGGTGCGGTACATCTGGATGCCGACGAAGTTCGATTCCCCGTCCGGTTCGGCTTCCGGTTCGCTTTCGCTGCTGTCGCCCCATGGGTCGTTCTGGTTGGGGATCGATACGCCCTCATACTTGTCGCCGACCCAGATGCGGTACTCCGAGCTCGAGCCCTGCCAGGTCTCATCGATGTGGTAGTCGTCGATGCCGTAGGTCGAGCCGCTCATGATTTCCGGCGCGAGCCCCAGCCGCACCATCTTCTGCTTCGTCGAGTCCTTTTCCGTGAACAGGCGCTCGCCCGTCCCGCGCCAGGTGGGGCGCGGCTCGGCCGAGATCTTCATCGCAATTTGCATCAGCACGCCGCGCGCCTCGGCGTGGCGGGCACGGGGGCTGTCGTCGGCCGCCAGCGTAAGCGACGAGCTGCCTTCACCCAGGATCTTCAGCTGCAGCGCCGCGGCGATCCCCTTGTTGTCGAGCTTGGTGGACAGGCGATAGCGCGCCGAATCACCCTCGAAGCCGAGCATTTCGACCTTGTCGATGCCTTCCAGCGCGGCGATGCGCTTGGCGGTGGCCCGCATCGGGCGCATGTAGCCGCGGCTGAGGGCGACGACGCGCACCTCGACGCTGCGCGGCGGCGCGTCCTGGGCGGTGCTCACCAGCGGCAGCGCCAGCAGCGCGAGCAGCAGAATGGGTAGCCGGCGAATCATGGAAGGCTCCGAAACCTGAAACAAACGAAAGCCTGAAATCCGTTTGACGAATGACCACGGCAAGGCTGCATACCAATTTCGCCCATAGCGAATCCGGATGCTTGACCCCGCGGGTCTCGGCCGTGAGTATAACGGCTTGCCGCCTGTGACGATAGCACTGCGGAAGTACGCAAGTAGACAGCGGAATCAGCGAGCAGAGAACGAGTTACGAATGGGTGTTGTAGACACAGTCCTGCGCTTCTTTGTCGGCACGCGAAACGAACGCATCATCAAGTCGCTGCACGACGACACTGAGCGCATCCTCGACATGTTCCCTGAGACCAACAAGCTCAGCGACGAAGAACTCAAGAACAAGACCAACGAATTCAAGCAGCGCCTGCGCGAGGGCGAAACGCTGGACGACCTGCTGGTCGAGGC
>JAGQRI010000336.1 GCA_020425515.1 Planctomycetota bacterium | reverse complement strand
CGCGCGGCGTGGCGGACCAGCGCGTCCAGCGTGATGCCGCTGCCGGTCAGCAGCGGTCGTTGCGACAATATGTGTAGCACGCGCCCTTTGGCCATGCCGTCAGGTTACGTGGCCGGCGGGCCCGTAGAAGAGGCATTATTCCCCTACGCCCCGGGACGATCTATCGTAGAAGGCTGGCAAACCATCGGGGCGGTGCGGCCCCATACCTGGAGGACTAGAGATGTTGAGAACGCTGTGTCTCGCTGCGTTGCTGGCGCTGATGGTCGCGCCCGCGTTCGCGCAGGAGACGAAAGAGCTCAAGGTCGGCGACAAGGTGGCCGACTTCACGCCGCGCGACTGGATCAACCAGCCGACCTTCGAGAGCTTCTCCGAGCTCAAGGGCGACGTGATCGTACTGAAAGCCTGGGGTATCAACTGAGGACCCTGCATGCGGCAGTTGCCGCACATGAATGAGCTGGCTGCCAAGCCCGGCCTTCATGTCGTAGGGCTTTACTCGCAGGTTCAACCGCTCGACCAGATCGAGCACGTTCTCAAGAAATACGAAGTGAAGTACCCGCTGACGCCCGACGTGGACGTTTTCGGCGCAGCCGGCTATCTCGCGCCCGCGCTGCCGAAAGTCTGGATCGTGGGCGTGGACGGCACGATCATTTTCATCGGCAACAAGGACTACGACGAGCTGCTTGAGAAAGAGCTCGCCAAGGTCAAGTACCCCGGGCTCGGCAAGGCCTCGGTCCATAAGGACCTCGAGCCCGCCGCGAAAGCTTACGGCGAAGGCAAATACGCCGAGGCCTACAAGCTCGCCGAAAAGGTCTATGACGAGACCGACGACGACGCGGCCGAGGAAGACGCCGACTACATCATGGAACGCATCGACGACCGCATGGGCAGCCTTTCCGTGCGCGCCGAAACCGCGGAAGTGATCCGGAACTACCAGGTGGCGATCGCCTGCTGGAATGAGCTGGCGACGAAGTACGCCGGGCTCGAAGACGCCGAGGAAGCACCCGAGCGCCTGAAGAAGCTTAAGGACAGCGAAGAGGTCAAGAAGGACCTCGAGGCCCGCCACGCGCTGCTGGCGCTGATGATGTCGCTCGACGTCGAGTACCAGAAGACCGACGACAGCGACGCCGCCCAGATCCTGGCGTTCCGCAAGAAGTGCCTGGCCGACTACCGCAAGTTCTACGCGGACAACAAGGACAACAGCGCAGGCGACCGCGCCGAGGAACTGATCGAGAATTTCGAGAAGCTGATCCCCGCCGACGAGCGCAGCGAGGACCCGAAGAAGGAAGAGCCCCCCAAGAAAGAACCGGGTACTGACGGAAAGTAGTCATCACACCGCTATCAAAGCCCCGGCCGCCGTGCCGGGGCTTTCCTTATGGGTCCGGAAAGAAAGTTCAGCGGCGGGGAACCTTGCGCCCCCGGGCAGGGTCAATTAGCAAACCCGGGTTCCCGACGGCGGGGACCCTGCATATCTATTTCCAGGAGCACGCGATGATCTGGACGCGCATTGCAGCCGTGGCATTGGCCGCGCTGATGTTCGGCAGCATGGCGACCGTGGCGCAGGACGCCCCGGCGCCCGAGAAGAAGACCGAAGCCAAAAAGGACGAAGCGGAAACCCCGGCCGTCGACCCCAACAAGGCCCCCGAGGGCGCCCTGAAGGTCGTCACCGTCAGCGACATCAAGCTGAAGGACGAAAGCCGCGACAAGGAACTGCAGGTCGTGGCCGTGTTCCCCGAGGAAGCGGGCAAGTACCCCGTGATCCTGTTCAGCCACAGCGCCGGCAGCAGCAATGACCGCTCGCTGACCCTGCCCGAATACTGGGCTTCGCACGGTTTTGTGGTGCTGGTACCCAACCACGCCGACGCGCGCCAGAGCCGCCAGCGCATGACGGCCGACAGCATGCTGGAGCAGTACGACAAGGACAAGGACGGCAAGCTCAGCAAGGAAGAGCTTCCCGAGCGCATGCAGGGCTTCTTCGACATGCTTGATACCGACGGCGACGGCTTCCTCAGCAAGGACGAGCTGAACGCGCTGACCAACCGCGGCGGGCGTGGCGGTCGCGGCCAGCAGCCGGGACAGCAGCCCAAGGACGGCGAAAAGAAGGACGACGATAAGGGCAAGGACGACGGCGACGACGAGTTTGACAAGCTCGGCGATCCGGCCGACTTCTTCCTCGACGACCCCGCACAGCCGGAGCCGCCCCAGCCGGGACGCGGGCAAGGGCGCGGCCAGGGTCGCGGTCAGGGACGTGGCGGTCGCGGCTTCGGCCCGGCGCCGCTGGACGCCAAGATCGGCGTCGACCGCGTGGCCGACCTGAAGCTGATCCTCGACAACGCCAAGGAGATCATCAAGCAGGCCCCCGGGCTGAAGGACAAGCTGGACCTCGACCACGTCGGCGTGGCAGGCCACAACGCCGGCGCCTACACCGCGGAACTGATCGGCGGCGCCCAGGTGACCGTGCCGACAGAAGAGAAGGCCGATGACGAAGGCGAAGACAAGAGCGACGGCGAAGAAGCCGCCAAGCCGCAGAGCGTCGCCGACGCGCGGGTGAAGGCGATTCTCGCGCTTTCGCCGGCCGGCGCCGACCAGGGCGGACTGAACAAGGAAAGCTTCAAGACCATCAAGCTGCCGATGATGACCATGACCGGCAGTGAGGACAGCACCGGCGAAGGCCAGGACGCGAAGTGGAAGCACCAGGCCTACGAGTACGCCCCCGAGGGCGGCAAGTACCACGTCTTCATCGAAGGCGCCAGCAACTGGAGCTTCGGCGGCGGACGCCCGCGCTTCGGGCGTCGCGGCGGCGAAGAAGAACAGACCGACTACACCTTCGAGTGGATCAAGACCACCAGCCTCGAGTTCTGGAACGCCACACTCAAGGGGGACGAGAACGCGCAGAAGTGGCTGCAGGGCGACAGCCTGAAGGAAGCCAGCGAAGGCAAGGCCGCCATCGAGCGCAAATAGAGAAGCGGGCTCGGCCCGCAATCTCCCACAGCGAAACATCGAGGGCAAACGCCCTCGATGTTTCGTTTTGGAATCGTCGCACCCGGCCGGTAGTTGAGCCGCGCAGCGGCGGCTCACCAGGTTAGCCCCCGTGCGCAGCGAAGCGGAGCCGGGGGTACCTGGCGTTGGGCGATTCGAGCCGCGTAGCGGCGACTCTTCGATGTGAGGCAGAGTCGCCGCTACGCGGCTCGTGCTGCATCGCATTCATCTCCCCCGGCTTGCCGGCGCCTGCGCTGCGCTCGGCACCGCCCGCCGGGGGCTAACCATGGGAGTCGCCGGCAAAGCCGGCTTATTGGCTGTGGCATGCACATGCGGCGCGTGAGTTGCGTGCGCTTCCTGCACGCGGTTTCCGCGGCTGGAAGCCGTTGGCTAGTCCTCGGCGCCGATGTTGATGTGGTCGCCTTCGTCGGTGCTGATCTTGATGTCCAGTTCCTCCAGCGCCTGGGTCAGATCGTCGCCGTGCAGCTTGACCAACTCATCGAGGCTGATGCCCTTGTCCTCCAGCGCGTCGCGGGCTGACTCCGGCAGCAGCGCCGTCATCTTCACGCCGGCCCTCACGATGCCCAGCGGCAGGCGCACGTTGATGTTCTTGCCGTCGTGGGTCGTGATGTGAATGCCCAGGAAACGCTTGCCCTTCGTCTTGTTCTTCGCCTTCATGGCCATGGCGATTGCGGTCGCCTTGTACGCCCGCGGTTCCTCCACCACGAAGTCGTCTTCGTCCGGTTCGGCGTCGAGCTTCGCCAGTTTGTCGAGCAGTTTGTCGGCCTGCTCGGGTGTGATCTTGCCGTCCTTCAGCATCTCGAGAATCTTCATCCGTTCGTTCATCAGAGTCTCCGTTAAAGTTGATCCAGCAGGCGCAGGGCCTCGTCGGCGTCGATCTCGCCGCGGTCCAGCCGATCCAGGATGGCGCCGCGCTCGGGCGGGGCCTCGAAAGTTTCATCCAGCTTGCGCGCGATGTTGTTCAGGCGCGACTTCACCGTGGGGTAGCTGATGTCGAACAGCTCGCCCATGCGCTTGATGTTCCCGTGCACGCGCAGGAAGGCGATCACGAAGCCCTGCTCGGCCATGCTCAGGCGGGCGAGCGCGGGGACCTCAAGCGTGCCGTCGATGGTGAGGTTGCAGTCCTCGCAGCGGTACTTGGCGATCGTGAGCGCCTTGTTGCAGGAGGGACAGTGCAGGTCGAGTGGGTTTTGCTTTTCCATAGTCATTCACACATTTATTGGTGAATGACCACTGTATGCTTTCAGATTATTAATATCAACCTTAACTTTTATTATCCAGCACGCCGCAGGCCTGCTTCAACAGATTGCCGCGTATCTCGTCCACGCGGCTGCGGAAAAAGGCGTTGTTCCGGGCCCGAGCGGACACCCAGACGCTCACGCTCGCCAGGCGCGCGGCGATCAGCAACGGCACAAACTTAAGCTGGTGCGCCGGAAACTCGCGCACGCGGTGGTAGCCTTCCATCATCGTATCGAAGCATTCGCCCGAGGGGTCCTTCCGGTAGGCCACGGCCACGACGGCGTCGTACACCCACGGCGCGAAACCGCAGTCGTCGAAGTCGATGGCAGCCAGCCCGTTCGGTGTACGCAGGATATTCATGCGATGCAGGTCGGCATGCAGCAGCCCCGTGTCTTTCTGGCCTGACAGGGATCGGACGACTCGGATCGCCTCTTCGCGGACGGGCGCGAACACGCGCCGGTGGGTCTCGGGCAGCAGTTGCCAGTCGCGGTCGTTCTTTTCGTCGTGCGCGAAGATCGCCATCTTTTCCCAGTCGTGGCGCTTGAAGCCGCGCGGGATTTTCCAGCCGGCCGCATGCTCGTGCAGGCGCGCCATCAGTTCGCCAGTTCGGCGCAGGGTATCGGCGCTCATCCGCGGCCCGAGAACTTTGCCCTCGACCCAGCGGAAAACGCAGACGTGGGTTGCCTCAACGCCCGGGACGTCGAGCCGAACCACGAGCTCGCCGTCGCGCGTGCGTTTGGGTTTCGGCGCAAGCCTGGTGTCATGGTGCAGTGCCTCAACCCAGGCCAGTTCGCTTTCGGTCTGTTCGGGCGAGTTGTAACCGAGGCGATGAACGCGCACGAGAAAGCTGCCGCGCGGGGTGTGTGCGCGGAAGGTTGTGTTCTCGCCGTGGAAGACGAACTGCAGGCGCGCCGTGCCCAGCCCCCACTTTGGAAGCACATCCTTCAGCGCGCGGCGCATCCGCTTCATCTGCGCGGAGACAGGAAGATCGGCCCAGTCTTTCATGGTCACTTCAACGACACAGGGTTGCAGACTCGGAGAACGCGTTTGGCCACGAAAACACGAAAGCACAGAAGTCAGAGCCGCGAAACGGAGTCCCTTCCATGGATCCCCTTTTGTGCCTTCGTGTTTTCGTGGTTGGAGCCGCTACAGCTCTTGTCTGCGGAGACAACAGGCGCGTGGCACAGGCAGGATTGCCTGTGCCACGCGAAATCTCTGACAACCACCTGAAAACGCACTATGCCAGGTCGTCGTACATGGCGCCGAGCATGTCGCAGTACAACACGCCGCGGTCGAGGTCTTCCTTGGCGAGCAGGCTGCTCTGGTGCAGCCCTTCCAGCACGAACTCCATGCCCACCGCGAGCGCCGTGCCCTTCAGCTCTTTGAGGTACTCCTTGGTGAGCTTTTCGAGTTCCGGCACGCCCTTCAACTGCTTGCTGAACTCCGCGTCGGGCGATTCATCCGTCAGTTCCAGGCGCTTGCCCTTGGCGAAGAAATCGATCACCGGCTTGTACGGGCCCTCCTCGCGCTGCGGCACGGCCTCGCGTTTGCTGCGGCCCATGCGCGCGCGGGTGGCATACACGCCCGGAAAGTACTTCTCGAAGGTCGTGCGCACCGCGGCGCCGATGATGGTGGTCGCCACCTTGTGCGCGCCTTCCTGCTCGCCTTCGTAGACCAGTTCCAGCTTGCCCGACATGGCGGGGATGGCGGCCGCGAGGTCAATCACGCGCACGTATGTTTCCTGCTGCTTCGTCACGAGGCAGCGGCGCTCGGCGTTGCTCAGCACGCTTTCCAGCACGGCGATGGTCATGCGCGCTGAAACGCCGCTGGCCTGGTCCACGAACTCGGACTTGCGGGCCTCGAAGGCAATCTGCTCGACGGCGTCGCGGATGAACAGCGGCATGTGGATCGTCGCCTGGTGCGGGCGGTCGGTCCAGGCCTCCTGGTCGGTGATGGTGCGGCTGTCCTCGAGCGTCAGCGGGTAGTGCGTCAGCACCTGCGACTCGATGCGGTCTTTCAGCGGGGTGATGATGCTGCCGCGATTGGTGTAGTCTTCCGGGTTGGCGCTGAAGCAGAGCATCAGGTCAAGCGGGATGCGCACCGGGAAGCCGCGGATCTGGATGTCCTTTTCCTCGAGGATGTTCAGCAAACCCACCTGGATGCGCGGCTGCAGGTCGGGCAGCTCGTTGATCGCGAAGATACCGCGGTTGGTGCGCGGGATAATGCCGAAATGGATCACCTCTTCGTCGGCGAACGTCAGCCGGTGCGTGGCGGCCTTGATCGGGTCCACGTCGCCGATCAA
>JAGQRI010000335.1 GCA_020425515.1 Planctomycetota bacterium | reverse complement strand
CTGGATCAAGGGCATGAAGGAACACGACTATGCCGGCGCCGGGCACATGGCCGAGCTGGTCAAGAACACCTTCGGGTGGGACGTGACGCGTTCGAGTTCTGTGTCGGACGGTGTCTGGAAAGACATTTTCGAGACGTACGTGAAGGACAAGTACGACCTCGGGCTGCGCGAGTGGTTCGACAAGGTCAACCCGCACGCCATGCAGGAACTCACCGCCACGATGCTCGAGGCTGCCCGCAAGGGTTACTGGAACGCAGACCAGGCGACGCTGGATGAAATCGCCAAAGTGTACGCGGAGTCCGTGGCGAAGGACGGCCCCTCGGCAGGGCTGGTTTCCGGCGGCAACGAGAAGCTCGAGCAGGAAGTGCTGAAGCACCTGGCCGCGCCTGGGGATGCGGCTCTGGTGGCGGCGTTCAGGAAAGCTGTCGAGCAGTCGAAGGGCGGCCAGGAGCCGGAAGCGGCGCGCGTGCGCGGCCCCGTACTCGAAGAGCAGAAGCCGCAACCGGTCCCGCCGGCGCCTGAGCAGCCGAGCGACGATTCATCGCGATGGATCGCCGTCTTCGCCGTGGCCGGATTGACGCTGCTGTTTGTCGCCGGCCTGTTGATACGCCCCGGCAATGCAGAGTCATGAAGATGCTTCCCAAGCGGCGCATGCAGACGTCCCGCCCCGCGAAGTTTCGACGCGGCTACGGGGCTGCATGGCCACGCCGCCGATTCACGTTCCGGCAGGCAGGCGTGCTGGCGCTCTCGATCGCGGTGCATCTGACGGGTGTCGGCGTCCTGATGCATGTCTTCGGCCCGCGCATGGCCGACCTGGCTGCGAGCAACCCGGTCAGTCCGCTCCGGCTTGAACTGGCGCGCGAGGAGGTTGTCGAGCCGCCCCCCGAGCCGGAGCTGTTCGAAGAGCTGCCGACCGAGCAGCCGCCGCCGGACCCGCACCCGCCTGAGCCCGAACTTCCCGAATTGCCCGACCCGCCGAAGGAAACGCCGGCTCCTCCGCCGCGCGAAGCAACGGCGCAACCGGTAAAAGACGCGCCGCAGCCGAGGCACGAGACAGCCGAGAGCTTCCCCCGTCCGGAGCCTCAGCCCGAGCCTGTCCCCGAACCGCAACCACAACCCCCGAAGCCGGAACCTCCGCCGCCCAAGCCGTCGCCGCCCCCCCCGCCCACTCCGCAACCACCGAAGGAACCGGTTGTGGTTGCGCCAAGGGCGAAGGAGAACCCGGCGCCGTCGTATCCGCGAAAGGCGCGCAAGCGCGGCTACGAGGGGCGTGTGGTGCTGACCGTGGTGGTGAAGGCCGACGGGGCGGTGAAGTCTGCCGATGTGAAGGACTCATCCGGCTACGCGCTGCTCGACAAGGCGGCGTGTGATGCCGTGCTGGAGTGGAAGTACTTTCCGGGAACGCGAAACGGGCAGCCGGTCGAGGCATCGACGACCGCGACCGTCCGGTTCGAGTTGAATGAAGAGTGAGGTGAGGAATGGAGTCTGCAATCCAGTTGCTTTACACGATCTCCACGGCGCTGCAGTTGCCCGTGATGGTCGTGCTGCTGCTGTTTCTGGGTTGGTGCGCCATGCAGGGCGGCGCGCTGCTGCGCGAATACGTCTCCCTGCGCGCCTACCGCAAGGCCGTCGGCGCCGTCGTGAAGAAGCTCAAGGCAGGTGCCGTGGAAGCGTCCGCGCGCAAGGAGTTGCTGGACGGGCTGGGCGAACTGGCCGGCCCCGGCCGGGCATTGATCAAGGCCGCTCGCGCCGACCGGCCTGACGGCATCGTGCTTTCGAAGATCGTCGACGACGCGCAACTGCGCATGGAAGCACGCGCCGGAACGGTCGGCGTCGGGATACGCCTCGGCCCCATGTTCGGGCTGATGGGCACGCTGATCCCGATGGGCCCGGCGTTGACCGGGCTCGCCGGCGGCGACATCAACGTGCTTACCCAGAACCTGGTGGTCGCGTTCAGTACTACTGTGCTCGGGCTGCTGATCGGGGGGCTGTGCTACGTGATGCTGGTGATCCGCAAACGCTGGAACGCGCAGGACGCCTCGGACCTGGATTTCCTGCACGACGTGGTGGTCGGGACGGAGGCGCAGTCATGAACCGGATGCAACAACGCCGCTTGGCCCGCCGCGCGCGCCGGAACGATGAAGGCGACGACGACCCGCTGAACGGGCTGGCCAACCTGTTTGACCTCGGCATGGTGTTCGCGGTCGCGCTGCTGCTGGCGCTGGTGACGTACTACAGCCTGCCCGAGCTGCTGGCCGACAAGCAGGACGTCACGATCATCAAGAACCCGGGCAAAAAGAACATGGAGCTGATCCGCAAGAAGGGCAAGGACATCCAGCACCTCAAGATCACCACCAAGGAAATCGGCGGCGAAGGCGAGCGGCTCGGCACGGCCTATCGCCTCAAGTCCGGCGAAGTCGTGTATGTGCCAGAGGCCGGCGAAACCCCACAAGGCCAGTGAGCAGGCAGGAATGACAGAAGCGCCGCCACGGGGACGG
>JAGQRI010000334.1 GCA_020425515.1 Planctomycetota bacterium | reverse complement strand
TGTCGAAGCGCTTGGCCTCTTCGTCTTCGTCCGCCTGTTGCGATGGCAAGCCGGCGACGCGGTGGCCCAGCTCGGCATGGTCGTCGTCGCTGAGTTGCTTCCAGACCTCCGGCTTGACGTACTTCTCAACGAACTGGCGCTGCGGCCTGACGACGAAGTTGTCGAGGTTCATCGCTACCACTCGCGCGCGCAGCAGCTCGGCTGTCTCATCCCGCAGCTGCTCTTCGGTCGGGTGGCCGATGGCACTCTTCGGAGGCCCTTCGCTGGCATGCGTGCCGTACTTCTGGCGCTTGTCCAGCTCGGCAATCATTTCCAGCCGCGCCTTGAACAACCGGGTCGTCAGAGGCTCGCTCGATGATCCGTCCGAGGTGGCTGGGTTCTGGCTGAAGAACTCCAGGTTCTGGCAGAAGTCGAAGACGAAGAAGTTCTTCTTGTCGTCGCCCGGCCCGAACAGGTCCTTGCACAGCCGCGTGCCGCGCCCCAGCATCTGCCAAAACTTGGTTTTCGACCGCACGACCTTGAAGAACACAAGGTTCACCACCTCGGGCACGTCGATGCCGGTGTCCAGCATGTCCACCGAGACGGCGATGTGCGGCATCTTCTCTTTGGCCGAGAAGTCGTCGATGATGCTTTGCGCGTACTCGGTCTTGTACGTCACCACCCGGGCGAAGTGGCCCTTGTACTGCGGGTAGTTGACGTTGAACCGGTCGGCGATGAAGTCGGCGTGGTCGTTGTTCTTCGCGAAGATGATGGTCTTGCCCAGCCGATCACCGCCGGCCACCTTCTGGCCCTGGGTCATCAGCACTTCCAGCGCCTTGTCGACGGTGTCGATGTTGAACAACCACTTGTTCAGCTCTTGAGCATCGACCTCGGTGGGCACCGTGCCATCTTCCGCCCACTCCTTCGCGTCCCACTCCTCCTTCTCGTCCTCGGTCAGGTCGTCGTACTTGATGCCTTGGCGCTGAAACTTCAGGGGCACCGAGATGGCCACGGGCGGTACCAGGTGGCCATCGGCCACGGCCTCGTCTAGCCCGTAGGCGTCGGTGGGCACGCCCGTTTCCAGGTCGAACAGGCCGTAGGTGTTCTTGTCGATCTCGTCCTTGGGCGTGGCGGTCAGGCCCACCAGCAGCGAATCGAAGTATTCGAAGATGGCCCGGTACTTCTGATAGACCGAGCGGTGGGCTTCGTCGATGACGATCAGGTCGAAGTGGCCCACGCCGAAGCGCCGCTGGCCATCGAACGCCTCGTCGATCAGCCCCATCATCGTGGGGTAGGTCGAGACGAACACGCGCCCCTCGGTGTGCTTGTCGGTCACCAGGTTTACTGGCGCCGAGTCGGGTAGATGCGCCTTGAAGGCGTTCACGGCCTGGTTGACCAGCGCCACGCGGTCGGCCAGGAACAGCACGCGCTTGGCCCAGTTGGCGCGCATCAGCACGTCGGCCAGGGCGATGACGGTGCGCGTCTTGCCGGCGCCGGTGGCCATCACCAGCAACGACTTGCGGACGTTGTCCAGCTCGAAACTGGCGCCCACGCGGCGCACGGCGCGCGTCTGGTAGTAGCGCTCGATGATCTGCCCGTTCACCACCGTCTCGGCCAGGGCCTTGCGGCTGCTGCGGCGCTGGACCAGCAGTTCCAACTCCTGCTTCTTGTAGAACCCCTGCACGGCGCGCGGCGCGTACATGCGGTCGTCCCAGATCCAGTGTTCGTAGCCGTTGGAGTAGAAGATGACGGGCCGCTGCCCGTACATCGCCTCCAGGCAATCGGCATACAGCTTCGCCTGCTGCTGCCCTACGGTGGCGTTCTTGGTCGTGCGCTTGGCCTCCACCAGCATCAGCGGCTTGCCGTCATCGCCCCAGAGCACGTAGTCGACGAAGCCCTTGTTCTCGGAGTTCGGCATGCCGACCACCTCGACCTCGAAGTTCTTCGCCGGGTTCAGTGTCCAGCCGGCTTCCTTCAGCAACAGGTCGATGAAGGCCTTGCGCGTCTCGGCTTCGGAATAGTCGTGCGTGTCAGGCTGCGCGCTGTTCGCCTTCTTTGCTGCGGCTACTTCCTCGCGCAGCTTCTGCAGCTCGGCGTCCAGCGCTGCCTTGCTGGCCAGCACATCGGCCAGCTTCTGGTCTTTCTCATGTAACTGGGCTGCCAGCTTCTGTAGTTGCTCTGCCGACTGCGGCGTGGCTGGCGCGGCGGGCTTGGGCAGCAACTCGGCCTTGAAGCTCAAGCCCGGCTCGGGCCGCGCGCTTCGCCCATACGTGCGGGCCAGCCAGTAGCCAAAGTGGAACAACTCCCGCGTGGCCGAAAGCGCGTCGGTCGCGGCTACCTTCTTGGTGCTGTGCACCGCCTGGTTGCCCAGGTCCTTGATGAGCCGGGCCTTGGTGAAAAGCGCGTCGCCCACCCCCGTGCGAAAGCTGGGTTCGTAGATCAGGGCATTCAAGTTGTCCTGGTAGGGCAGCTTGAATGTCTTGTCGTGTGTGTACAGCCAAGTCACCGCCAGTTCCAGCGCCCGCCGCGCGTAGAAGCAAGCGGCACGCGCGTCGCTGCTGGCACTTGCCTCGGCCCGGTGGGCCGCTTCGAAAACCAGCGGCCATTCGGTCTGCAGGAAGGCGAAGTTGCTCATAGGAGACGGCTACGCGACTTGGACAGCGAAGGCGCGGTGCTGGAGGGAGGCGAACAGGGCGTCGGATTCGGCCAACGCGGCGCGATGAGTGATTTTGAGGCCTTCGACGGCCTGGATGCGTGCGGCGAAGATTCTTTGGAGGTCTAGTGGAGGTACTTGGATCTCGAACTTTTCGAAGGTCGACTTGTTCAGTATCGGTACTGTGGTACTCGCAGCTTGAGCGGCTAATTCACCCTTGCGAAAGAAAAGCGCCGCGAGGCCGTAAGTGTCATCCACGGTCGAGTTCCAATCTACGGCGTTGATCTGTTGATTGAAGCCACTTCGAACCTTAGCCATTCCCATCTTGCCTACCGTGCCAATGCAGCACACCAGCGTTGCGCCGGCTCGAACTGGGTTGATTTCAGCTACACCTTCTGCAGTGAGCGTCCGCTTTGCCGGATGTTCGCTTTCGAGATCGCCCGGTGTAATAAATGGTACGGCGCCACCGAACATCCCCTCCTTGGATGTCGGCGGAGTTCTGCCAGTCGTCACACGTCCGAGTGCACTTAGCGGTGCCGAGGGCCATGCACGCGGCAGCTGACGCGGATCGCCAAACATATCGATGAAGATGGCCTGCTTAATGCTGTCCAGTTGCGCCAATGCTTCCCTGCGCTTGGATCTAAGCGCATCGGCTTGGTCGAGGATGGCGGCGATGCTGCGCTGCTCAGAGAGAGGGGGGACGATGACTGGTATCGTCCTGAGATTGCCGATAGAGACGCTCGCCTGATTAACGGCCTTATTGATGAAACTCGCGAGACATCCCCGGAAGCCGGGACTGCGGATTAAGTACTTGGCGAACTCAGGAACGATCTTGCCTTGATCGCAGCGCAAGTTCAGCAAGTTCATTCCGTGCACTAGAACTTCAGGCACACCTCGATAGACCGCGCATTTTCCGACGTGCTCGACACTGTTAATGTGGCTAAAAAGAATATCACCCGTCTCAAGAAGCCAACCTTCTGCTGCGGCGGCTGATAGCCCCGCAAAACCGACCCTATTGGGATTGACTGAGCCGTCAGCAATAGTCTCAATTCGTGAGATGGGAAGGCCAGCGCCGGACTTGTCCTGCTTAACGCTCATTCCGTTCCGGATAAATTGGAAGAGGTCGCCGAAGGCAAGGACGTTCACTTAAGCATCCCCTCAAGCTCGGTCATGCCCGCCTGAATCTCGACCTCCAATGCCGCAAGCCTAGTCAGAATCTCTTGTGGCGAGCGATGTTCCACCGCATCGTGCACCACCTTGCTGTACCGGTTGATCGACAAGTCAAACCCATTGCCCGCGATCTCGGCCTGCGGCACGCAAAAACTCTGGTCCGTGCGGGCCCGCTGCCGCTCGGCACTGTCCTTCAACCGCCACCGCGCCAGCACATCCGGCAGGTTGTTCTTCGCATGCTCGGCCTCGCTCAAGGCCCGCGCCGGGTTTACGCCCAGCAGTTCGTCGGCCAGCAGCGGCGCGCGCTTGTCGTCCAGGCTCCAGCCGTCTGCGCGCATGTCGTAGAACCACACGTGGTCGGTGCCGCCAGAGTTGGTCTTGGTGAAGAACAAGATGGCGGTGCTGACGCCCGCATAGGGCTTGAACACGCCCGAGGGCAGCGACACCACCGCATCGAGCTTATGGTCTTGCACGATCAGGCGGCGCAGCTCCTGGTGCACCTTGCTGCTGCCGTAGAGCACGCCGTCGGGCACGATCAC
>JAGQRI010000333.1 GCA_020425515.1 Planctomycetota bacterium | reverse complement strand
GGCAACAAGGGCTGCTCCGCCTGCGACGGGCTGGTGTCGGTCGGCGCCGACGGGCAGGTGGTGCCGTGCGCCAGCTACGACGACCCCGTGGGCGACATGATCGACCACAGCTTCGACGAGGTCTGGCACTCGGACAAGGCGAAGAACTTCCGCAAGAAGTTCCTGGCGCACGATATCTGCAAAGGCTGCGAACACTTCGAAGTCTGCCACGGCGCCTGCCCGCTGTACTGGCGCGTGATCGGCTTCGACGAAATCGAGCAGGCCAACAAGGCGAAGGCGAAATGACCACTACCGCCGCAACCGGCGTCAAGCTCCTGAAGGCCGAGGTCAAAGAGCCGGTCATCAAGTTCCTGTTGCTGCCGAAGATGAGCTACAAGGCGCGGCTGCTGCTGCTTGCGGCGCTGGTGCTGGTCGGGCTGGGTTTGCAGGCGGCGTTCCTTTCAGCCTGGTGGGGGGCGCCGTTCCTGCTGGGCGCCGTGCTGTTCGGCTGGATTCGCGGTTTCGACAACCGGCTCGATTTCCGCAGCTACCACCACGGCGGTGAATGGAAACGCACCGAGATCGACCGCATCCGCGACATCCTGGTGCAGGACCGCAAGATGCAGGACTGGGATGCCAGCCTGCTCGACTTCACCAGCCCGCTGGGCGCGCTGTGTTTCTTTGTCGCGGTTGCCGTCGTGCTGATCGCGGCGTTCGTGATCGGCAGCTACTCGCCGGATGTCGGTTGGATCGTGGTGCTGGACGGGCTACTGTTGATCGTGCTGAGCTGGTTCAACGGCATGCGTGCCGTGCACCGCAAACCTGATCTCGTGCTGAAGGCCAAGCACATGGACGCCGTGCTTGCATCCCTGCCGACGTCGATGTACCAGCGCGCCGACTTCAAGGCGCAGATGCTGGTCGAAGGCAAGGACGAACAGCAGGTGCCGATGGACTTCAAGCTGCTGGTCGAGTTCAAGGATTCGCCCCCCGGCTTCTACGGCGTGCAGTCGCAGGTGGTGATCAACCGCGTGCAGGGCGCGGGCTATCCCTATTGCTACGCCTGTATCGTCGCCGCAAGCGAACTCAACATGCTGGACCGCATCGGCAGTACGCATCGCCTTCCCGCCGGGCTGATCAAGGAAGAGCAGCGCAAGAAGGACGTGCAGGTGCTGGTGATCCGTCAGCATACGACCAGCACATCGGGCTATCACACCAAGCCCGGGACCAGCGTTTCTATCCTGATCACCGCCGTGCGCATGGCTGAGGAATTCCTCAAGCAAGCGGCCAAGAAGTAGCGCATGGCCTTCCAGCCTACAACCGATTTGCCGGAAACCTGCGACGTGCTGGTGGTGGGCGCCGGCGCGGCGGGGCTGATGGCGGCGCTGTCCGCGCGCGGCGTGTTGGATCGCGACGGTAACCGGCGCGACCCGGGCGGCCCGCAGGTAGTCATCGTGAACAACGAAGCGCGCATCGGTTTGAAGATCCTGGTTTCCGGCGGCGGTCGCTGCAACGTAACGAATGAAGCCGTCGCAGAGCGCGATTTCACAACGGATGCGCCGCACCTGCTTCGCGGCCTGCTGCGTGCCTTTCCGGCCGGGAGCGCCCGCGCGTTCTTTGAGCAGCGCGGTGTGCCGCTGTACGCCGAGCCGCAGGGCAAGCTGTTTCCACAAAGCGACAAGGCCCGCAACGTGCTGGACGCGCTGCTGAACGAAGTCGAACGCGCCGGCATCCCGCTGGTCACGCCGGCCGAGGTCACTGAGTTGCAGCCGGGTGAGCGATGGCTGGCGAAGTTCAACGACGGTCGCGAATGCCGGGCGCGACGCGTGGTGCTGGCGACCGGCGGGAAGAGCCTGCCGAAGACCGGCTCGTACGGTCTGGGCTACGACCTGCTGGGCGCGCTGGGACACACCGTTGAGAAGCCCCTGCCCGCGTTGACGCCCCTGCTGCTGGCTGACGAAGGACCCCTGCACGGGCTGTCCGGGCTGACCACGCCGGCTGTGTTGTCGCTCGTTCCGCAAGGCACGCCGCCGGAGCAGGTTTGCGGCGCGAAGTACAAACCGCCGGCCCGCGCCGGCGGCAGCCTGCTGGTGACGCACAAGGGGGCCTCAGGCCCGGCTGCATTGGACGTCAGCGGCGCCTGCGCGCGGGCGCTGGATGAAAGCGAACGCGTCCAGTTGCTTGGCGACTTCTGGTCGCTGCCGCTGCCGGACGGGCTTTGGGCGGAGCACCTGTATCTCCCCAAGCCGCCCGGTGCGTGCCTGACCGCGGACACCGTCCCGCGCCCGCCGACGTTCGACGCTTTCATGCGGCAGGCCGGGGCGCTGCTCGAAAACCGCGAGCAGTCAGTCGGGCGTGCGCTCGGGGCGCGCCTGCCGCGCTCGCTGCTGGACAACCTGCTGCGAGCGAAGAGTATTGACCCGTCAACCCTGATCAAACAACTCGATCAGCTGTCACTGAAGCGCGTTCACCTGGCGCTCACCCAGGCCGACGTGCAACTCGCCGGTGTTGAGGGATTCAACAAGGCCGAGGTTACGACGGGCGGCGTGCTGCTGGGTGAACTCGACCGCAACACACTGCAAAGCAAGAAACATCCGGGCCTGTACGTCTGCGGCGAGGTCGCCAACGTTACCGGGCGGCTGGGCGGCTTCAACTTCCAATGGGCCTGGACGAGCGGATTCGCGGCCGGGCAAGGCGCGCGCGCCTGAAACTGGTATAACCCGCCCGCCCATGAAGAAGCTCGAACGCCGCCTGACGCTGCCTTCCGTCGTCGCCATCGCCATCAGCGCGATGCTCGGCGCCGGTATTTTCGTGCTGCCGGGACTCGCCGTTGCGGATTCCGGGGCGATGCTGTGGCTTGCGTATCTGATGGCGGGCATCTGCGTGCTGCCGGCGGCGGTTTCCAAATCGGAACTCGCCACGGCCATGCCGACCTCGGGCGGGACGTACGTCTACATCGACCGCACCTTCGGACCGCTGGCGGGCACGGTGGCCGGGCTGGGGTTGTGGCTCTCGCTTCTGTTGAAGAGTGCATTTGCGCTGGTCGGTTTCGCCGCGTACCTGGCTGCAATTTCGCCGCAGTTCGGCGCGCACGGCCCGTTCGGGATTTCCCTTTCGCTGGCGTTGCTGGCGCTGATCCTGCTGATCAACGTGCGCGGCGTCGGCAAGGTCAGCAAGGCGCAGGTCGTCGTCATGATCGTCAGCGTCGGCGGGCTTGCCGCCATCGCGGTGGCCGGCGGGATTCGCTTCGATGCGTCCAACTTCGCGGTCGGCACCGGCAAGGCGGGCACGATGGGGCTGTTTGCCGCGACCGCCTTCGTGTTCGTGGCCTACAACGGCGTCACGAAAGTCGCCGCCATCGCCGAGGAGATCAAGCGGCCCCAGCGCAACCTGCCCCTCGGCATCCTGCTTTCGCTGCTGATCGTGACGGCGCTGTACACGTCGCTAACCGCCGTACTGGTGGGCAACGTACCGGTAGCGGAACTGCAGAAGGGCGGCGGCGACGAACATGCGATCTACACCTTGGCGGCCAGTTTCGGGATTCACGCGATCGGGATTGGCGCCGGCGTGCTCGGTGTGCTGACGATGACCTCAATGGCCAATGCCGGCGTGCTGGCGGCTTCCCGTTTTCCGTTCGCGATGTCGCGCGAGGGGCTGTTGCCGAAGTCGCTCAGCACGGTGCACGCGCGCTTCATGACGCCCACGGTGGCGATCATGGTTTCCGGCATCGTGGTGGCGCTGGCGATCCTGTTCCTGGATGTGCATCGCATGGCCGAGCTGGCGAGCGCGTTCCTGATCATGTTGTACGGCGCGGAAAACCTGGCCGTGATCGTCCTGCGCGAAAGCCGGGTGCAGTGGTACAAGCCGGCCTTTCGCTCGCCGTTCTATCCGTGGTTGCAGGCGTTTGGCCTGCTGTCGGGGCTTGGGCTGATCGTCATCATGGTGATCGAAGACCCGCTGATCTCGATCGGCGCGGCCGCAGTCGCCGTACCGGGATTCGTCATGTACCTCGTGTATGGTCGGTTTCGCACCAAACGCCGCGGCGTGCTGGGCCAGCGCGGACGCCGGCAGGACCTGGTGGCGCCGGCCGATGCAACTGCCGAAGAAGCCGGCGACGAGGAGGCGCGCGTGGTCGTCAGCCTGTTCGGCAAGGAGCGCTCGCCGGAAATGCTTGTCGAACTTGGCGACGTACTGGCCGACGGCGGCAAGGTGAAGGTCGTCAGCATCACCGACATTCCGGAGCAGACGGCGCTGGATGCCCTGTCCGGCGAAGACCCGCGCGTGGTATCGCTGCGCCGCCGCGTGGTGACGATGGGTGAAAAGGAAGAACTCAACGTCGACTTCGAGCACACGGTTTCGCACGACATGATCAAGACCGTCAACGAAATCACGCGCCAGCTTCACTGCCGCTGGCTGGTGATGGAATGGGCGGGGCGTACGCGCTGGACGCTGACCGTCGCCAATCCGCTGGGCTGGCTGCGCGAGCACATCCAGGCCAACCTCGCGACGTTCCACGACGCCGGCGTGCGCTACCTGCAGAAGATCCTGGTGTTTGTTGAGCCGGGGCCGCACGACGCGCTGGTCATCCACACCGCCGACCGCCT
>JAGQRI010000332.1:1523-3875 GCA_020425515.1 Planctomycetota bacterium | reverse complement strand
GCCTACGGCAAACGCAAGCCGCCGCGCATCGAGGACATGCTGCCGGTCTTCCAGCACTTCTACCGCCGCTGCATGGAAAAGGGCCTGCCGATCGGCATCGCGCCGAACGTGAAGGTAAGCCTGATCATGCTACCCGAGGAGTGTCGCGGGCTGATGCCCAACCCCGACGCCTGGCCGCTGACCCGCGCCAAGCTGTGGCTGATGCGCACGATCTTCGGCGCCTGGTTCAACGCCCGCGTGAAGGTGTAGTCGTGGGGCAGGCTTCCAGCCTGCCAACCGAAGTCGCTTGGTGTTCCACCGCGTGATACGCTTGCGCCATGGCGAAGCGCGCAAAGTCCAAGAAAGCGAAACCGCCGGCTGCACCGGTTCCCGAACTGCCGCCCATCGACAGCTCGCCCGCGTATTTAGCCGTGTTCGCAAAGATTGAGGAATGGCTCGATGATGAAGAGAAACTGCCGGGGGACAGCTTCCTGGGCTTTCTTGTCGAAGAGCACCGGGAAGGCAAATCCGGCATGGGTGTCGGAAAGCCCGTGCGCTACTGGCTTCGCGACAAGAACGGGCTCCGCCAGATCAGCAGAACCGAACGGGGCGAACTTGGCCGGCTCAATGCCCGGGTGATCTATGCGTTGCCAATCGTGAACTTCAGCATCGAGCCGGATGGGAAGCGGGTGCATCTCGGGGCTCGCTTTGCCTCGCGCGGCGGCAGGGGCGGCGTGTATTTCGTAAGAACCCGAGACGACCGGCCGGTACTCGAGCCAGACCCCAAAGGCGGCTTCTGGATTTCATAGCTGGCAGCGGTTCAGACCCTGCGTGAGCGCGATTTGCCTGGATTCGCGAGCTGCCGCCGACGGAGGATCAGCACGATCGGGAGCAGCAACAGGAACCAGCTACCGCCGCCCCTACTGACGCTGCAGGATGCTCCTGGTTTCGGTCCCGACGTGCCGAGAATCTGGTCGTCGGTGTCAGCGGAAACGACGGCAAAACCGGACGGCAGGAACGCATCCAGCCGGACGAACTCGCCCGCGGCCGGGTGCAGCGTCGTAGCGCCACCCTCGATGGTGAACGTATTCAGCCCGCTCAGGAAGCCGCAACCGACAACCGTGCCCCCGTCCGCCAGCGCGGTGGGGGCGGTGTTGTTTGCGTAGATGGCGTTGAACTGCGGGTCCCTGACGCCGACCCCGCCGACAATCTGGCCGTACCACTCGAAGTGAAAATCCAGCACTTGTCCAGACGGGCCGAAATCGGTGCGGAAGCGGGCCAGATGGCTGAATCGAGACTGGAAGTCGCCCCACAGGTGCACGCTGCGCGGCGTCCAGAACAGGTCTCGATTCCCGTAGTCCCGCCCGGCGTCGGTCTGTTGCCAGCTCTGCGTGATCGTACCGGCCGACGTGCTGACCGTGCCGTCGTAGTCAGCGTCAAGGTCGCCATCGAACAGGATCAGCAGGAACTGGTGGACGCCGCTGTAGCTGCGAGTGTTGATGGAAGCCACGGCATTGCCGGTGGTAGTCGAGGTCGAATCGCTTGCGAAGTCCGGCGCCGACTGGCGTACCGGTGTCGCAAGCGTTGCCGCACCGTCGAGGTCGAACAGTTCAAGCTCAAGCCGCCCGCCCGCAGTCAGCGTGACATCGGCAGTCAGGGCGACCGACTGAGCTGTACCACCGAAATCGACATCGAAGATGTACATCGCGCGCTGCTTGCTCAGCGAGCCCGTCACGGCAACCTGCGCAGCGCAAGGCGCGCAGCAGAACAAGAGGATCGCCGCAAGAAAGAACGAGTGCCGCCGCATTTCATAAGTCTATCGCGCCGGCAGGATCGAGGTGAATGAATTCACCATCCACGTTCAGTAGGTACGAGCTACTTCAGCCACTCTTTCAGTTTGGCTGTCAGCTCAGCAGTATCGCCGAAGGTCTTTTCGAACTCGTCCGTGTTGGCCTTCCATGCCATGCAGTGGGCGGTGAACCGGGCGTAGGCGTCGCGCAGGCGGTCGTCCTGCCAGCACATCGCCGTGAACAATGCGCCCGTGATGTAGGCCTGCAGGTCGCCGATACTTTCGTCGTAGCCTCCGTACGCGTTCAGCTTGGCGAGATAGTCCTGGCCGTCGAGCACGCTTTGCATGGCCGGGTCGATGCCGCCGGCCGTGAGCTGGAACTTGCGCTTCAACTGCTTCGCGAGCTGCCCGTCGCCCGGGTGCAGCTCGTCGACGTAGTAGGCGGCGGCGGGCACGGCCTCCATCATCCAGCCGTAGGGCGTTGCGTTGCCGCGCTCGAAGCTGCCTTTGAAACAGGCGTTGAAGAACGCGTGGCAGCTTTCGTGCTGGGCGATGCCGACGGTTTTCTCGAAGCCCTGGGCGCA
>JAGQRI010000332.1:0-1385 GCA_020425515.1 Planctomycetota bacterium | reverse complement strand
CCTTCCACCAGGCAATAGCGCGCGCGCATGGTTTCGAGCAGCGCGTCCACGCGTTGGCCGATTTCGCAGGCCTCCTTCAGCGGCAGGTTGCTGCGCAACTTGACGAACGTGTACTCGAGTTCGCGCGCCTTGCCCCAGCTTGCGTGGGCTTCATCGCCTTCGTCGCCGGTGGGCTTGACGTCCCGGTCCAGCGGCTGGGGAACCTGGTTGGTCCAGCCCCAGCTCCACAGATGCTTGCCTTCGTTCAGCAGCTTCGCGACGCGCGGGTGGACGTAATCTTCACCCTTGGGGCGCTCGACGTAGGCGAGGATCCTGGCGGCATCCTTGTCCGTCGCAGCCAGTTTATGCGCCCGGTAGGCCTCCCAGCCGGCGGTCGCGGGCATGCCGGCCTTCTGCGCGTCTTCAGCGAGACCTGTCCAGAGTTTCGCCAGTTTCTCACGAAGCTTGGAAGGCTCCCGCGCCGGTGGGGGATCGGCCTGGCCGGGTTCGCCGACGGTGTCCTTGAACTCGGGAAACCAGCGCGCCAGCAGTTCTTTGTCGGCGCCGTCGGCTTGCTCCGCCAGCTTGAGGAACTTCTTGCGCGCGGCAGGCGCGGTCTTGTCGACGTACTTCTGCTGCACCTTGTCGAGTTCGGGCAGCTCAGTTTTCTTCGCGGCGGCTGCGGGCTCGTACAGAGTCAGCAGCAGAAGGCAGGCCGGCAGTATCAGGGTCGCGTATTTCATGCCGGCAGCTTAGCGCATGCGCGCAGCCGCCGGGTGGGTAAAACCCATTCCGTCTTGCGGATAGGGGATGGGCGGGTGTGGTATTCCGTGCCGGCGAGCGCGCCGCGCCTACATCCATTGGTGTGTCGAGAGCGGTGTGGGGGCGTTCCATGCCACTATGTGTATGGTGGCGGCAGCCACTTAACCGGTTTTTGTCACACGGGGCTTCATAGGGTATACTAGGCAAAGTTGAGACGGGCGGACCTGCCGCTACCTCAGCCCCCTTTCCCAGCGGACGGGAAACGGTAGAGAAAAGACTGAGCCCTCCGGGCTCAGTCTTTGTTTTTTCAGCGAGGCGCCGCTTCGTTACACAAGGGCGGGCCTCCGGGCTCTGCATTTGCTTTTCGGGAAGGCACCGTTTCCCCGAAACCGGACACACCAGACGATCAGGCCAGCGGGGCGAACTGATTTGATAGGACAGATTGGGGCGGCAACTGACCGGGCGGTCGCCCGGTAGGCTCTGTTTCCGGCGATGGCGGGTGCTATGATTGCGCTGTCCTACACCACCCGGAATACACGATGGCTACCACCAAGGTTGAAGTTCTTTTCGGCAAGATTGCCGTGAGCTGCGGTTTCATCACGGAAGAGCAACTGGCCAAGGCGGTCGAAGGCCAGGAAAAAGCG
>JAGQRI010000331.1:2688-3866 GCA_020425515.1 Planctomycetota bacterium | reverse complement strand
TTTCGTGGCCAAAGACCGGCTCAGTGATTTGTCGCGAATTCGGTCGAGACGAGTAGCGTAAACAGCGCGTCTTCCCAGGCGGCCTTCTCGTCCTCGGCCTCCTTCAGGAATTGCTTGTAGCGCTTCGCTTCCGAGTCGTCCGGTTTGCGTGAGAGCGCCACCAGGAACATGCGCTCGATTTGCCGCTCCAGCTTGTCGCTGCTGCTCGTGATGCCGTCGAGCACCGAGCCCTTACCCCAGTCACTCAGAATCGCCGTAATGTCCCCGTTCATTACCAGCAGCGCCTGGTCGATGGTCAGCACGAAGCCGTCCGCTTCCATCATTTCGTCATCGTCGCTGAACTTCGAGTAATCGCGCGAGACACGGCGGCGCAGGTACCAGTCGTCGCTCATCTTGTCGACCTGGGCCTTGAGCTTCTCGATCGCGTCGACGTCCCATTCGTACTTCTTTTCGTTCTTGCCGATCTTCCCGGCCTCGACGCGCTTCTGGTACGCCTTCGCCTGCTGCAGGTCCTTGTCGTAGGGGTTGCCGCCGCCGCGCATGCCGCGCTGCGACGCCGATTCGTGGCGCACGACGATCAGCGCCGCGAAGAACTGCTCCGGCGTGAGTTGGCGCACCGGGTAGGCGGCGAAATGCCAGGGCTCGGCCTTCTTGTCTTCGCCGCGGCTGGCGAGTTGCCAGGTGCGCGTCTTCATCACGGCGCGGTAGAAGCGCTTGATGTCGAAGCCGTGGTCGCGAATCTCGTTGCCGAGCAGGGCCAGCAGTTCCGGGTGGCTGGGCTCATTGAAGCTGTTGAAGTCGTCCACCGGGTTCAGGATGCCCATGCCGAACAGGAAGCTCCAGAACCGGTTCGCGACGTAGCGCTGGGTCTGCGTGTTGTCCCTGGCGATCACCCATTTCGCCCAGGACTTGCGCCACAGCCGCGAATCGGTGCCTTTCAGCTCGGCGCCTTCGAGGAACTTCGGCGAGTCCCACTTGGCGGCCTCTTTCAGCTTTTCCTTCTTGGCGTCGTCCGCGTTGGCCAGCTTCTTCTTGAGCTTGCCCGAGTCCATCGCCTTCACGCGGGTGTCGCTGATCTTCGCCTGCTTGGGGCGCTCGCTGCCTTTACTGCGCACCTGCATCGGCGCGAAGAAGCTGGCGACACCGTCGAAGTCGGCCGTCTTCCAGTCCGGCTCGTA
>JAGQRI010000331.1:0-2574 GCA_020425515.1 Planctomycetota bacterium | reverse complement strand
TAGTAGGCGACGGCCGGGTTGTCGGCCATGCTGCCGGTGGCGGTGATCATGTCGTACATGACCTGGTCGAAGCCGCGGTTTTCGTTGAACTGCTCGGCCAGCCAGGTGCCGAGCACGAGGTCGGTGTTCTGGTTGGCTTTGCCGCGCCCGACGAGCACTTCGAGCCACATGTCGGCCAGGTGTTCGCCGAAGCGGGGGTCGTCGACCAGTTTGTCGATCAGTTTGTTGCGCTTGTCGGGCGTCTTGTCGTCGATAAAGGCTGCGGCCTCGTCGGCGCTGGGCGGCATGCCGACGGTGTCGAGGTAGGCGCGGCGCAGGAACTCGGCGTCGCCACTGGTGGGCGCGGGTTTGATTCCGTCGCGCTCCCAGACTTTCGCAATTTCGCGGTCGATGGCGGCCGAGAGCGCTGCCTCGCCGTCGGATTCATCGGCGGGTGCGGCTTCGGTTTTGCGGTCTTCCTTTAACTCGTCGGCTTGCACCGAAGTGAACGCCACCAGCAGGCACGCGGCACAGCCAAGCAGCGCCAGCCCGGCCAGCAGCGCAGGTTTACGGGTATTCAGCATGAAAAGACTCCGCCCATTGTGTCCGCACAAGGCATGATACCCCTCACAGCCGGCCGGGTAGCGATTTTTTCGCCGTCGTGGAGACGCCAGCATGAAGCAGCCGGAATTGGGCGTGCAGCGCGAAGCCCACGAAGCCCGTGCGCGGTATCAGGCCGCTTACCGGGCTTCATTCGCGGCGCCGCAGGATGACATGTGGGCGAGCTTCGTGGACGCCGCGGAGCCGCTGGCGCTTCTGGCAGACGGGGAACCGGTCGGCTACGGCGCGCTCAACGCCGAGAGCGAACTCCTTGCCTTTTACCTGCAACCTGAGTTCCGGCATGTTGGACCGTACATGCTGAAGTTCCTGATTACACATCTGGAACTCACGGCCGGCATAGTCTCGACGATAGACCCGCTGTCTTTGTCTCTATGTCTCGAAGCGGGACACTCGCCGGAAACCAGGGCGTTGATGTACGAGCATGTACTGGAGCCACGCCCGGGAGTTGCCCCTCTCGAGTTGCGCGTGGCAACCGCCGCCGACCTTGAGGCTGCGATTGCGTTTGATGAAGCAGCCATCGGTGCGCCGCGTTCGTTTCTCGAACCCTACCTCGGGGCGCGCATCGAAAACGGCGAGTTGCTGCTGTGCGAAAGGGATGGCGCGATCATTGCCAGCGGCGAGTGTCGGGTCGACACACGCGCGCCCGGCCATGTGCACCTGGGCATGATCGTCGGGAGGGAACATCGCGGTACGGGCCTCGGGCGCCGGATGATGCACACGCTGGTAGACGAGTGCCGCGCAAGGAACTTGAAACCGCTGTGTTCAACCGAGCCGGACAACGTGCCCGCGCAACGGGCGATCGAGTCCGCCGGCTTCCGCTCGCAACACCGCGTGTTCCGAATTGCTTACGCACCTGGCCATTTGTAGCAATCCAACCGGAGTCTGCTCTCAAAGGGCGTCAGGAATGTCGCCGCAGGCGCGCAATTCGTAAGGTGCCTATGCATATACATGTAGAGGGGAACCCTAGGGGCGTGGGCTGGCCTCATTGCGGTTGGCGGCAAGTTCGATAGATCGACGGGTCAGAGTGAGTTATGAGCGAAGATGCTGATATCAAATTGTCATTCACGGACGCGTTCGATGACCGTGCGGCGTATGAAGCTGAGGTCCGGGGATACATGGGCCGCGCCGCAGTCGAAATTGCCGGGCAGGGGAAGTACCCGGTGTGTTTCTACGATCCGGTTCGTTTGAAGCAGGACCTGGAAGAAGAGGCCAAGGCCGGTACTGCATTCATTGCTGAACCTGGAATGATCGTCATCCCAAGCGTCACGTTCGAATACATGGAAGCCGCAGTTCGGAATCTCTTCCGGCAAGGGTACTTCCAACATCTCCGAAGCGTGGACGAACTCGGTTGATTCCAGAGTCAGTGGTTCGTGGCGAACTCGGTGGTCATTAATAGTGAGTACAGCAGGTCCTCGGCGGCCTTGGTGTCGTCCTTGCTTTGGGCGATGTATTTCAGTACCCGCTCGCGTTCGGCGTTGGTGGGACGGCGGTTGAGCACGATCAGGTAGAGCGCTTCGACGCGCTCGTCACCCGTCTCGAAGGTCTTGCCGATCCGCTCCAGCAGGCTGTCCTTGCCGCTGGCGGCCAGCGCGTTGGTGAACTGGCCGTTCATCACCGCCAGCGCCTGCACGATCGACATCGTAAAATCTTCCGACTCGTTCATCTCGTCGTCGTTGCTGAGGCTCGAATAGCGACCGGCCGCCCAGCGGGCGATATACCAGCGTCCGTCCATGGCCTCGAACTTCTCGCCGTAGCGGTTGAGCGTAGCGTAGTCGTACTTGTAGTACTGGCCGCCGTTCTTCTTCTGCTGCTCTTCCTGCTGCTTCAGTTGGCGCTTGGCTGCCTCGATGGCGCCGTCGCGGTTATCCCGGACCAGCTTGTCGAGCTGGTCTTTCGACAGCAGCCCCAGCAGCGTTGACAGGAACTGCTCCGGCGTCAGCGGGCGCACAGGGTAGCTGGCGAAGTGCCAGCGCT
>JAGQRI010000039.1 GCA_020425515.1 Planctomycetota bacterium | reverse complement strand
CTGCTGATCCCCGGCAAGAACGACAGCGACATTGAGCTGAGGCGCATGTGCGACTGGGTCGTGCGCGAACTGGGGCCGGACGTGCCGATGCACTTCTCGGCCTTCCACCCGGACTTCAAGATGATGGACATCCCGCCCACGCCCGCAAGCACGCTCAGCCGCGCGCGCAGGATCGCGATGGAAGCGGGCGTGCACTACGCCTACACCGGCAACATCCACGACAGCGAAGGCGACACGACGCACTGCCACAAGTGCAACGAGCCGCTGATCGTGCGCGATTGGTACAACCTGCTGCGCTGGAACCTGAAGGAAGGCAAGTGCCCGAAGTGCGGCACGGCCTGCGCCGGCGTGTTCGAGAACGAGCCGGGCAACTGGGGCGCCAAACGCCAGCCGGTGCGCCTCGCCGACTTCGCGGCCTGATTACTTCAAGCCTTCGAGTATTACTTCCACCTGGTCTTTGGCCTGCGGCGACATGTCGTCGCGCCCCTGCAAGGCCTGGAGTTGCGTCTTCACGCTGTCGAGCTGATTGCGCAAGTCGTTTGTCTGCTGGACCGCGTTCCGGTTCAGGCGACCGCTGATATCGATGCCGTCCTTGCTTGCGCGCTCGACGCCGTCCTTGTAGCCCTTGTCGTAGGCATCCGCCTGGCGCTTGTCCAGCTCGGCCGTCGTGAAGTGAAGCGTTACGAGGTTCCCAACGAGCCCGAAAATCACGCCCAACAGCAATCCAATCGCGAATCCGCGTTTGCCGCTCATCCACTGCTCCTGTCCTCGAGTTCGATGCTTATCTCGATCCCGTTCACGATGTTCTCGGTGCCTACAGTGATCTGCAACTCGGCCTTCTTCGTGCCGCGATTCGTCACGACCAGCGTGTATTCGCCCGGCACGACGTCGTACAGGTAGATATTGCCGCTGAACGTTCCGCCGCCGAAGTACAGCCCGCTCAACCGCCCTTGCGAATCGTACAGGTAACACAATGGCCCGCCGCTCAGGATCGGACCGCCATCGGCACGGTGCATCTGCACGCGCACGGTGACGCCCTCATTCGCGACGACGATGTTGGCCTCGACCGGCGAGCTGTCGACCGGCATCGTTACCACGTCACTGAAGGCTGTGCCTGTCTGGGCTTCGTCCTGGTAGCCGCCGACGCGCGCCTGCATTTTCATCCCGTTTTCAAGGCGCTCGGCGATGTAGTAGCCGTCATCGTCCGTCACCACGTAGGCCGCCAGCAACGCCCGCGGGAACTCCGCGCTCAGGTTGGTCACCGCCACGCGCGCCTTCTTGACAGGGCTGCCGTCCGGGTAGGTCACGCGGCCCTTCATCACACCGGTCGCCTCCGGCAATTGCACGTTCATCGTGTTCCAGCCGGGCTCGGTGACATTGACCGGAACAGCAAACTGCGCCGAGGAATCCCCCTGGGTCTTCAGCACGCAGAACACCCACTTGCCGGGGAACAGGTTGCTGACCTCGTAGCGGCCTTCCGGGTCGGTGTGGATGGTGGCGGTCCAGTAGACGTTGTCGCGTCGGTAGACGTAGATACCCGCGTTGGCGTGCGGCTTGCCGTCGGCGCGGCGCAGCACACCCTTGAGATGGCAGACGGCGCCGATCTCGATGTCGAACTCGGCGCCTTCTTCGGTCAGCTCGACGGGGCGGGCCGCGTAGTGATAGTCCGGCAGACCCACAAAGTACTGGCCGACCGGCAGGCTCTCCGTGTTGTAGTTGCCTTCGGTGTCCGTGTAGACGGTCGCGACCAGTTTGCTGGTGTTCCAGATCTCCACCTTGGTCGCGCCGGGCAGCGGGTCGCCGTCGGTCGTGCAGACGCCGTGAATGGCGTCGCCTTTCACCAGCGCGATTTCCTGCGGAGGGGCCTCGCTGACCTTGCTGCTGACGTCGGCGTCGATCTTGGTGTTGACCGTCGCGTAGCCTTCCAGCTCAATCCGCACGTCAATCTTCATCGAAGACAACCCGGTCAGGTGCACCAGGCCTTCGGCGTCAGTCGTCAGCACCTGGTTGTAGGCGATCACCTGGACGCTGACACCCTCGATCGGCACGCCGCTGTCCGCATCGATGATGCGCAGGCGCGCCTCGAAGTCGGCGTTGGTCAGCTCAATGTTCTGCTCAATCTCGTACTCGCCGGGCGTCGGCGTCACGCGCAAGGCCGTGCCGAGGTAGGCCGCGTGCAGCACGCGCACGATGAATTCCTCGGCGCTCAGACCCTCGATGCGGTATTTGCCGTCCTTGTCCGACTCGACGCTGGCGGCGCCGACGGTGACGACCGCGCCCTCGATTTTTGTGTCCGGCTCGCCCTCCTTGGTGACCACGCCGTACAGCGCGTAGCCCTGGTCCATGTAAAGGTCGCCGAGGTCAACCTCGCCGCCCGGGCTGGGCTGGTAGTCGGCACGCACTTCGGACAGGCCGGCACTGCGCACGAGCAGCTGATTGGCCTCGGGCACCGCTTCGCACCAGAACTTGCCCTCGTTGTCCGGGCCGACGCTCTGGACGATTTTCTTGTACTTGCCGCCGGCGTCGTAGCTGAAGAAGGTCGCGGTCAGGACAGGCGCGCCCGACTGGTTCAGCAACCGCCCGCGCAGCACCACGTTGCCGGAAGGCGCCAGCTCGAAATCAACGTGCTCGCTGCCGCTTTTCACCAGCGTCTGATTCGCCGACTTATAGCCGGGGGCGATCACGCTGACTGTGTTGTGCTGGCTTTCGGGCTGGCACTTCACGGCGTAGTAGCCCGTCTCGTCGCTGGTGGTATCCGTGTGGAAGTCCTGCGCCGGCTCGGCATGAAAATCGCAGCTGATCCGCGCGCCAGTAATCGGGTTGCCGCCCTGGTCGCTGACCACGCCGGTGATCACCGCGCCGGGCGACATTTCCACCACCAGGTCTTCCGGCGGCTCGACGTTGTTGAGGATGCGCGGCGTGAACCCGTCCCGCGAAATCTGGATGCGGTAGCCGGCCGGCGTCAACATCGAGAACGCAAACGAGCCGCCTGCGTCGGTCACCTGCGAGCTTTGCACGCTGTAGCGGCGCCCGAACTGGTCGCCCGAGCCCAGCAGCACCACCTGCGCGCCGTCGATCGGCAAACCCGTGTCAGCGCTGCGCACCACGCCGCGGATCGAGGTATCTCGCGGCAGCACCAGCGGCTGTTTCAGTTGCGTTTTGCCGGGTGCGAGGCGCGTGTTCACAGGCTTGCTGGTGTTGCCGTAGCTGTCGTTGGCCGTGATCACCAGTTGGGTTTCCGAGGGCAGCTTCTCGAAGCGGAACACGCCCTCGTCGTCGCTGGTCGTGCTGCGCGATTCACCGCCCGGGGCCTGCACGGTTACGGTCGCGCCGGGGTACGGTGAATCCATGTCGTCGACGACGCTGCCGGTCAGGTCGGCCGGATCGGGCTGGTCTTCCTCGCCTTCCTTTTTGTCCGGGTCATCCGTGCGGTCGCCCGCCTTGCCGTTCTTCGTGTCTTTGCCGCCCGGCGTGCTCTTGCCATTTGCGCCGGGACCGCCGCCGGGGATCGGCTTGCCGTCCGGGCCCAGCCTGCGCCCCTGCGGGTCCACGTAGATGCGCTTGCCGTCCGGGCCTAGGACGTAGCGCCGGCCTTCATTGTCTATGTAGATGTGCTCGCCGTTGGGACCTTCAATGTAGCGCCCGTGCTCGTCGCTGCCGTCGAAGCGGATGTCGGCCGTGGGGTCGTTCGATTCCGCGAACGGGTCATCGGCCACGACGCGATTGCCGCCCGCGCCTGCGTTGCCGGCTTCGCTGCCGAACAGATGGAAGGTATCGCTGCCCAGGAAAAATGCCGCGCCCGCCAAAGCAATGACGGCCGCCACGGCGAGGGCGATCAGAAGCGTCCTCTGGCTCATGCCTGTACTCTCAGATTTCCGTTGGCGTCGAGTCGAATCGATAGCAGGTTAACGCGCGAACGCCGGACATGTGAGTAAAAACAGGAGCCAACATGCGCCGCCTGATCCCGCTGCTGTGCGCAGCCCTGCTGCTTCCATGCTTTGTCAGCCACGCCCAGGAGGCCGAGTACAAGCCGCCGCGCAAGTGGACGTTCGGGCTGTTCGGCGGCGCCTTCGATGCGAAACTGAAACTCAGCCAGGGCGGCGCGCGCGACGCGGAAGGCAACATCGCGATCACGGTCGGCGACCGCCTGCTGAAGTGGGACGGCGACGAGTTAAAAGACCGCGACGACTTCTGCCGCAAGCTGTACGCCAGCAAGCCCGGCGACGTGGTCGAGATCCAGTTTGCGCACCCGAAAGAAGGCGAAGACGGCGAGGAAATCAAAACCGCCAAAATCAAGCTCGGCGACCCCAGGTCAGCCTGGAGCGAGCTCTACACCCACCTCGACGATCGCAAGCGCACCTACGACTGGCTCAAGAACGAGGACGTCACCAAGGGCGGCCCCCTGCGCGAAAAACTCTGGCCCCTGATCGAAAAGCACGAGCTGCCCACAGCCTGGGACAATTTGATCGCCGCCCACGAACGCGAGATCGACCTGTGGGACAGCTACGAAAACCTCAGCTCAACCGACCTGCTGCTCAGCGACCCACTGGCGGCACATCAATGGATCAGTGATGTCGGAGACGCCATGGCGGACGATAGCTACGACGCCATGGCAACCTTGCTTCTGGATCGCGACCTGATTGACATTGAAGTTCCCGAATTGCCCGAAGTCCCAGGCGATCCCACTCCGGAGACGCTGTCCGCCTGGTACGGCCGTCTTGCTGATGTGGCGCTGAAAATGATCGATCCATTCGGTGAACGGCGCACCACGCCGGAATTCGCAGATCTTCACAAACAGGTCCTGGCGGCGGTTTTTCATTGGCGCGGCGAGAAGGGCTTTGACGACAGCGCCGCCTTGGTGGACAGCATGCGCAAGCAGGACTTTTCTTGTGCCTCCACCTTGATGTCACTCCGCATTGCCATGTCTCTGCTGACGGGCGGCCTGAAGAGTGTCTGGTCGAAAGACCCAAGTGAAAATGCCGCCTTCCCCCTTCCCAAAGGAGTAAAGCTGGCCGACTTCGTGGAAGGAGATGCGATCTGTTTCAAGAGTAGCTACGGGCTAATCGCAATCGGCGGACCGGATCGAAACATCTGGAAGGGCGGACCAAAGGCTCCAGCCGTGATCTTGGACGTCGGCGGCGACGACGAATACCTCGATTGCGCTAACACCCGGCTAGACCGGGGAATCAGTGCTGTAATCGACCTGAAAGGTGATGACCACTACCGCAGCACTGGTAAATGGGGCGTGGCGTGCGGGATGCTGGGCACCTCGATCATTGACGACCGGGAAGGCAACGACACCTACGAATGCGGCGACTGGGGCATTGGGGCGGCGTTCGGCGGCATCGGGCTGCTGATTGACCGCAAGGGCAACGACCGATACCTGGGCGGGACCAACAGCATCGGCTGCGCGGCCTACGGCGTGGGCGGCGTGATCGACCTGGAAGGCAACGACATCTACGACTCGCACGGCTACAGCGTCGGTTGCGGCCAACCGGGCGGGATCGGCTTCGTCCTCGACCATGCCGGCGACGACCGCTACCGCTGCACCGGCGAAGAGCCCAGCGGCTACGGCACCGAGGGCGAGTGGATGGGCGGCGGCATCGGCTGCGGTTTCGGCTGGCGCACGCTGGCCTGCGGCGGCATCGGGCTGGTCGT
>JAGQRI010000330.1 GCA_020425515.1 Planctomycetota bacterium | reverse complement strand
GATACCGTCAAGAAAGACGAAACGGTGCTCGATATCAGCACCGAAAAGGTCGACAGCGAAGTTCCCGCATCCTCCAGCGGCACGCTGACCGAAATTCTGTACCAGGCCGACGACACCGTCGAAGTGGGCCAGGTCATCGCCCGCATCAGCAGCGGTGGTGCAGCGCCGGCCAAGTCGAGCGGCGGCAACAGCGCGCCCGCAAAGTCCGAAAGCAAACCGGAAGCCGCGGCGCCGCAAGCCGCGACGGCAACCGCGACCGCCGTCGCCGAAGCACCGAAGCCCGCGCATCACGCCGGCCCGCGCGGCGAAACCCCGGTGCCCCGCAGCGACGGCAAGCGTTTCTACAGCCCCGTCGTGCGCGCCATGGCGAAAGAACACAACGTCAGCCTGGAAGAAATCGGCGACATGCCAGGCAGCGGCAAGGACGGACGGATTACCAAGAAGGACTTCGAAGACTACCTCAACAACCGCGGTAGCGCGCCGGCCAAAGCCCCGAGCGCAGCGCCGTCAGCGGCACCGTCGGCCGCGCCCGCCCGCAGCGCCTTCGGCGAGAAGAAGACGCTGGAGCAACTCGGGCTCGCGGACAAGAACGTCGAAGTGGTGAAGATGAGCACCGTGCGCAAGGCCATCGTAAAGGCCATGCGCAACACACTCGACACGGCCGCGCACGTGAACCAGGTGCACGAAGTGGACATCAGCCACATCGTGAAGTTCCGCGAAGGCATCAAGAAGCGCTTCAAGCAGGAGTACGGCTTCAACCTGACCTACACCAGCTTCTTCATCTACGCCTCGTGCCGCGCGCTGGAGCGCTACCCGATGGTGAACTCGATGATCAACGGCGACGAGATCATCGTGAAGAAGTTCGTGAACTACGGCTTTGCGGTCGCGCTGGATTCGGGCGACCTGATCGTTCCCAACATCAAGAACTGCCAGGATCTGAATCTGGTCGGCATTGCCCGCGCCGTGGACGACCTCGGGCGTCGCGCCAAGGAAGGCAAGCTTACGCCGGACGACACCAGCGCCGGCACCTTCACCCTGACCAACGTCGGCAGCTTCGGCCCGATCATGGGCATGCCGCTGATCAACCAGCCGGAGTCGGCCATCATGGGCGCCGGCAAAATTGTCAAGCGCCCGGTAATGGTGACCGAGGATTCGTGGGGCTTCCGCGACATGGTCTACCTGTCGCTCGCGTTCGATCACAGACTGGTCGACGGCGCGCTCGCAGGCCGCTTCATGATGGCCGTCGAGGACGAGCTGCAGCAGTTCGACACCGACGCCACCGGGCTTGAGCGGCGTCTGGGATAGGATTTTCTGAGAACAGAAAGGCCCCCGCCCCCGGCGGGGGCCTTTTCGTGACCGCGCGCACTGCTTCAAAGTTCATGCATCGCACAGGAAATTCCGGACTTCACCGGCCGGAACATGAAAGCGCCGCCCATCCGTTGCGTTAACATTGCATAGCAGGCCCGCGAGCAGGGCTGCAACAAACCGGGACTCCTGTCATGGCTGAAGAAAAGAAGAAGAAACGTCGGCTGGTAAAGCCATTGCTGCTGGGGGCCATCGGTCTTGCGGCCCTTATCCAGCTCGTGCCCTATGGGCGCAGCCACGACAACCCGCCAGTGACCGCCGAACCGCAATGGGACAGCCCGGAAACCCAGGCCCTCGTAAAGCGCGCCTGCTATGACTGCCACAGCAACGAGACGAAATGGCCGTGGTACTCGAATGTCGCACCGGTCTCGTGGCTGGTGCAAAACGACGTGAACGAAGGGCGCGAACACCTCAATTTCTCGGAATGGGACCGCCGGCAGAAGCACGCCGACGACGCCGCCGAAGAAGTACGCGACGGCGAGATGCCATTGTGGGTCTACCTGCCCGCCCACCCCGAGGCGCGCCTGACCGACGCCGAGAAGCAGCAACTCATCACCGGGCTCGAAGCCACGTTCGGCAAGGGTGATAAGGGCGGCGAACACGACGACTAACCCGGCATGGCCGGTGCCCGTTGCTTACGCCCTGCGGTTTGCTTCCTATGATGGCAGCCATGGCGACGGCATACCCGAAACTTCCGCGCGGCAAGACTGACCTGGGGCCGCGACCCCCTTGGCTGAAGGTTCGCATCCCCACGGCCGGACGGATAGTTGAACTGGACAAGCTGGTCCAGGCCGAGAAGCTGCACACGGTCTGCGAATCCGCCGCCTGCCCCAACCGGGGCGAATGCTGGAACCGCGGGACCGCCACATTCATGATCCTGGGCAACATCTGCACACGTTCGTGCGGCTTCTGCAACGTGAAGACCGGGCGCCCCACTGAGCTTGACCTCGACGAGCCGCGCCGCGTGGCCGAGTCCGTCCGCAAGATGAAGCTGAAGTTCGCGGTTGTCACCAGCGTGGACCGCGACGAGTTGCCCGACGGCGGCGCGAGCGTGTGGGCTGCAACGATCCGCGCGATCCGCGAGCAAGCGCCCGGCTGCGGCATCGAAGTGCTGATCCCCGACTTCCAGGGCAACTTCGCGGCACAGGACGCGGTGTTCAACGAGCACCCGGACGTGCTGAACCACAATATGGAAACCGTCCAGCGCCTGTACGTGCCGGTGCGCCCACAGGCCCGCTACGACCAGTCGCTCGAGCTGCTGCAACGCGCCAAGGACGCGGGACTGACCACCAAGTCAGGGCTGATGGTGGGCCTGGGCGAAACGCCCGACGAAGTTCTGGAACTGCTGCGCGACCTGCGGGCGGCGAACGTAGACATCATCACCATCGGCCAGTACCTGCAGCCAACGCCGAAGCACCTGCAAGTGCATCGCTACGTCCACCCGGACGAGTTCGCCATGTATGAGGCCGAGGGTCTGAAACTGGGCTTCAGCAAAGTGGACTCAGGCCCGCTCGTCCGCAGCAGCTACCACGCCGAAGAGGCGATGGAGTATGACTCTCCCTTGGCAGACACAGACTGATTTCAGTGCCCGGCAGCAACGATGGCACCATTGGACATAGTCTTGCTCTCGATCTTCGGCGCGCTGCTGGTTGTAGTGCTATTACTCCAAGTCTGGATCCACCTCGAAGAACGCCGGCTCAAGGTCTGCCCTGCATGCAGATGCCGAAAGCTGCGACTTGTGAGCACGAGCATGATCATGTTCGAAGATGATCAGGGAAAAGAGTACGAAGCGGACAGCCGCACCTTTGTGTGTCTCGGGTGCCATCGGACACTGGTGGAAGACCCGCACAAGCATCAACTTCAGCCGGTCCCGGAAGGGATGGACCCGGACACGTTCCCGCTCTAGCGGCCGTCTTCACACCCCAGCCCTTGCGGGCTGGGCTTTGATTGCGACACTTGGGGTATGCCCACCATTCGTGTTGTTGACAAAGGGGTTGAGGTGCCTTCCCAAGGCGCTGACCCGATCCTGTTCGTGCTCTGGGACAACCGGGTAACCATCACCAGCATCTGCGGCGGGAACTGCTCGTGCGGGGCCTGCAACATCGAGGTGCTGGAAGGGATGGAGAACCTGAACCCGGTCAGCGATGAAGAAGCCCGCGTGCTTTCCAAGATCAAGCGGCAGGGGCCGAACGTGCGCCTCGCCTGCCAGTGCGTGCCGAACGGCGACGTGGCGATCCGGATCGTGCCCGAAGACTAATCTTCCAGCAGCGGGTTCTTGTTGAGTTTGCCGGTGGCCTTGCGGTGCTTGATGGTTTCGCGCAGCGGCGAATCAGGATCCTTCAACACGGCCCGCAGACGCGCGTCGTAGCGCTTCCAAACGATCTCGAACAGTTCGGCCTTTTTGCGCGCGGTCAGGTAGCCCGTCGCCGCGCGTACCCGGGCCTCGCCCTGCTTGCCCCAGCCACGGTCCTTCTCGCTGACGATGCGCCCGGCCCAGAGCTCATGCAGTTTCTGCGCCTGGGCGGCACGCTTTTTCAAACCCTCGGCGGTAAACGTCAGCAGTTCGGGCGGAACGCTTTCGAGGAACAGGTCGAACTCCGCCTCGCTGCAGAGCTTACGTGCATCTTCCGGTTTGATTTCCATGTTGCGGCCTCTGCCCCCCATTTTGCGGATAACGGGGCGGCAGTGGCGTGAAAATCCGAAAAATCAGCGGGCAATGCGCTACTTCTTCTTGAAGGCAACCGTGATGGGCTTGTCCATGCCGGTCGCATTCAGCTTCAGTTTCGCGCTGCCGATGTCGGCCGGCTTGTCCACGGACAGGTCCACGTTCACCGACCACGTGGCGAGCGGTGCGACCGAATCCTTGTGCATCAGCTCGAAGCGGTACTCCCATGCCTCGGTCACCGGCAACACGGCCGCGCTGGCCGCGAAGGCGTGACTGAAAGTGACCTTGACGAAGCTGTCCTCAACGCTGACGACGTTGCGGTCGTTGAGTTTGCCGTCCTTGAGGTCGATGCGGGCGACCTCCTGCCAGCCGGGCGGGATCTTCTCCTTGGCGATCACGCGGCGTACCTCGGCCGGCAGGGTGCTGAGGTTCATATCGCGCTTGCCCTTGCGGGTGATGCGCAGGGTGCAGTCTTCCGGTTTCAGCCCGTGGTGCAGCAGGAAGCTTGAATCCATGCGCACGTCGGCCTCTAGTGTGGTGTTCTTGCCGAGGTCCTTGCGCGTGGCGGTGGCCTGCACGGTGTTCATGAACTCGAACATCGGCGGCGCCTGGATTACGACCCAGTGGCTGAAGCCCTCCTGCGTCGTGGTTTCGCCGGCGCTGTTGGTGTAGCTGACGAAAAGCGTGTAGCGGTTGATGCCGGGCAGCGCGCCGCGCAGGCGCAGGGTATCCCACGGCTCGCCGGGCTCGGGCACCGTGATGTCGTAGGTGGCGAGCTCGGTTTCCGTCTCGCCCTGAAGGTGGCTGTGGACGATCTTCACGGACATGCCTTCCAGCACGTCCGGCTTGGTCTTTACCTCGAAGGCGAGGTCCACGTAGCGCCCGTCACGGTCGAGCCAGTCCTGATAGGTGAGTTCCTTGTCGCACTGCTCGCCCTTGAAGGCGGCGTACACCACCGGCACTTCGGTGCGCATGCCCTCGTACTCGACGACGGCGCCCTCGTTCGACTTTTCCTCCTCGAAGTAGACGTGCATGCGGGTGATGGCCATGCCCTGGTCCTTCATCTCCTTGCGGACCTTCTCGGGCAGCTTCATGGTGATCGGCGGGCCATAGGCCGTGACCGTTGCTGACTCCGGCTCCGGTTCGGGTTGCGGCTCCGGCTGAGGCTCTGGTTGCGGCTCCGGTTCCGGCTGCGGCTGGGGTTCAGGCTGCGGCTCCGGTTCCGGCAAGGGCTGCGGTTCGGGTTGGGGTTGGGGTTGAGGCTCCGGCTGTGGCTGCGGTTCAGGCTGGGGCTCAGGCTGCGGCTCAGGTTCAGGTTTCGCGAGCTTGTGCTCTTTGCCATCCTTGCTGAAGGAAGACAGCCAGACGCTGTCCTTGCCGTCCGTCACGGTCTTCACGATGCCGCCGCAGGGCACGTCCTTGCAGAACCAGATCTCACCGGTGCTGTTGTCTTTCGTCCACGTCGCCGTTTCGCAGGTCAGCTTCAGGTCGCCGACCGCGTAGGTCTGCGTGGCCCAGTCCACCTTGAGCGCGTCAGGCACGCGCCCCTGCATCGGGGCCTTGGCCGGCGCGCGCGTGCGGCTGTTGTTCGCGACTTCCTCGCCGTCGGCGTTGCATATGATGTGGTCGAAGGTGATGTCTTTGTTGTCCGCGATCGCCGTAATGTTGAATTTCACCGTCGGGCCGGCCGCGAGCGTGTATTCGACCCAGTCGCCGACCTTCGAACCGGTCCAGGTGTTCTCGCCCTTCTTGAAGTCAACGCCGGCGGCATCCTGCGCCCTGCCGTTGAACGACATAAGTGCAATCAGGGCAAGTACAACCACCACTGGTAGCAAACGGGCACGATGCGTCACGACAGACTCCTCAGGGCTCTGGATTTGCTCTTAGTTTTGAAACGAGCCAAAGGCCAACTTGCCGACGGTTTTCATTGGCGTAAAGTCATTTCATGGCCACAAACGACGGCTCAAGCCGCCCGACGCGAAAGATCAACCAGGCGGCGGGGATGCGCGAGGACTTTATGAAGGCCCTCAAGCGCAGCCCCGTGCGTGCACGCGACAGCGACGCGGCGCTGACTTCCAGCCTGCGCGAGCGCGGCTTCCGCATGGACGGCAAGAACCTGCGGGCCTTGCAGGCGCCCTACCTGATCTCGCCGAATGAAGTACGCGAGCTGACCCGCAGCGTGCGCATGATCAGCAGCCTGCTTGAGCAGGTTGTGCAGCTTGCGCTCAGCAGCGTGACCTTCATGGAACAGGTGGGCGTTTCACCGAACCTTGAGGAACTCGCCCTCAACGATGCGCCAAGCCGACTGGCCATTGAGTTCGCCCGCTATGACTTCATCCCTACGCCCGGCGGCCCGCGCTTCCTTGAATTCAACGTGGACAGCCCGGCCGGCAGCACCTTCAGCAACATCCTCGACACCGAATTCCAGAAACTCGAACTCGCTCGTGACGCCGGCATGCATTCGTGTTTCCCCAGTGCTCCGGACGTCGAACTTTACTGCGACGCGTTGATGGCCGCGTACAAGGAACACGCCCGGGCAACGGTCGAAAAGCCGAACATCGCCGTTGTGGATTTCGACGGCACGCCGACGCTGCCCGAACAGCAACTGATCGTTGAGTGTCTCGAAAAGCGCGGTCTTAAGGCCAAAGTGATCGACCCCCGCGAGTTCGAGTTCAACACCGAGGACAAAGGGCTCTACCACGACGGCGACCGCTACCACCTGATCTGCCGCCGGGCCCTGGTACCCGAGCTGGCCCGGCGCCGCGTGCTGATCGCGCCGTTCCTGCGCGCGCTGCGCTATGCGGATGTCGTCACCGTAAACCCGCTGCGGTCGCGGCTGGCCGGCAACAAGGGCGTGCTGGAGATCCTGACTTCATCGGCCTTTGACCGCTTCTTCACCCCGGCCGAGAACCAGGAAAAGACCCGCCTGTTGCCGTGGACGCGCAAATTGGTCGAACGCAAGACCGACTACCTGGGTCGTGAGGTGGACCTGCTGCCCTTCGTGGCGTCGCGCCCGGACAAGTTCGTGCTTAAGCCGGGAGGCGGCTACGGCGGCGAGGACGTGATCCTCGGCCCGCACTGCGACAAGGCGGAGTGGTTGAAGCGTCTCGACGAGGCCGTGAACCAGCAGGGCGTTGTGCAGGAGTACGTCACGGTACGCGAACACAACGTGCCGCTGGTGGAAGGCACGGACGTGCTGGAAGAGAAGAAGTACCTCACGCTCGGCGCTTTCGCGATACGCGGTGAGTATGCCGGCTGCATCGGGCGCGTCAGCAGCGACCCGGTCGTGAACGTACGCCGCGGCGGCGGCATAGTGCCGGTGCTGGAGCTCGGCGGCCGCAGCAAGACCGGCCCCATCGAGGCCGCCCGCCCCCGTAGACGCCGTACCACCGGCCGTAGACCTTAGCGTGGAGTGGCACGGGCGCCTTCGCCGGTGTCTGGCAGGCAGACCCGCCAATGCTGCCAACCGTTGGCCGGCTGGCCTGGACGGGGGCGTCCAAGCCACAGCGACCGCCTTCTTCGTGACTTAGTGTCTTTGTGTGCGGGCGCAGTTGTTATTCAATCCACCTGATGAAGCTGTCTCCCGTCCTCAAACTCGTGCGTCTTTCCGCGCTGCCTTCGGCGTGGGCGGACCAGTTCGGCGGGATGGCGCTGGCGTTTGCCATGGTCGGCGCGGGCTACTGGCGCTTTGAGCCGGCCAAGATTGCCCTGCTGCTGCCGATGAGCTTCGGCGTCTACCTCGGCGGGATGGCGCTGAACGATGTGCTGCACGTGCGCAAAGATCGTCTGTTGCATAAACCGCGCCCGATCGTCACCGGTGACCTCAGCCTCGCGCAGGGCTGGGCGATCACGCTGCTGCTGTTCGCGATTGGCGTCGGATGCGGTTTCGCCGTCGGCTGCGGCGGGGCCGTGCTGGCGCTGGTGGCGCTGATCTTCCTGTACAATCATCTGGCGGCCGGTCGCATCCGCGGCGTCGAGGTACAGCACCCCAAGGTCTGGACCGTCGCCGGCGTCGCCGTAATCGCGGCCTGCCGTGCGATCCACGTGCTGCTGCCGCTGATGGCCCACGCCGGCCCCAACCGCCTGCCGACGCTGCTGCACACAAAAACGGCCGTCGCCTTATTCGCGGGCAGCGTGTTCGGCTACTTCTGCCTGGTAACGATCGTCAGCCTGTTCGAGGACTCCGGCGGCGGTCGGCGCGCGCTGCGAATCGTATCCGTGCTTCTGCTGCCGACGGTCCTGGCGCTGCCCGCCTACGTGTTGAGCAGGCCCGGGTCGGCCGGCAGTCCTGTGCTGGGAATCTTCCTGCCGTTGCTGATACTGGCTTCGCTGCTGCTGATGCTGTGGCGTAAGCTCGACGCCGCGCACCGCGAGCCCATCCCGCCGAAGCTGGGCGCCTGTGTCGGCGCGGGTATCCGCGGCGAAGCGCTGCTGATGGCCGGCTTCGCGCTGATGCTCGCGCACGAGCGCCCGTGGTGGGGCTTGCTGGCACTGGCCTGCTACCCGGCCGGCAGCATCCTCAGCAAGTGGATCTCGCCGACGTAGCATCGGCGCCTCGCCGATGTAGTTCCATGCGCTTCCAGCGCATGGCGATCGGCTGGCCGATCCATACGACATGGCCGGGACGGCCATGCTACCCGCGTTCGAGGTAGTCCTGCTCGGCCGCGTCGTCGATGATCATGGTGCCCTTGCCCTTCAGCGTGAATACTTCCGTCAACAGGCTGTGGGGCGTGAGACCGTTGATCAGGTAGGCGCGCTTGACGCCGCCGCGCACGGCCTCAATGACGCCTTGCAGTTTCGGCACCATGCCGCTGCGCACCTCGCGCTTTTCAATCAACTCGAGCGTACGGCTGACGGTCAGGTAGACGTAGCGGCTTTCCGGGTCCTCGATGTCTTTCAGCACGCCATTGGTGTTGCTGAGGATGAACAGCTTCTCGGCCTGCATCTCGGCGGCGACGCTGCAGGCGACCGTGTCCGCGTTGATGTTCAGAATGCGCCCGTCAGCGTCGCAGGCCAGCGGCGACAGCACAGGCACGTAGCGGTTCTCGACCAGCGTGCGC
>JAGQRI010000329.1 GCA_020425515.1 Planctomycetota bacterium | reverse complement strand
CGCCCAAGACGCAGGCCGCCCTGCTTGAGGCGATGCAGGAGCACCAGGTCACCGCCGGCGGGCGCCGTCACAAGCTGGAAGAGCCGTTCTTTGTGCTCGCGACGCAGAACCCGATTGAACAGGAAGGCACCTACCCGCTGCCGGAAGCGCAGCAGGACCGCTTCATGTTCAACATCATGGTGGACTATCCCGACGAGGACGAAGAACTCCAGATCATGAAGATGACCACCGCCACCTACAGCGGCGAGGTCGCGCACGTGCTGGACGGCACCAAGATCCAGCGCCTGCAGGAGCTGGTCCGCAAGGTCCCGATCAGCGAGCACGTGATCAAGTACGCCATGCAGTTCGCCCGCCTGACCCGCCTGAACAACCCGCAGACGCCCGACGAAATCAAGCGTCTGCTGGCCTGGGGCGCCGGCCCGCGCGCAAGCCAGTACCTGATCCTGGGCGCCAAGGCGCGCGCCGTGCTGAACGGGCGCTACTACGTCAGCGGTGACGATATCCGTGCCGTGGTGCACCCGGTGCTGCGTCACCGCATCATCCCGAACTTCTCGGCTGAGGCGGAAGGCATCACCAGCGACGTGATCATCGACAAGCTGGTGCAGATGATCCCGCGCGCCGAGGCGGAAAGCATGACGGATGCCCGTCTGCCCAACCTGACGGAATAGGCAAATCCGAACGCGAGGCCGGGCACGTCCGCAAGGGCGGAATCCCGGTGCGCGATACAGTGAAAAGCGTGACCGAGAAGACGGACAAACAGAAGGAGAAGGACGAAGAACTCCAGCGCCGGAAAGAAGAGCTGGAGGAGGAGCTTGAGCGTTACTCCCGCGCCGGAATCGTCAGCCCGGGGTTGCTCAAGGCCGCGCGCTGGTTCAGCCGCATACTGTGGATGATGATGTCGGCGCTCGTGGTCTACCTGCTGTATTCAGGCTGGGGGAGCGTGAGCAAGGACCAGTACGAGACGGCTGTAAATCGCGCGATCGAAATCAAGAAGACAGCCGACGAGGCAAAGGACCGCCTCGATGAGGAAAGCAGCAAACGCCAGGTGTCGGAAGCGAAGCTGTCCCTGACCGAGCTCGAACTCGATGAGCTCAAGCACGGTCGCCCGGCCGCAGACCGGGCAGCCGGAAACGCTTCAGACCTGGTGGCCCGCGCCTGGGGCGAACTGGCTTACGCCGAGCACTGGCGCGGCAAATTGAAAACCGATAGCGCCGGCGACGATGCGTCGGCAAATGTGGTCGAGCTGATCCGGCAGGCGTCGCGGGCGCCGGCCGCGCAGGCGATCGAGCTGCTGGGCGAAACCGCGGAATTCGGGCGCGACGCCGTGATGCAGGGCGTCGACCAGGCGCTGGCGAACCCGGCCCTGCAGGCTCAGGCCGCGCGACTGGCGGTCTGGCTCGGCGGCGAGGACATGGCGCTGAGCGTGAAGGCCAAGCTGGGCGACAACCCGGCGCCCGAGCTGGAATTCGCGCTTTCACTGCTCACGCACGCGGAGCCGACGAACGGCTCGCATCGCGCCGAGGCCTGGGTAGGCTACGCGCTGCGCGCCTACGACGTGGCGCAGGAAGCGCTGGTGCGCGCTTACAAGGACGCGCCCGAAGAGCGCAAGCTGGAACTGCTGGCCCTCCTCGCTGAGGCGGCCGGTTTGAAGGACACTGTATTGTTCAAGTCGGTGGCGACTTCTGACCGGCCTGAAGCGGAAAAAATCATTGCCGTGCGCTGGATGGGCACGCGGCGCGACACCCACAGCAGGGACCTGCTGAAGACTTTGAGCGAGGGCAGGGGCGCACTCGCCGACGAAGCAAAGAAGGCGCTCGAAAAACTGGACGGATAACCCGCCCGGGGGCGCAAACTGAAACTATCCCCGGCCTTGGCAGGCCGGGCTATGAGAGTGGAATGGCTGAGCCGTACCAGAAATATCTCGACCCCGAGGTGCTGAACAACATCCGGCATCTCGAAGTCACCGCGCGCAACGTGGTGGAGGGTTTCATTTCGGGCATGCACCGCAGCCCGTATCGCGGCTTCAGCGTCGAGTTCGCGCAGCACCGCGAGTACGTGCAAGGCGACGACCTGCGTTTCCTTGACTGGAAGGCCTACGCCAAGTCGGACAAGTACTACATCAAGGAATATGAGGAAGAGACCAACTTCCGCGCCGTGATCGTGCTCGATAGCTCCGAGAGCATGCGCTACAAGTCCGGCGAGCAGCAGTCGAAGATGGACTACGGCAAGTACATGGCCGCCAGCCTGGCCTACCTGATCCAGAAGCAGTCCGACGCCGCCGGTCTCGCGCTGTTCGACGAAAAGCTCTACGACTGGGTGCCGCCCGCAAACAGCCAGGTCAACCTGATGCGCATGCTCGCGACGATGCACGAGCGCGAGCCGCAGAAGAAAACCAACATCGGCGAAGTGCTGACCGACGTCGCCCAGCGCACAGGCCGGCGCGGCATGGTGATGATCATCAGCGACCTGTTCGACGACCTCAAGCACCTGAAGAAGGGGCTTGAGTACCTGGCCGCGCGCAAGCACGACGTGATCGTCTTCAACGTGATGGACCCGATGGAGCGCGAGTTCAGCTTCGATCGCCTGACGCAGTTCCTCGGCATGGAAGGCTACCCGGACCTGCTGGTCGATCCGCGCACGCTGCGCAAAGCCTACCTTGAAGAAGTGAACAGTTTTACCGCCGAGGTGCGCCGCATCTGCCTGCGCGCCAAGGCCGACTTTCAACTGATGGATACCAGCATGCCCCTCGGCGTGGCGCTGCAGGCGTATCTCGCCCGGCGCACGGGCACGAGGGCATAGGGCAAGTATGTCACTGACGCAGGCACTGTTACTCGGACTGGGAATCCCGCTGCTGGCGGCGGCGGTGCCGATCATCATCCACCTGATCAACCTGACGCGCTTCCGCAAGGTGGACTGGGCGGCCATGGAGTTCCTGCTGCGCGCCTACGAAAAGACGCGCCGCAAGCTCCAGATGGAAAGCCTGATCATGCTGCTGCTGCGCATCGCGGCCGTGATCCTGATCGCCATGGCGTTGTTCCCGATGGGTTGCCAGCGCATCAAGGACTGGGCCGACGACAGCCTCGGGCTGACACGCAGCAGCCTGGATACCGACGCGCCGCTGCACCTGGTGCTGGTGCTCGATAACAGCGCCAGCATGGGCTACGAGCAGGAAAGCCAGACCAGCTTCGACCGCGCCAAGCAGTATGCGCTCACGCTGGTCGACAGCCTCGAGCCGAATCGTGACCGCGTCAGCATCATCCGCACCAGCGACGTGTACGTGCCGCCCGGGCTAGGTGGATCGGCCCTGACCGACGAAGAAGCGGAGAAAAGCCGCCGCCGCCGCGTCAGCCAGCTTTCCAGCCTGAACCTTGAGGCCGCGCGCCGCGAGATTTCGGCGACGCAGGTTGCCGCCGTGGACACGAACGTGCTGGCCGCGTTCCGTGAGGCCGCCCGTTTGGCCGAAAGCACGCCGGAAAGCGACGCGGTAGGTATGGTCGTGATCTCGGACTTCTACAAGTCCGGCTGGGGCGAAGTACGCAAGGACGGCCCGGCCAACCCGGAGTTCGTCGAAGCCGCGAAGCGCCTGCACGACCGGCTGGAAAAGTCGGGCACGAACCTGACGTTCTACGACGCCGGCTTCGACAACACCCAGAACGTTGCCATCAGCGACGTGCGCGTGTCCGAGCGCATCATCGGCAACGGCATGCAGGCCGACATCCTGGTCGACCTGGCCTACTTCGCGCCGCCCAAGGCGGAAACCCGCAACGTGCGCCTGAAGTACCGCATCGACGGAGGCACGGAAAAACCGTTTTCGAGTACGCTCCAGATGACGCCCGGCAGCACGCGGAGCAACATCCCGCTGACGCTGACGCCGCGCGAACTCGA
>JAGQRI010000328.1 GCA_020425515.1 Planctomycetota bacterium | reverse complement strand
ACAGGAAGCCCTTGGCGTTCAGGTAGCGCAGAATCTCGTCCGGGTTGAGGATCGGCACGCAGCAACTTTCACAGGGCGGGGACCCGCATTATAGCCGGTCGCCGGGGCGCGTCGACCGACTCAGCATTCGGTTGCAGTTGAAAAAGGAACGGGGCCGGATTGCTCCGGCCCCGTTTGGTTCTAGTCGTCGCTGGGTGCGCTGGGCGGCTTGCCACCCGGCAGGTCCTTGGCTTCCACGCCCTGGTCGATCGCACGGCGATAGGCGGCAACGAAGGCGCCAAGCTTAATCGCGCTCTTGATCGACGCCACGTCGCTGTCGAAGCGGGCCTTCATGGTGCCCGGCGCGGTGTTGCCGCGCTTGTAGTACTTCGACAGGTCGAGCGTAGGCATCGCCTCGTCTTCGCGCTTCCACGTCTCGGTGATCGGGTCCTTTTCTTCCTTCTGGACCTCGACGCGGATGTAGTACTCCCACGAGTAGGTCAGGGCCAGCACGTCGTCGCGCGCCGCCGTGGCCTGGGCGAGAGCCGTCGGCCATACCTGCACGGCGTAGTCGCGGGTAGTGTTCACCTGGCGCAGGATCTTCTCGGTTTCCTCAAGGTACTTGAGAATGAAGTCCGAGCGGTATTCAGCCCAGTTGGCCGAGTCCATCTCGATGGTCTTGGCGACTTCCTCGGTGAACTTCTCGGCGTCGAAGGTGTCCGTCTCTTCTTTGGTGTGAAGGTAGTCGAACATGAGCTTGGTGATTTCCGGCGGGTAGTATTTCCAGGCTTCCTTGCGCTTATCCCATTTTGCTTTCAGGCCGCCCGGAGCGTTCTTGGCTTCCTGCAGCGCCAGCTTGCGCGCGACGCTGCCTTTCTTGTTGTCATGTTCCGGGTCGGTGATCGCTTCCCAGATTTTGTAGCCGGGCGCGTTCACGGTGTGCCAACCGCGGTACAGCAGCCAGCCGTCCGTCAGGCACCAGTAGCGCTGGGTGAGGTATTCCTGGAATTCGGCGACCTGCTCCATGACGGCCGCGCGCGTGGTAACGGCGCTAGTGTAGACCTCGCGTTCCTGCTTGGTGGTGATGCCGCCGTACTGGGCGATCAGCTCGGTGTTCAGGGTGCGGATGCGCTTCTTGTCCTCGACCGCTTCTTTCTTCCACTTTTCCTTCTGCTCGTCACTGACGCCCTCGAGCTTCAGTTTGCCCTCGAGTTCTTCGTCCACCATCGCGTCGACGTTGTTGAGCTGGTATTCGTAGTCGATCAACTGGCCGACCACGAGCATGTGGTAGCTCCAGACCATGTAGTTGGCAGGGCGGCGCGGGCCGCTTTGCTCGGCCGAGATGAGCTCGACGTTGCCGTTCTGCTTCACGGCGCCGATCCAGATCAGCGAGACGTCTTTCAACTCGCCGATGTTGTCCATCAGGTCGCTGTAGACCTCATCGTGGATCGCCTTGTCGGCCATCACTTCATGGAAGATGGTTTCGCTTTCCATGGTGTCGGGGTCGGTGATGGTCTCGGCGCGGGAGCCGTACATGTTCGAGCACCACTTGAACGCCTTCTGGATGTTGGCGTCCTGGCTTTTCAGGCGCACGCGCGCGACCAGGCGGTACAGCCCCGGCGCGAGCGGTTTGGTCAGCGGCGGAAGGTCGAAGGTCGCCAGCCCGAAGCGCCCGTAGGTGTCGTTGACGGTGACGGTCGTGAGCTGCCCCGTTACCAGGATGCCTTCCTTCTTGGGGTCGACCTTCGGCTCGATCAGTTTGTTGGTCGCCGGGTCGCGCTCAAGCACCATGTCGTAGCTGTAGAGCTCGACGTTGATGCGGATGCCGCTGAGCTGTCCTGTCGGCAGCCCCTCACCCGGCGGAACGCGGTCGGCCTCGAAGTCGGTGATGACGTTGCCGTGAATCTTCATGCCGCCGGACGTCCCATCCAGCCTGACGTCGCGGATGATGACGCGGTTGGCCGGGTACAGCTCATCGGGGAAGTGATTGTCGCCCCAGACCATGCGAACGCGTGATTCCGGGTAGCCGGTGTAGTTCTGCGCCGCGAGGGCGCCCGTGAGCAGCACTACAGATAGTGCCGCCAGGGAAAAACGGGTGAGCATAACGTTGTCCTCCTGGCCCCAACTGTGAAAAACAGGTGGTCTTGCTTGCCGCCCCTTTTACGTCCAACACGGGAAGGGGCGAAAGCCCCTTCCCGCAAAAGGTTTCCATCGCGCCTAGTACTCGATCACGAACGAGATCTTTCGAGGCGGCGTCAGCACCGTCACCGTGACGTCCAGCAGGTACGGGGTGACGTTGTTGACGTTGATACTGGTGCTCGTCTGGAAGTGCGCGCGATACAGGAACACGCCCACCTTGTTGCCTGAGGGCAGTACCGCCCCCCGCAGCGACATGCCGCCGAGCGCCCAGTAGTCCTTGTCGCTCGTGCCGGCGCCGGTGTTGTAGCCGGAGTCGCCCTTGTACTTGCAGGTGCCGAGGGCGTACTTGCTGCCGCCGGTCTTGATGGTCGAGTAGTCGTCCACGACGCCCCATTCCATCTCGATACCGGAGCTTTCGGCCAGGTTGATGCCGTGGCCTTCATACGGGTCCCAGTCGGGGCGCAGCTCGGTCCAGCTGATGGTGCCGAGACGCACGGGCAGGGCCTGCAGTTGGCCGTCGGACGCGCGGACGGGCAGGAAGCCGTTTTCGTAGTAGCAATCCTCGCCCCCGCCCTGCGGCTGGTAGCGGCTGTAGGGCAGGAACTGCGACGCCTGGACGTTGAGCCCGCTGGGCAGCACGTAACTGCTGACGCGGAAGTCGTCGATGGTGGCGTTGGCCACGGCGACGAAGTTCGAGTCGAACTTGAACACCGGGCGGGGCGGCTTGTCGAGGTCGCCCTGGTCCGGGTCGTTGTCGTAGTAGAGATTGTAGTCGCCGGCCGTCGAAAGGTCCGGCTGGCGGCGGAAGATGCAACCCACGGTCAGGCGGTCCTCGGGGTTGATCTCAAGCAGTTTGCAGCTTGTGCGGTAGACGTCGTAACCCGGCGAGCCGGACGGTTCCTCGGTCGGCAGCGCCTGGTCGGTCTTGGGCGCGTGGCGCCCGTCGTTGCGGAAGCCCTTCGGGTTGTTGATGTCGGCGTCCGGGTAGAACTCGACGCCGTTCACCTGTTTGCCGTCGAACCACAGGCGGTACGGCTGGTCCGTATTGCTGTTATAGCTGAGCGTGAAGCGGTGCCAGTCGTGCGGGCGCAGGATGATCGCACCCAGCCCGGCGCTGACGTAGCTTGCTTCCGTCAGCTCGATCCACGAGTCCGTACGGGCGTACAGGAAACCCAGGTTGTCGTTGGCGACGCCGCGGTCGTTGCAGATGTCGTTGGTCGCGGTGTAACCGCCGAGCGGCGCCGGCTCGTCAAAGATGCGGCGCATCAGCGTGCCGAACTGCACGACGTTCTGGGGAACGCTGCCGGTTGCGCCGCCAGCGACGTTGGCGCCGAACGCCTCACTGAAGTACAGGCGGCTGAAACGCAGCCAGCCGCCCGGTTCCTTGTAGACGAAGAACTGCACCCCTTCGAAGTCGGCCGTTTTGTCGCGGTTGGTGGCGGTCGGGTTGTTGTGCGTCAGGCTGTCGGCGAAGCGCCCGTAGGCGGTGCAGCCGAACAGCCCGGAGAAGTTGTGGCTGGCGGGGTCGAGTTCGCCCAGCGCGGCGACCTTGTTGCGCTCGTCGCTGCCCTGGGGCGGCAGGTCCCACTTGATCCAGAAGTCCACGGTGCCTTCGTAGTAAGGCATGTTGGAGCGGTGCTGGCGGTGGAACTCGGCGTCCTTGTTGTGATCATCGGTGCCGCGGAAGCTGGGGCCGCCGACCAGACGGATGCGCATCTGGGCGTCGTTCGGGCCGCTGGACGGGTCTACGTAGCCCTGCTGCTTGGAATCATCAACGCCGTCGTCCTTGACGCCGGGGCCGTTGTCGCCGATCCAGGAGACCGGGCGGATCGGCCCGAACGGGTTGGCTGCGGCCGATGCTTCCTGCCCTCCCGAGCCACAGGGGTAGCGCAGAATCTTGAGACGCGGGTAGCGCCCGAGGCCGCGCTTGCCGTAGGTGGCCTCCAGGTTCAGGCGGCTCGAAATCGCGCGCGGGCGCAGGTGGCTGCCGCGCAGGAACACGCCGTCCGGCACGAGGCTGGAGTAACGGGTAGCTTCGTCACCCGCATCGGCGTTGTCGAACTCCTTGGTGAGCGAGGCGCCCGTAGCGAGCACTTTTTCCGTGCTGCGGGGCGTGGCGCTGGAAATGAAGTCGTCGAAGGCGGCATCGTGCGTCCAGGGCAGGTGGCCCCAGGATTCATCAACGCCAACCTGGTCGCTGTTCACGCCCTCGATTTTGAGGGTCGGGAAGGCCTGGCTTTTGGTGCGCGCCCACAGGCTTTCGTTGTAGCGGGCGTGGAAGGCCAGCGGGTAGGCGTTGAGGCGCATGTCGTCGAAGGGCGTTTCGTCGCGCGGGTCCATGGTGACGTAGCCGAACTCGCCGGAAGCCGCCGAGTACGGGTTGTGGCCCTTCACACGGTCCTTGGTCGTAATCTCGCCCGGTGTGGGCTTCTTGTAGCCGATGTTGCGCCCGTCATCGAGGTTGCTCAGATACTGCTGTTGGGCGCCGTCGTTGCTTTCCCAGATGCCCGGCGTCAACTCGTCGATGGAGTATGGGCCGGCCTTGGTGTGATTCTTGGTAAGTGAAGTCATCGTCTCGGGCAGCGTGTTCTGCGACGAGGTGGCCTTGTTCTGGCTGATGGTCTCGGCGGTCAGCGGGCTCATGAAGTCCCGCTGGCTGCTGTGGCGCAGCACTTCATAGATCTGCACGGTGGTGCGCACCTGGCGGCGGGCAACCGGCAGACGCTCACCCGGCGCGGTGGACGTCGTGGTTTCCTGGCCGGCTTCCGGCGCGAGGATTTCGCCTTCGCTGACGATCTCATAGATGCCCATGCTGGAGAAGCAGACGGGCGCGTTGGTGTGGGTCAGGTCCATGCGGTCGACGTTCATGTGCATGGGGTAGTCGGCGTTGTAGCGCGAGGTCAGGTTGCTCGGGCACAGCGAGGCGCGAATCATGTCCACGCAGCTCTTCCAGTACCAGGCACGGAAGTCCGAGCCGGTCATGGCCGTGTCGCCCGAGTTCAGCGGGTTCGCGGGGTGGTTGCAGTTCTTCGGGTCGGGCAGCAGCTTGGTCGGGTAGGCGCTCGCGATCGAGACCGGGTTGGGGCGCTGGATGTCGCCGCGCGCCACGCCGATCAGGTCAGGCACCTTGATGGAATTGCGGTTGGTGTCATTGAGCCCGAGCAGGATGCCGCGGCAGAAGCGCGCATCGAAGTCCTGCCAACTGGTGAAGGCGTGGCTGGCGCGCAGGCGAATGACCTCGTCGGCAAGGTTGCTGGCGTAGTCTTCGTTGCCGGTCGGCGTGTTGGCCGAGGTCGGACCACTGCTGCCCAGCAGCGTGCTGATCGGGCCGATCGGCACGAGCTGGAAGATGGCGCGGTTTTCGGCGCCGCTCGGGTACCACTCGGCCTCATCGAGGATGCCGGTGCCCGCGAGGTCGCTGCGGTTGTTCTGGCGCCCGAGGTCGGTTGTGCCCGAGCGCTGGATGGGCACGTCCTGGTTGAACTTGTCCTTGTAGAGCTGGTCGTTCTGGGTGATCTGGCTCTGCTTCTGGAAGAACAGCAGGCGCGAGTTGGCGGCAATGTTGGCGAACAGGCAGACCAGCACCGGCTTGGGCGCGGTGTTGATGTTGATCGGCGCCTTGCCGGAACTCGAGGCCGTGGGCTGCCAGTCAGGCCAGCCGTCGCGCCCGTTCTGGTCGTCGCGGCTGAAGCCTTCGCGCCAGAGCCGCACGTCCGGCAGCTTGAGCGGGTTGACGTCGGTGTCTTCGTCGACGTTGTTGTTCGACTCGCAGAAATCACGGTAGCTGGTGTCGACCCAGCTGTTCACGGTGATGAAGTTCATCGCGAGGTCGTACATCTTGTCGCTGTCCGGAATGACGTTCCAGATCGGGCGCAGTTGCTCCTTGCTGGTAAAGATGAAGCCCAGGTCCTTTGCCACGGCCACGAATTCGTCTACGACCTTGCTCGGCAGCGGGTTGTTCTGCCCGCTCGGCTTGCCGTTGTTCAGCCAGGCGTCAATTGCTTCGCCGAGGATCAGCAGCGTGTGTGCCAGCGAGTCTTCATCCTTGAAGTTGTTGAGGTTCAGCAGGCTGGCCGCGTCGACGGCGCGCACGCGGAAGTAGTCGCCCAGTTCCTCGTAGGTGCCGCTCGGCCCGTATTCGTTGTCGCCGGCGCGCTGCACGTTGTCATTCTTGATCTGGTTGACGTTGATGCCGTCCGCGTGGAAGCCGGTCACTCCCTTCGCGAAAGCGGGCTGGTTCTTGTCCGTGCCGTAGCTGGCTTCTTCGCCGGAGCGGTTGTTGTCGCCGTTGAAGTCGACCCAGTTGCCGTCGGTGGTGCCGCCGATGGAGGTCTTGGAGGCGTCCTTGGCCCAGCTTACCGCCGGGTCACTGGAATCCAGCGGGTGCAGCGCGTAGCGCCGCGGGTCGTACGCCTGGCCGGTGCCGTCGAGACCTGGGACGCTGGGCCCGATGCCGACGTAGTGTTCCGTCGTGGCCTCGGCGCGCAGGCGTGCGATCGAGTACTCGACGCCGTCCAGCGCGAGGTCGAGTGCGCGCTGGCGGTCGAGATAGTTCTGGGCCGCACGGCGCTCCGTGAGCGTCACGAAACTGAACGAAGTGCCGATGACGAACAACGCCACCAGCAGGCCGAGGACCACGACGAGCATGGTACCGCGGCGCGATTGATTGAGGCGATTGGGATAACTCACGACTGGCCTCCAGTGACCGGGCAGGGGCTGCTTCTTGAGCTGCGCGGCAAAGCCGCGCTTGGTTTTCACTTCGCCGGCATAAACCGGCCAGGGGGTTTCGTTCGCAAACTGCATTCAACAAACTGCATCAGCGACGGCGTGCTCAGGCGTCCAGGTATGTCCCGCCCGCGGCTTCCGCCAGTCGCTTGAAATACTCTCGCTCGTCCTTCGACAGACCGATGCCGGTGATATCCAGCGTGGTCTTCTTACCCGCCTTGCGCCATTCCTTGACCTTCGCGATCACAAACTCGCCGGCGTTTTTGTGTTTCTTCAGTTCCGCCTCGTCGGCGTCGCCGAGCCCGGCCGGCTTGCCGGGCATGCCGCCCACCAGCATGGTCGCGGAATTGGGTTCCTGCTCGAAGCATTCCTTCAGCAGGTTGTAGATGTCGGAATCACCGCCCGCCTTGAGGTCCTTGAGCCACTTCTTGGCGGCCTTGGAGTTCTCGAGCGTGGCGGCCTGCAGCTCGCCGCCCCTGGCAAAGTCCTGCACCGAGCCGAAGGTGACGATGTTGAAGCGCAGGCGCGGGTCCTTGCGGTTGACGAGGTAATCCAGCGAGCTTTCCATCTGGCTGATCATGTGCTCGAGGCGCGTGGTTTCGCGGGTGTCGTTGACGGTGATGCTTTTCGACATCACGGCGCTGACGTCCAGCAGGTAGACGCGGGTCTTGAGGTCCTTCTGCACGGCGGGCTTTTCCTGCTCGCCGGCGTCCGCCTTCTTCGTTTTGCCGAAGTGGATTTTGGGGTAGGTGGTCGGGCGGTCGTGCCCGTCGCGAATCGGGGGCTTCTCGGCCCAGGTCTTGGACTCGTCTTCCTTCTTGGTGTCGTTGCCGTCGGGTTTCGTGTCCTGTGCCACGGCCGGCGCCATGCAAACCAGCACCCCGAGCAAAAGCACGGAGAGCGCAACCATCAAGCGCTTTGGAAAGGTTTGCATCATCGCGTGGGGCATTTCACCACAAGTGCCTTCATTTTCAAGCGTTACGATTCCAGTCAGAATCCGCACGCGAACTTGGCCTTGTGGCTTCAGGTGCAACCTTGGTGCCATCATTTCCGACGCTCCGGCGGCTCGATTCTGGACTTCGCGTACAGCGGCCATAAACTCTTTGGCCCATGGCACTTACGCAATGAGAACTTTTGCCGTGGACGCCCGCTGCCGGTTTTCCACTTCCGGCAGGGGTGACTCTTCAGTAACAACCTGTCACCAGAGGGAAATTGTGCAAACCCAGCGGCCGGCTTGACGTATATAGAAGACGTCAGTGCAGCTTTTTCTTTGAGGGGTAGTAATGCTCACGAAGTGGTCCTTTGCGTTGCTGGCATTGGTCAGCGTGGCGATGATCGGCGCAGGTTGCTCCAGCACGCCTTCACCGGCGGACGGCGGAACGGCCGACCAGCGCGATTATATTGAAGACGAAACGCTCGAGTCGTTCGACCAGGACCTGCGCGCGCTGGCGCTTGCGATCCAGCGTTCCGAGGTTGATTCCGAGCGCTCGCTGCGTACGAAGATCAGCGAGAGCGCCCGACTGTACCAGAAGGCGCTGATCTCGGCGCTGTATGACGACTCCTCGACGCCGCGCCGCGCGCTGGCGTCGGTTATGCTCGGCTTCACGGGCGACGCCTCGGTCGTCTCGCCGCTGATCGACAAGGTCAAGGACGAAGACGAACCGGAAAGCGTGCGCCTGAACGCCGTGCTCGGGCTGGCGACGCTGGGCGACAAGCTGCGCGACTTCGACAAGCACGGGCAGCTGATGTCCGCCTTCAGCTCGCAGATGGAAACCAAGGAAACCAGCTATGCCATGCGCCGCGCGAGCATCCTGGCTTACTCGGTCGCCTACGACGGCGCCCAGAACGACTCGATCCTGCCGCTGCGCGACCGCTTCCTGAGCGACCCGGACGTGCGCGTACAGATCGCCGCCATCAATGCACTCGGCGACATCGGCGACCCGAGCGCCGTGCCCGACCTCAGCATCGTCGGGCTGAAGCACCCGGACCCGGACCTGCGTGCGGCCTCGGCCGTGGCGCTGGGCAAGATCGCCGACCCGACGCACGTGCTGCCCGCGCTGGCCGACGCCTGCCAGGACGAAAACGCGACCGTGCGCCGCCAGGCCATCGACGCGATCAGCAAGCACTACGGCAGCGACCCGGAGCGTGTATACGCGACGGTCATCACCGGGCTGTCCGACTTTGATTCGCGCGTCCGTGAGGCATCGGCGCTGGCGCTGGCCCGCCTGAACGACCCGCGCGCGATTGATTCACTGCTGCAGGCGACAGGCGACCGCACGGCCGTCGTGCGCCAGGCCGCGGCTGAATCGCTGGGCCAGCTGATCACCTACGACCGCGAAAAGGAATCTTTCCCGCTGGTCGAACTGCTGACCGACCAGAACCCGGGCGTGAAGGCCTCGGCGCTGGGCAGCCTGACCAAGGTTACACGCGAAGACTTCGGCGCGGACCAGGAGCGCTGGCAGAAGTACTTCTATAAGAAGTACCCCGAACTCGACCCGGCCAACATGTACGGCGACGGCCCCAAGCCGCGCGTGAACTCCGGCATCTCCAGCAGCAATTCGCGCCGCACCACCAGCTCACCGTCGCGCACGACCCGCACCAGCAGCCGCAACACCAGCACCCGGAACACAAGCCGTAACAACACTTCGCGCAACACCGGGCGGACGAACCGGACGCGCTAGACATGGACTTCATGAAAACGGGCGGCGGGCCACGGCTCGCCGCCTGCTTTTTGTCACGCCGGAACGCCGCTGAAATGCGCCCAATCGGGCCGCTTGCTTCACTTGACCTGCACTGCTAACGTGCCGCCCACCAAGGATTTCCGGCAGTCGTTTCGAGGTCCCGGATGGGCTTGCTTTTTCTTGTCAGTGCAGCCGTCGCGTTGATCGGCACAGTGCTACTGATTACCCAGAAGAACGCCGTTTACGCGCTTCTCGGGTTGCTGGTCGCCTTCGGCGCATCGGCCGGGATTTTCCTTTCACTGGAAGCGCCGTTCATTGCCGTCAGCCAGATCCTGATTTACGCGGGCGCGCTGGCGGTGATGTTCCTGTTCGTCCTGATGTTTACCGACACGCGCACAGAGGAAGACACGGGCATGCCCGTGGCCGTCGGCGCGCGCCCCGACTTCGACCCCGCCGAACACGGCAAGAAGAAGAAAAAGAAGAAGAAGAAAGACGCCGAGCCGAACAAGCTGCTGTCCGGCATCGTGCTGCCGAAGCCGATGGCCGTGGTCGTCGCGCTGTCGCTGCTGGTGTGTTTCAGCTTCGCGATCATCAAGCTGCCGGGAAGCTACAGCCGGTTCGGCGACCTGCCGACAGTCCAGAGCGCACAGGTAAAGGACGGCGAAAAACTGCCGAACTACGACACCGGGCTGAAGTTCACGCCCGAAGCCGGCGAAACCGAACAGCCGCGCTACGTCGACTACGGCAGCACCGAGGCCGTCTCGTACAGCATCTTCGAGGGCTTCCCGCTGGCGTTTGAAGTGGTCAGCCTGCTGATCTTCGCCGCCGTGCTGGGTGCGGTGCTGCTTGCGCGGCGCCACCTGACGGGCATCCCGGGCACGCAGGACGTAGGCAAGGAGCAGCCGGATGCTTGAACCCAAGAGCGTACTGTTCCTGGCCGCCATCCTGTTCAGCGCCGGCGTGTACGGCGTGCTTTCGCGCCGCCACCTGATCATGCTGTTGATGTCGCTTGAACTGATGCTGAACGCCATCAACATCATGCTGGTGACGTTCTCGCGCTACTGGGCGGGGCGCGGCTCGGGGCTGATCGCCGCGCACTCGGGACAGTTCTTTACCTTGATGGTGATGGCCGTCGCCGCCGCTGAAGTCGGCATCGGGCTGGCGATTATCGTTGCGATTTACCGGCGGAAACACACGTCCGACGCGGACGCGATGACGGACCTGAAGAATTAGAGACCATGGGCGACCTGTTCAACCATCCGGAAACGCTGATCTGGGCCGTGCCCCTGCTGCCGCTGCTCGGCTTCCTGATCAACGGGCTGTTCGGCAAGCGCCTGTCGCTCGCTTCTTCGGGCGGCATTGCCTCGGCGGCCGTGGTCTGCTCGTTCATCATCGCCTGCGGCATCTTCATCTACACGCTGCCCAGGGGCGACGTCCGCAGCAGCAGCGCCGTCTGGATGGAAACCGGCGGCTTCCATATCAACTTCCGCCTGCTGGTCGATCACCTGAGCGGGCTGTACATGCTGATCATCACCGGCGTGGCCAGCCTGATCCACATCTACAGCATCGGCTACATGAGCCACGACGAAGGCTACGCCCGCTACTTCAGCTACCTGAACCTGTTCGTGTTCAGCATGCTGATGCTGGTGCTGGGCGACAGCCTGGTGACGCTGTTCATGGGCTGGGAAGGCGTGGGGCTGTGCAGCTACCTGCTGATCGGCTTCTGGTTCAAGGACATCAACAACAGCATCGCCGGCAAGAAGGCCTTCATCGCCAACCGCGTCGGCGACTTCGGCTTCATGATCGGCATGTTCCTGCTGTTCTGGCACTTCGGCACGCTAGGCTATGACGGGCTTGCCGCGCACGCGGCCGACATCGCCGCGGCCGACACCACGATGCTGAACGCCGCCTGCATCTGCCTGTTCATCGGCGCCTGCGGCAAGTCGGCGCAGATCCCGCTTTACGTCTGGCTGCCCGACGCCATGGCCGGCCCGACGCCGGTCAGCGCGCTGATCCACGCGGCGACCATGGTGACAGCCGGCATCTACATGGTGGCGCGCCTGAACTTCGTGTTCGTGCACGCGGAAATCGCGATGGAGATCGTCGCACTGATCGGCGGCGCGACGGCATTGTTCGCGGGCACGATCGGGCTGGTCCAGCGCGACATCAAGAAGGTCTTGGCGTACTCGACCGTTTCCCAGCTCGGTTTCATGTTCATGGCGGCCGGGCTTGGCGCGTTCAACGTGGCAGTGTTCCACGTGTTCACGCACGCCTTCTTCAAGGCGCTGCTGTTCATGGGTTCCGGCTCGGTGATCCACAGCCTTGAGCATTCGCTCGGGCATGGCAACCCGGACAGCCAGGACATGTGGAAGATGGGCGGCCTAAAGGAAAAGCTGCCGATCACCATGGGGACGATGACTGTCGGCGCTTGCGCGCTTGCCGGCATCCCGCTGTTCAGCGGCTTCTTCAGCAAGGACGCCATCCTGTTCACGGCGTTCCACCGCGGCGACGCTTTCGGCTACATCATCTACGGGCTTGGCGTGGCGGCGGCGATTTGCACGGCGTTCTACAGCTTCCGTTTGATCGGGCTGACGTTCTTCGGCAAGTGGCGCGGCGACGAACATGCTTACGCCCACGCCGACGAATCGCCCCGCAGCATGACGGCCCCGCTGGTGATCCTCGCGCTGTTTGCAGTCGGCGCCGGCTACCTGTGGCTGCCGCCGGCCTTCGGGGTGCACCACCCGCCGTTCGCCGACTGGCTCGCGCCGGCGTGGCAGACCGCCCAGGCGACCCTGCCTGAGGGCAGCCACTTCAAGTTCGCCGAGGAGCACGACGTCGGTGCGGAGTGGGTGAACATCATCATCAGCTCGGTGATCGCGGTCGGCGTCTCGATCTTCGCCTTCATCGTGTACAGCAAGCCCGAGGGCCTCGAGAAGGTGAAGAAGCTCGCCTTCAGCGGCGAAGGCGACGAACTGCGCATGAAGCCGCTCTACAAGGTGCTGCTGAACAAGTACTACGTTGACGAGATCTACGAGAAGGTCTTCATCGGCCCCGTGCGCATCGCCAGCGACGTGCTGTTCGTGGTTGTGGACGTGATCGTGATCGACCTGCTGTTCGTCAACGGAAGCGCCATGCTGGTGAAGGCCAGCAGCGACCTCGGACGCCGCCTGCAGACCGGCTTCGTCCGCCACTACCTGTACGCCTTCGCGATCGGGATGGTCGTGCTGAG
>JAGQRI010000038.1 GCA_020425515.1 Planctomycetota bacterium | reverse complement strand
TTTCGCGCTTGCGGTCAACGGTCGGCGCATCGAGTTGCCTCTCGAAGCCGAGGCGTGCGAGCAGCCCGTACAACTCGCGTACGGTGTGCGCGCTGAGGCCCAGTTCGACCCCTAGTTCGCACAGTTGCTCCGCGTGTTGTCTTTCGCGGTCGGCGTCGTGTACGGGGCGCTCGGCGATGCGTTTGGCGAGCCCGATGTCGTTGGCGATTTTCGCGCGCTCTGACAGCAGTTGAAGTAGTCGCTCGTCGATACGGTTGATCGAGGCGCGCAGTGCGCCGAAGACGAGAAAATCGTCTCCGGCGCGGCGTGCCTCGGCGGTAATGGTTTCGGTTGTCATGTCAGTGCTTTCTCGCGCTCCGGCGCGATTCTTGTCTTTGTTTTGCCGCCCGCACGCGTGAGCAGCCGGAATGTCGTGCGGTTGTCCGCACGGTCCTGTACCGGGCCTTCAACCGGGTATAGGCCGGTCGCGTTCCCGATGCGGATCGGCCCCAGCACGCCTACGTGGCGGAGCCGGCTGGCCAGAAAATCCGGGGCGGCGCGTGCGCCGTCGTCGACGATGCGCACCTCGAGCCCGGACTGTTCGATCCAGCTTTCGCACTGCGCCGCCACCTGAGGGTGCGCCCAGGCGACCCGCAACTCGGCGCGGCGCACGCCCGGCACGGCGAGCAGGTAGTGCTCAACGGGCAGTGTGATTTCGCCCAGGTTCTCGAAGTCAGCGCAGGCCTGCAGCGCGTCCTCAATGTCGCCGGTTGTCGAGTTGTGAATCGGAAGCAGCAGCAGATCCGCCTGGGCGTTCGCGAGTGCCGCCGCAGCATCGGCGAAACTGGCGAACGGCCAGCCGGTAAATCGTTCTTTCAACAGTGTCAAACCCGCGCGCTCGGAATGGCTGCCCGGGCCGCCCTGGTAGGCAACGCGGACGTATCGTCGTGACTCTCCGGTTTTCATCTCAGCTCCTTGGGACAAAAGAAAAGGCCCGCTCAGTGAGCGGGCCTTGCGTTGGTTCGGTCAAAAGCCGTTAGCCACACGCATGCCCGCGCCCACCGAGGTAGGCGTAGAGGGCAAAGATGTTCTGCGTGCGTTTCATGGAAGTGGAACGATAGAAGGTTGCATTGACAGGTCAAGTGAAGAGGTCGGAGATCGGAGGTCAGAGGTCAGGAAAAGCTTGAGACGTGAAGTTTCGGCAGTTCCCTGGCTTCTGACCTCCGGCCTCTGATCTCTACTTGTCGATCTTGAACTCGCTGTCCTTCACGTCGCTGTCGAGCTTGGTGTCCTTGAACTCGTACAGTGTGTAGCCCGCCTTTTCGTCGCCTTCCGCGATCGGCTCGTTGATCTGTACCGACGCGATCTGCTTTTCCTCTTTGGCGAACTTCACCTCGATGCTGGCGATGAACTTCTTCACCAGCTCTTTCTTCGGAACCATCTTCAGCTTGGCCGGGCTGCGCTCTTCGATGGTTACCGTGTAGTCGTCCTTCAGTTTGGTGAACTCACCCTTGAACCAGGTGAAGAGTTGCTTCACGACGGCATCCAGCCCGCGGTCGTCGCCCAGCTTGAAATTCTCGACGCGGTTGGTGCTTTCGGACCACTTCTTGCCGCTGTCACCGGTGACCACCAGGATTGACTTGTGCGGCTTCGTGTATTCCCAGCGCACGTGGTCCGGCTTCTTGAACACGAACTTGCCGTTCGATTTGATCTCGTCGCCGAACAGGGGCAGGAACTTGGTCTGGTCGAAGTTGCCCTTGAAGTCCTTGTGTTCCTTGTGTTCTTTCTCAATGCGTTTCAGCAGGTCGTCGAGCGATTCCGGTTTCTCGTCCTCTTTGTCGTCGTCCTTCGCCTTTGTCGGCGCGTCCTCTTTGGGCTTGGGGGCGTCCTGCGCGATTGCGAGAGGTGCGATCGCGGCGAGCATCAGCAGGGCAAGTATCCAATGGCGCATGGTTCGGCTCCTTGCTCAGGATATTAACGCTGTCTGTGGTGGAAATGCGGTGCCGGAAATCTGGCAGTCAGGCCGGCTGCGGTTCAGGCTGTTCGGCCTGCATGTACGGCTCGATCTGCAGCAGCTCGTCCAGGCGCACGATATCGAATCCTTTCGCGCGCAGCCCGTCGATAATCACAGGCAGGGCGTCCACGGTGGCGCCGCGGTCGTCGCTGCCCTGCAGCCCGGCGCCGTCGTGCAGCAGGATCACGCCGCCCGGCTTGGCCTTGTCGACGATGCGCTCGGCAATCTTCGCGGCGTTGCTTGAAACGGCATCGAACGCGCGCACCTGCCAGCCGACGGCAAGCATGCCTTCCTGCGTAAGAACGTCGCCCAGGGCCGGGTTCTTGAAGCCGTGGGGGGCGCGATAAAACCGCGGGAGGTGACCGGTGCACTGCTTGATGGCCTTGTTGGTATCGAGGATTTCACGCCGCAGGCGCTTGTGCAGGCTGAAGTTGATCCACATGGCGTGGCTGTCGCTGTGGTTACCCAGCATGTGCCCGGCCTTGTCGATCTCGTGGACCAGGTCGGGGTTCTCGATCACGCGGTCCCCGACACAGAAGAAGGCGGCTTTCACCTTCTTGTCGGCTAGCACCTTCAGGATCTCGGGCGTGAAGCGCGGGTCCGGCCCGTCGTCGAAGGTCAGGGCCACCGCTTTCACCGGCTTTGGCGCGCGCCAGACAGTGTCGGCCCACAGGTTCGAGTTGACGTTGAATACACCCCACGAAATCCAGGCCGTGGCCAGCACGAAGATCACGATGGCGCCGATCCAGCCGTCGCCGCCGGCGCCGAACCGCAACGAAGCCAGGATGCCCATTGCAGCGATGACCTTGATGAAGATGGCCTTTACCATTTCATGGAAGTTAGAAGGCAGAAGTTCGAAGTGCAAAGCCCGGCAAATGGAAAGTGCCCGCGCTTGGCGGGCACTTGTGACTTTCAACTTCAGATTTCCAACCGCTAGTTGGCTTCCGGCTCCTGCTCTTCATACAGGAACTTGATCATCTCGATCTCGCTCTGGAAGCCCTTGCGGAAGATGTACGTGAACTCGTCCACCACGCGTCGAATCAGGAAGGTACCGAGCTCGGTCTTCTTGGCGCGGGTGAATTCCTTCAGCAGTTCCTCGCGGGTGACGTCGCCGACGTCGTAGTCGTTGGCCGTGTCCGCTATGTGACATTTCACCCGTGTCGGGTCGATGTCGATCAGCAGGCGCAGGTTGCCGGTCGCGCCCTGTTCTTTGGCATTGAGGATGATGCTGCTGCAGGCCTCGTCGATCGCGATCACGACCTGGCGGGCGACCTTTTCCGCGAGTTTCCCCTCGGAAAGCACTTCGCGTACGAATTCGCGGAGTGGCGCCAGCGACCGGGTGTCGATGGGTACGTCCAATTCCCGGCGGGTTGTCTGAATCATTCGGTGCTCGTGTCCGGTCCAGCGGGCTGAGAGAATTTGACGAGTCTCACAAACCGCAAAATGAACTCAAAGAGGGTGCTTTTCTCCGCTGCGAAGGCAAGAGCAAAGCTCACAAATATCATATTCTAACAAACTGTGCATTCGGTGCGTTGCCGAATCCTGTAAATTTGTGTCGTTCCTAGCCATTCAGCCCACTGTCAGTGCCTCAATCAAGGGCTTCTCTGACCCCGTTTCAGGCGATTTCCACCAGTCGGCCGTCAGCCAGAACGGCTCCGGCAGATCCGCCTGTTCCAGGTTTTGGCGCGCCATCGCCGAACGCAGGGTTTTCGGCCAGCGCCGCGGAGGGCTGTCTTCCGACTCCACGAGCACCAGAACGTTACAGCGTTTCAGCGCCGGCAAAACGCTGGCTTTCACCCCGCGCGTCTTCTGCGGCCAGAGCAGCACCACCGTCCCCGGGAAGTCGCTGACCGTCGCCGCGGAGTTGCCTTCCAGCACAAGCGGGCGGGCGGCGTCGAATTGCTTCATGGCGGATTTGAGCGCGTAGTCGAACACGTGCGGCGCCGCGCGCAGCCAGAGCACCGGGTCCGCACCGGCCTGGATCATCCGGTCGGAGTCCTTGCCCGGCATACGCAGTGTTGCGTCGTCCGTGACCAGCTCGAACCCGGCCGGTGCTGGCGCGCAGCCGTCGCAGTTGTCTTCGCCTTGCTCATCAACGCCGTGGACCGGGCAGTGGGATTCTCGGTGGAAGCGTGTGATTTTCAGCGCCTGGCAGCCCGGCAGCCCCGAAATCAAGCGGCATGCCAGCTCGGTTTTCCCGCAGTTGGCGCTGGGTGCTGCAAGGATGATGGGTTGAATCGCTTCCATGTACATCAGCTTAACACCTTCCGCGACGTTTGCTTCCCGTTGACCGGAACAGGCGTCTGGTTCAATCTGCTACCGATGTCCAGCCGCCTTCTGCATTTCCGATTCGCTTTCGCCGTACTGGCCGTGGTTGCGCTTGTTGCGGGCGCACTGCTTGAAACCGTGTGGCTGGCCGGGCCGGGTGCCGTGGCGGCCGCGATCTCGGACCTGATAGGGCTGCTGCAGGCGCGGGCGCGCTACAACCTGCCGATCGAGCGCGCCTTCCGCGGCGCATCGGAGGCGCTGCCGGCCCTTGGTGTTGCTGCCTTCGAGCCGTTCGCCATGGGGGTGACGATTGCCGTCGTGCTGTTCGCCCTGATGGCCAACGGGATGGAAACCGTGAAGCTGGCCCGCGGGCGTGACGGCGAGCGTCGCGGCGGCGAAATGCTGCGGCGTTTGCTGACCTCGGCGGCGAGCATATCGCTGCTGTGGATCCCGCTGGCCGCCGTGACGGATTTCAACCTCGGCGGCGGGCTGGGCCTTTCAACCTGGCTCGCGGCAGGCATTGCATTCCTGGTTGCCGGCGGCGGCGGAACAGTGGCCCTGCTTCATTCGTTAGTTACTGTCCGGGGTGACGGCGGGGAATCCTCCGGCGCCAGCGCCCCAAACGTTGACACTTAGGGCTTGGCGGGTACAGTAACGTGTGCGTCGAACACCGGGAGAACCCCCCTTCTGTAGTCTGTCGGGCATCCGCCCGGCCCGCGTTCTGCTTCGCTTGAGGAACACCGCATGCTGACAGAGTCCAAGAAGATGCCCCTGGGCAAGATCCTCGTCGGTCTGAAGTTCTGCTCAGTCGACCAGGTCAAAGAGGGGCTCAAGCACAGCAAAGACAACATGATGATGCTGGGCGAAGCATTGATCGAGCTCAGCTTCCTCGACGACGAGAAGCTCGCCCGCGCGCTCGCCAAGCAGCAGGGCGTCAAGTTCGTCAACCTCAACAAGTACGACCTGCCGCCCGAACTTACGGGCATGGTTACCAAGGACGTCGTTGAAGAGCACGAGATCGTCCCGGTCATGCGCAAGGGGCGCAACGTCACCGTCGCGACGCACCGTGTGCTGGAATTCTATGCGCTCGACAACCTGCGTTTCATCCTCGGCAACGAAGTTGACTGGGTGATGGCGCCGGAATCGCACGTCAAGGCCGCCATGAAGAAGTACTACGGCATCGGCGGCATGGACGAGATGATCCACGGCGACGGCGAAATCGACATGTCGTTCAAGGACATCGGCGCCGAGGAACTGGCGACGGACGACGAAGAAGGTTACGTCGCGCAGCTTGTGCAGTTGCTGATCAGCGATGCCATCAAGCAGCGCGCATCGGACATCCACGTCGAGCCGATGGAAGAGAAGCTGCGCATTCGCTACCGCGTGGACGGCGAGTGTTCCGAAATGGAAGCGCCGCCGAAGCGCCTGCAGGGTCCGCTGATCCAGCGCATCAAGATCCTCAGCAAGATGAAGATCGAGGAAAAGCGCGTCCCGCAGGACGGGCGCATCAAGACCCGCGTTGAAGGGCGCGACATCGACTTGCGTGTAAGCGCCCTGCCGTGCAGCTGGGGCGAGTCGGTCGTGATGCGTATTCTCGACAAGCAGAAGAACCTGGTCGGGTTGGAAGTGCTGGGCATGCATCCTGTCGACTTCGACCGCTTCCAGAAGATCCTCAAGAAGCCCAACGGCATCTTTCTCGTGACCGGGCCGACCGGCTCGGGCAAGACGACCACGCTGTACGCGGCGCTGACCGCGCTGAACAAGCCGGACGTCAAGATCATCACGGCCGAGGACCCCGTTGAGTACAACCTGACCGGCATCAACCAGAGCCAGGTGAACCACGGCATCCAGTTGTCTTTCGCGCGAATCCTGCGTGCCATGCTGCGTCAGGCGCCGAACATCATCCTGGTCGGCGAAATTCGTGACCATGAGACGGCCGAAATCGCCATCCAGGCCGCCCTTACCGGCCACTTGGTGTTCAGCACGCTGCACACCAATGACGCGCCGGGCGCGCTGACGCGCCTGATGGACATGGGCGTGAAACCGTTCCTGGTGGCGAGCGCGGTGCAGGCAATTCTCGCCCAGCGCCTGGTGCGCGTGCTCTGCAAGCACTGCAAAAAGCCGATGGTTCCGGACCCGGTCGACCTCAAGACGGTGGGCCTCAAACCCGAGGCCGTGGGCGGCAAGACGCTTTACGCGGCGGTCGGCTGCAAGGAGTGCAAGAACCAGGGCTACCGCGGGCGCATGGGCGTGTACGAACTGCTCGAGATGAACAGCGTGATCCGCGAGCTGACCTTCCAGCAGGCGAGCAGCATCAAGATCCGCAACGAGGCGCGCCAGAACGGCATGACCACACTGCAGGAAGACGGCGTGCGCAAGGTGCTGCTGGGCACGACCACGATCGACGAAGTGCTCACGATTACCCACCGCGACGACATGTAGCGGCTGCGCCGCGAGGGCAAAAGTAGAAAGTCAAAAGGCAAAAGTCAGGGGACCGAGCTACGATCTTGTGCTCGGTCCTTCTATTTTGCCTTTGTACGTTTGCCTTTTGACTTCGGAGCGGAGCGACGCATGCCTCACAAAGTTGGAGTGATCCTTTCCGGTTGCGGTTTCAAGGACGGCGCCGAGATTCATGAAAGCGTCTGCACGCTGCTGGCGCTGGACCGCATCGGCGTCGAGGTCATCTGCTGCGCACCGAACATCGAGCAGGCCAAGGTGATCAACCACCTCACCGGCGAGGAACAGAGCGAGAAGCGCAACGTGCTGGTCGAGAGCGCGCGCATCGCCCGGGGCGACATCAAGGACATCAAAGATGTGCAGGCCGATGACCTGGACGCACTGGTCATGCCCGGCGGCTTCGGCGCGGCCATGAACCTGAGCAACTTTGCGGTGAAAGGCTCCGACGCCGATGTAAACGAAGACGTCGCGCGCCTGGTGCGTGAGGTGCACAAGGCCGGCAAGCCGGTCTGCGCCATCTGCATCGCGCCGGCGGTGGTGGCGAAGGTGCTGGGCGCCGAGCACCCGGTGCTGACCATCGGCAACGATGCGGGCACGGCCGAGGCCATCGAGAAGTGCGGCGCGAAACACGAAGGCTGCGCCGTGCGCGACTTCGTCGTCGACAGGGAGCGCAAGATCGTGACGACGCCGGCCTACATGCTCGGCCCCAGCGTGGCGCATGTGGCGGAGGGCATCGAAAAGGCCGTCCGCGAGACCATTGCCATGATCGGCTGATCCGGAGCTAAGGCATCGCAAGCATGGCCGCTGCATGCAGCAGTTGCATCGTGTCGGGGTCGAACCAGTAGTTAGGCGAAAGCGGCATCACTTCTTGGCCCGCGAGACGATCACGCAGCGCAGGCTTGCGCTCATTCTGACCTAGTCTGAACTGCCCCATTCTCTTACCGACAAGAGTTTCGAGAACTTGGCGATCGCGCGCGGCAGCTTGCTGGAACTGCACATCCTCCTTGCTCCGTGGTTCCCGCGAAGCAAACAGCTCCAACATGTTGTCCATACTCTCCATCGATCCTTCGCTGACTTCAAAGACGTCCGTCGATGTTACGTAATCAAGCGTGAAGGGCGGTCTTTGCTCAATGGGGTCGCGCGCAGAAATTGAGGCCACAGCGATCTTGCGAACCCACTCGGGCGTATCCGGGTGGTCGGCGATCTGCGGTGCCAATGAGTTCCAGACTTTGATCGATGACAGGTCGGTCATTGAGTCAGTTTAGCGTGTGGTGAACTGATTTCCGACCAGCCTGCCGAGTACGCTGCTTTCTCCGTGGCTCTGCGCCTCTGCGTGAGCTTTCAAACGGTCGCGGAATCGGCTAAGGTGTGGGCGCTCACGACGAGGTTCCGGGGTTTCGTTTGTCTGACCCTAAACAGCCAACCACAACCGACGAAGCAGGGCCTGGCGCCCTGACGCACCTCAACGAATCCGGCGAGGCGCGCATGGTTGATGTCGGCGGCAAACCCGTCACCCAGCGCACCGCCACCGCAGAAGCGTTCGTGCGCATGAATGCCGCGACCCACGCGAGCATCCTGGCGGGTGACCTGCCAAAGGGCGACGTGCTGGGCACCGCCCGCATTGCCGGCATCATGGCGGCCAAGCGCACGCACGAGGCGATCCCGATGTGCCACCCGCTGGCCATCGACAGCGTCAAAGTGGAATTTGAAACTGACGTCGCCGCGGATTCCGCCGGGCGTGCGGGAATTCGCGTACTCGCAAGCGTTAAGTGCACGGGGCGTACCGGCGTCGAGATGGAGGCGCTGCACGCGGCCGCCGTGGCGGCGCTGACGATCTACGACATGGCGAAAGCCGTCGAAAAGGGTATGGAGATTGCCGGGCTGAAGCTGCTGGCAAAGACCGGCGGCAAGTCCGGCGACTGGAAGGCGTAGGCGAGAATTGAAGGTTCGAGGTCAGTGGCTCACTGAGCTCCCGGCCTCGAACCTCCACCCCGCCCGCGCAAAGCGTGGAAGGTTCATTTTGCCAAAAACAGAGATAGTCACCGACGCTGATCGGTTCGGCGAGGTCATTGACGAGTTAATGCAGGCCCCGCGCGTCGCGCTCGATATCGAGTCGGACGGCTTCTACAACTACCGTGACCGGGTCTGCATCGTCACCCTCAGCAGCGAAGACGTGAACGTGGTGATCGACACCATCGCGCTGGGCGAGGCCGCCAACGACATGCAGCGCCTGCTGGACCGCTCCGACGTCCCCGTGCTGATGCATTCCGGCCAGAACGACGTGATCGCCCTCAAGCGCGACTACGGCTTCGAGTTCGGGCTGGTGCACGACACCGCCGTGGCCGCCATCCTGCTCGGGTTGCAGCATACCGGGCTTGCCGCGCTGGTGGAAAGCTACCTTGGCATTCCGCTTGAGAAAGAACTGCAGCGCCACGACTGGAGCCGCCGCCCCATCGAGGCCGAGCACCTGCACTACCTGATCAACGACACGAAACACCTGTTCGAGATGCACGACCTGATGCACGCGGAACTCAGCAAACTCGAGCTGGAAGACGAGTACGTCATCGAATGCCGCGCCGTGGCCGACGCCGTCCCTCGCAGCCGCGAGTTCGACCCGGAGCGCTTCCGCAAGATCAAAGGCCACGGCGACCTGAGTGACAAGCAACGCGGCGTATTGAAGGCGCTGTACGCGTGGCGCAACGACCTGGCCGCGAAACTGGACCGCGCGCCCTTCCGCGTGACCGGCGACCACACGTTACTGGAACTCGCACGCCGTCTGCCCGGCGACCTCGGCATGCTGGAGCAGGTAAAGGGCGTCGGCGACTGGATGCTGCGCGACCACGGCGACGACATCCTGGCCGTGATCGCCGAGGGCCAGAAAAACCCGACCGGTGTGCGCCCGCCCAAGCGCCGCCCCACGGGCCCGGTGAAGTTACGCATGGACCCGCGCCAGCGCGACCGGCTGGGCCAGCTCAAGCGCTGGCGCGAGAAGGAAGCCGAAGCCAGGGGTGTAGGGTTGCAGGCGGTGCTGCCTACGGCTGTGCTGAAAGACCTCGTGTTCGAGCCGCCCAAGGACGCGTCCGAGTTGGCAGACATGCCGCGCGTCGGAACCAGCCGCGCGCAACGTTACGGCGATCAAATCCTCGGGATACTCGGGATGTGACTCAGGCCCGCTGGGCCTGTGGCTGCGGCGCCGGCAGGCTGATGCGGAACCGGCTGCCCTTGCCCACTTCGCTTTCGGCGTCCACGCGCCCACCGTGTTTGATGGCGACGTGCTTGACGATGGCGAGCCCGAGCCCTGTACCACCCAATGCTCGCGAGCGCGCTTTGTCCACGCGGTAGAAGCGCTCGAACACGCGCGACAGCGCGTCTTCAGGGATGCCGCAGCCGGTATCCTCGACTTCGAGCAACAGGCCAAGGTCCGTGCGGCGCACGCTCACGTCCACGCTGCCGCCCTGCGGCGTGTAACTGATGGCGTTCACGACCAGGTTGTCCAGCGCCTCGGTCATATCCTCTTCGTTCACCAGGGCGACGACCGGCTGCGCGGCCTTGTGCAGGTTGAGCTTGACGCCCTTGCCCTCGGCGGTCTCGCGGTGCTTGTTGATGCACGCCGTGGCGAGTTCGTTCAGATCGAGGTGCTGGCGGGATTCGTCGCCGGTGCCGCTTTCGAGGCGCGACAGGTTCAGGATGTCCGACACGAGTTTCGACAGCCGCGTCGAGTTGGTCTGGATCTTTTTGAGGAACGGCGCCCGCACGCTTTCGTCGTCGGCGGCACCGTCGAGGAGCGTCTCGACGTACGCGCTGATGCTTGTCAGCGGCGTCTTCAGTTCGTGGCTGACGTTGGCGACGAAGTCCTGGCGCATTTCGAGCAGCTTCTGGTCTTCGGTTGCGTCGCTGATCAGCAGTACCGCGTGATGCTCGCCCTGGGCGGTCTCGAACAGCGGCGTCGCGACGAAAGCCAGCACGCGCCGCTGCGGCCCGTGGGTGCGATCTTCGACCCAGATGCGCCGCGGCTCCTGCAGGTTCGGCAGGCTGGACAACAGCTCGTCCACTTCGGGCAAGCGGACCGACTCCCAAAGCGGACGCCCGACCAGTGTCTTGTCGCCGGTGATCAGCAGGCTTTCGGCGGCGCGATTGGCCAGGATGACCGTGCCGCCGGCATCGACGAGCAGCAGGCCCTCGGCCATGTTGTCCATGATGGTGGACATCTCACGGCGGTTGGCCTCGAGCTGCCCGACGCGGTTCTGCAATTCGCGCCCCATGCTGTTGAACGCGCCGACCAACTGGCCGAACTCGTCGCGCCGGTCCATCTCCACTTTTACATCCAGGTTGCCGCGGGCGAGGTCCTGCGCCGCCGTGCGAACGACTTCGATGGGGCGCACGATGTAGCGCGCCAGCACGAAGCTCAGCGCCAAGCCGGCAAGGAACAGGAAGGCCACCGTGATGAAGATGGTGTCGCGCACGACCTGCAGGCGGGAACTCATCACCTTCTGCGGTACCGCGACACGGATGACATCGGCGTTAGGGTTGTCGGGTTCGGTTACGGCGACGTAGAGGAAGTCGAGGTGGCGGGTGTGGCTATAGCGTTCAGACGTGCCGACGCCCTCGCGAATTGCCTGGCGAACCTCAGGCCGGGTGCTGTGGTCGTCCATCTCTTCGGCGATGGCTTCGCTGTCGGCGCGCACGATTCCAGAGCGGCTGATTACGGTAACGCGGGTACCTGCCACCTGGGCCTGTCGCGCGACGGCTTCCTGTATCTTGTCGGGTTCCTGTTCGTTCAGGTTATCCCGCACCAGGTTGGCGCGGGTTTCGAGGTCGTGTGTGGCTTCGCGGAACATCAGCCCCTTGAACTCGAACTCGAGGTAGAGGCTGGTGACGACGAGGAACGCGATAACGGCGGCGGTGTTCATGGCGACCAGGCGCCAGAACAGCTTGCTTCTCCAGATACTAGACTTCTTCGAAGCGATAACCGACCCCTCGTACGGTCACGATCCAGCTGCCGTACTTGCCCAGCTTCTTGCGCAGGGCCGCCACGTGCACGTCGATGTTCCGTGCCGTGACAAATACATCCGGCCCCACCACCGCGTCCAGTAACTGGTCGCGGGTAAACACTCTGCCCTTCTTCTTTATCAAGAAGCTGAGAAGTTTGAACTCGCTGAGTGTGAGCTCGATCGGTTTGCCGTCAACCCGTACTTCGTGCTTGCGCAGGTCGATCGCGAGGGGGCCTACCTTGATGGCCTCGTCGTCGCTGTCGCCTTCGCGCGGCTCGGCGCGGCGCAGCACGGCCTTGATGCGGGCCATCAGCTCAGAGGTGCTGAACGGCTTCACGATGTAGTCGTCCGCCCCGAGGGTCAGCCCGACCACGACGTCCGCTTCGGTGCCCTTGGCGGTAAGCATGATCACGAGCAGGTCGCGCGTGCGGGGGTCTTCGCGGATCTTGCGGCAGACCTCGAGCCCGTCGATGCCGGGCAGCATCAGGTCAAGCAGCACGAGATCCGGCAGTGTGTCGCGTGCGGCGGCGAGACCGTCTTCGCCGGTGCCGGCGGTGGCGACCTGGTAGTGGTTCTTTTCGAGGTTGTACTTCAGGACCTCCGTGATGTCCGGTTCGTCCTCGATGATCAGGATGCGCTGTGCGCCTGTAGCGGTAGACATTGGGTTCGCCATTACTCTGAGTGCCTTATGATGTCACCCGTAAGGATGTACAGAACCTGTTCGGCAATGTCGGTGGCGCGGTCCGCCGCGCGCTCGAGGTGGCGCATCAGGTGCATCGTGTTCAGCGCGACCTCAACCTGGTCCGAGTGCTGCTCCATTACCGCGATCATCTTGCTGGTGGCGTTGCGGTAGGCGTTGTCGACCTCGTTGTCCATGTCCATGACTTCGTGCGCGCCAAGCTCGTCCAGTTGCACGAAAGCCTGCAGCGCCCGGTCGAACATCTCGACAACCCGCGCGCCCGTACCCGCCACGTCAACCTCGATCGGCAACGGGGGACGCGAAGCCAGGAACTCGGCCCGGTTTGCGATGCGCACGGCCGTATCGCCGGTGTTCTCGACGAGCTGGTTGATCTTCAACGCCGAGGCAACGTAGCGAAGGTCTTGCGCCACGGGCTGGTGCAGGGCAATGATGCGCAGGCACTCTTCCTCGACGCGGACTTCCTTGGCGTCGAGGACCTTGTCGGTGACCGAAACCTCGCGGGCGAGGGCGACATCGCGGGTGCGGTAGGCCTCGAGGGCCTTGCCCAGTTCCTCAAGCGCCAGCTTGCCTACATGCAGCAGGTTGCGCTTCAATCCTTCGAGTTCACGTGCCAGATGGTGTGCTTGCGCGGGCATAAAGATTCCTTGGCGAAATAGATAACCTTACTAAATCAAGAGAATGTTAAGACGGTGCTAAGCGCGAAATAACCTTCGGGAGGTCCACATTCAGTGGCTCTGCCGCTATCATTCCGCCGACAATGCCGGAGAACAGCATGGACATCGAGCAGCAGGCCAAAGAGTTCGCCGAGACCATCAGCAAGCTGAAGGCGGAGATCGCGAAGGTCATCGTCGGTCACGCCGAGATCGTAGACAAGACCCTGATCGGTTTCGTCGTCGGTGGCCACATCCTGCTTGAGGGTGTACCCGGGCTTGGCAAAACCATGCTCGTGCGCACGCTCGCCGATGCGGTTGACGTCACTTTCAGCCGTATCCAGTTCACCCCGGACCTGATGCCGGCCGATATCACCGGCACGAACATCGTGGTCGAGGAAGACGGGCGCCGGCGCTTTGAATTCCAGAAGGGCCCGATCTTCGGCAACATCATCCTGGCCGATGAAATCAACCGCGCCACGCCCAAGACCCAGTCGGCGCTGCTGGAGGCGATGCAGGAGGGCAGCGTCACCTTCGCCGGAAACACCCTGAAGTTCGAGCAGCCCTTCTTCGTGCTGGCGACGCAGAATCCCATCGAAATGGAAGGCACCTACCCGCTGCCCGAGGCGCAGCTCGACCGCTTCATGTTCAAGCTCGACGTCAAGAGCCCCAGTGTGGCCGAACTGGCGTCGATCTTCGAGGGCACCACGGGCAAGGACAAAGCCCAGGCCGGCAAGGTGGTCGACGGCAAGCGCATCCTTGAGCTGCGCGCACTGGCCGAGCAAGTGCCGATCGCCCAACACCTGACCGAGTACGTCGCGCGCATCGTGCTGGCGACGCACCCGGAAAGCCCGGAGGCCGCGGGCATCGTGAAGCAGTTCGTGCGTGTGGGTTCCAGCCCCCGTGGCGGGCAGGCGATCATCAAGGGCGCCAAAATGGTGGCGCTGGCGCGCGGGCGCTACAACGTGAGCGCCGACGACATCCGCGAGTGCGCGTTCCCGTCGCTGCGGCACAGGCTGATCCTGAATTTTGAGGGTGAAGCGGAAGGCATCAAGCCCGACGAAGTGATCGCCAAGGTGCTTGAGCACGTGCCGGACATCCCCGAGCGCGTTCGCAAACTCTAGTTGGTTTTTGCGGGAGTATGTACCTGTTGCAAATTGGAACAGCGTGGCACCGTGCCACGCTGTTCACCTAGCAATGTTGTCCGTTATTTCTGCTCGGCGGAGTCGCCGTTTTTGCCTGCCGCTACGCTCTCGAACTCATAATCACT
>JAGQRI010000327.1:13850-21237 GCA_020425515.1 Planctomycetota bacterium | reverse complement strand
CACATGCCGTCATAGAAGACGGTGTAGATGCGCTTCTCAACCGAGCCTGTCGCCTTGCCTGCCATGTCGATCAACACCGCGCCCGGGATCATCAGCCAGTAAAAACTCAGGATCGTCCAACTGAAGTGGGTGACCTCCATGGTCGCGAAAATGCCCACGTGCAGCACGTACCCGAAACTCAGCGCATACCAGCGCGTGCGCTTCCACAAGACTAACACCGGAAACGCGATCTCCCATGCCAGTGTTATCCAGGTTGCGGGCGCGAATATCCACCAAGGCCAGCCCGCCAGGAAACCGAAACGCGCGATCGTCCCATGGCTGAGCGCCAGCCCGACGGCCTTGCCGCCCACCCAGTCGCCCAGGCTCCCGTTCAGCTGGACACCGCGGACCTTGTCGACGCCGGTGTAGAAGTACACGATCACCAACTGGATCTGCGCGATCCGCAGGCTCCAGGGACGAACCAAGCCCGTTGAGGATTCGCCGCGGAAGACCTCTTCCCAGCGCGCGACGTGCGTCAGCGGCAGGCACAGCAGCTTGCGCCACAGGGCCGGCTGGATAGGGCGCATGAGCTTGCGGCGCAGCAGGTTGTCGAGCCTCCAGGCCGCGCCGGAAGGCATCAGCACCAGGCAGAAGGTGGATGCGCGCAGCAGGATGTCGCCGCCGTTCAGGATCACCGGGTTGCGCATCTGGTAGCTGACCAGCAGCGCCCACATGCCGACCGTGGACACGCGCGTAAACAGCCCCAGCACCGAAGTGGCGGCGAAGGCTATTAGAGCCCAGAGACCCAGCCGCACCGTCGTGTCGCTCGCGTCCGGTGGCAGCAACGACCAGCGCCAGTAGGAGTTGACGAAGCTCTTGATCGAGTCGGCCGGGTAAAGCCCATGCGCGCCGAACCAGTCCGTGGCGTATGGCAACAGCGTGAAGCTGGTGTCGATCAAAACGATCAGCGCGATGCAGATACGGAAGGCGGCCAGGGGCTCGGCCCGCACCGGCTTAATCCAGAAGTCGACCACGGTTTTCAGCAGGCGCGCGAGCAACTCAGCCCCTGTACAGCGGGAAGAACGGGTCGATCTTGACCGGCCAGTCCGGGTCCATGCCGGGCGAAATCGGCAGTACCTCGACGCTTTCGCAGTTCAGCACGCGCCCGTTGCCGGGGTGGCGGATCTTGGCGCGCCATAACTCGACGCGTGCGATCTGGTCCTTGCGGTCGGGGTGCGCGTCCAGCCACTTTTGAACGCGCCAGCGGGTGTAGTTGGTGCGGACTTTCCACCAGCCCGGCTTGCTGCTGGCGGCGCGGGTTTCGTACTTGCGGATGCGCCCGTCTCCGACGTGAAAGCGCCAGGCGTAATTGCGCACGTCGCCCTCGACGTCGTTCGGGATCGGGTACTTGTGGTCCCAGCCCGGCAACTCGGGCTCGACGATTGAGTGCAGTGCCAGCCGGCTGCCGTCCTTGAACACGATCACCACGATCGGCGAATACGATAGCGTGCCGACGTTCGGGGCGAACATGTTCCAGCGCTGGGTGGTCCCGACGGCGGACAGCAACTGGGTGCTCTTGCGGTCGATGTCTTTGGGGGGATCGTTCAGCAGGTTGCAGGTGTTTTCGGCCAGCAGCGTCGCCACGTACGCGAACACGAACAGCCCGACCACAATCCCGCTGCCCCAACGCAAGATTCTGCCCAGCCAAACCATCCTGCCCTCAATGAAAACCGGCCCTTACGGGCCAGTCTTGAAAGTTACGGCTCGTACGCAAGCCTAGCTGTAGCGTTCTTCCTTCCAGGGGTCGCCGTGGTTGTGATAGCCGCGCACCTCCCAGAAGCCCTTGCGGTCCTCGGTCAGGAACTCGATGCCCTTGAGCCACTTGGCGCCCTTCCAGGCGTAAAGATGCGGCACCCACATGCGGACGGGGCCGCCGTGTTCGCGCGTCAGAGGTTTGCCGCCGAAGCTGTGCACGATCGCCACGTTGGGCATCGCCAATTCGCTCATCGGCAGGTTCGTCGTGTAGCCGTCGTGCGCGCTGAACATCACGTGCGTGGCGTCTTCGTGCACCTTGATGTGGCGCAGGAACTCGGCCCACAGCACGCCTTCGACCTCGGCGTCGTAGATGCTCCAGGTGGTCACGCAGTGCAGGTCGGTGGTCTGCTTGATCTGCGGCAGGGCATTGAAGCTGTCCCAGTCGAAGGTCTGCGCTTCCGCGGCGCCGCTGATCTCGAGCTTGAAGTCCTCGCGCTTCAGGTCAGGGCGCAACCCGAGGTCCAGCACCGGCCAGTTGGCGGTCACCAGTTTCTGGCCCGGCGGCAGGCGGTCGCGCGAAACCGGAAACATGCCGGTGCCCTTGCCCTCGGCGATGCCTTTTTCGGCGATGTTCTGCTTCGCCTTGATGAATTTTTCGTCCGGTTCGGTCATGCAGGCATTCTAGCGGATTTCCCCGGCGGTGTGAAACCGGCAACCGTTCTGGATCGAAAGGACGAGCCATGAGTTCATTTCTCGAGTCAGAACGATTGTGGTTTCGCGCACCCAGCAAACGCGACGCCGGCTTCTTCACGCAGACGCTGCAGGACCCGCGCGTCAGGCGTAACCTCTTGATCGGGCGTTATCCGTTCACGGAAGAAGCGGAAGCCAAGTGGATGGAACGCCACGCCGAAATGCCGGCCCCGGACAACGCCACGGATGTCATCCTCACGTTCGGCATCAAGGGTTCCGACGCGCCTCTCGGCAACTCCGGGCTGCATCGAATCTCGGCGCTTCACCGTCACGCCGAATGGGGCATCTTCATCGGACGCCCCGAGGAGTGGGGCAAAGGCTACGGGCGCGAGGTCGCCCGCACGATGCTGCGCTACGGCTTCGACACGCTAAACCTGAACCGCATCTACCTGCGGGTGAACGCCGACAACGAGCGCGGCATCAAGGCCTACGAGGCCGCCGGGTTTGAGCGTGAAGGCGTGTTGCGCAGTCACATGTTCGTCGAGGGAAAATACATCGACATGGTCATGATGGGCGTCCTGCGCGATGAGTGGCGCCGGGAATAGCCCCTTTCACAAACCGTCCCACGGGCCATAATCCCGGCGGTACACCTGCCGGGATTGCCCGTGAGACGCATATTCGTAATCGTAACCTTCGCCCTGATCATGCTCGCCGGGCTGCTGGCGATACTCAGTGCCGCGTTCAAGCCCGTTGAAGTCGAGACGGCCAGCGTCCAGGTCGGCCCGGCGCAGGAAACCGTCTACGCCACCGGGCACGTCGAAGCCGCTGATCGCCGGGTCCTGCGTGCCCAGCGCGCGGCCGTGATCGCCCACATCTATGACTCGCCGCGGACGAAGGCCATGTTCGCCGAGGGCGACGTGGTACACGCCGGCGACCCGATTCTGCGCCTGCGCGACTCCAGCCTCGACGCGCGCAAGAACGCCGCGAAAGCCGAAATCAAACGCGTGTCAGAACAACTGGCCGAGAACAGCCCGTACCGCAAGGCGTTCGAGCTCCAGATCGGCGAGGCCAACGACCGCGCCAAGGACACCCGCTCACGCGAGCAGCGCCTGAAGGCACAGCTCGACACCGGGGGCATCTCGCGGGACGCCTACGACCAGGCCAAGACCACGGCCGACGTCGCCGAGCAGCAGTTGCGCCAGTTGCAACAGCAATACGCCCAGGCGCTGGAGGACCTGCAGGCCGCGCAAACCCGCGCGCAAAGCGAACTCGACACGCTCGCGGCGCAGGAAACGGACGACATCCTGACCGCGCCGATCGACGGCGTGCTGCTGACCCTGCCCTTGGACGTCGGCGAGTTCGCGCCCGCGGGGACCGAAGTGGCGAAGGTCGGCGACCTGCGCAGGCTGATCATCGAGGCCGAGGTCAATGAGGACGACATCGGGCGCGTCCAGGACGACCGCAAGGTGAACATCCGCCTCGCCGGATACGAGAAGACGCTGGTGGTCGGGCGCGTGTTCGAGATCCTGCCGGATGCCGACCGTGACACCAAAGGATTCACCATCAAGGTCGAGTTCTCGAATGCCAGGCTGGTGCCGGTCGGCAACGACCCGCTGAAAAGCTACGTCGAGGTCGAAGACACCGCCCGCCCGCTGTCCGGCATGACGGCCGAGCTGGGCATCGTGGTCGCCAGCCGCGAAGGCGCCGTCACCTTTCCGCGTCCCGCCCTGACCCTGAACAACACGGTGTTCGTGGTTCGCGACGGGCGTGTCAGCGAAGTGAAGGTCGAGCTCGGGCTGGTCAACTTCAGCCGCTGCGAAGCCAAGAGCGGACTGAGCGACGGCGACATAGTCGCGGTTTCCAACATCAAGGACCTGTCCGACGGCGCGCGCGTCACCACCAAGGAGCCGTGATCAACCCCGTCCCGCTGATCAAGATCGCCCGCCGCCACCTGGTGCACAACACCTTCCGCACCGTCATATCCGTGACGGGTGTGGGTGTCGGCGTGATGTTCATGATCATGCTCAGCGCGTTGATGACCGGCTTCGAAAAGAAGTTCGTCACCGAGACCATCGAGAGCAGCCCGCACATCACCATCTACGACGAACAGCGCCAGCAACCGGACGAGTTCGCCACCTGGCTCAGCGAGCAGACCCACGGCGTGGCGACCGTCGAGGGCGCACGCCCCCGTGACCGCGTGCGCCGCATCAAGAAGCCCGGCGAGATCGTCCAGATGCTCCGCAACATGCCCGAGGTCGAGGCCGCGGCGCAGAACGTGGTGGGTACGGCCATCGTCAGTTTCGGCTCGCGTGAGCGCGGCGTCGGGTTGATGGGCATCGAGCCCGAGGACCAGGAGGCCGTCAACGAAATCGACACCTACATCGAGGGCGGGCGCGTTTACGACCTGTACTCGTCCGGCGGCGCGATGCTGCTCGGCGCCGGCATCGCCGACCTGCTGGGTGTGAAGAAGGGCGACACCGTCAACATCAAGCTGCGCGACGGCGACACGCGCCCGCTGAAAATCGTCGGCATCTTCAAGACCGGCGTGACCACCATCGACTACTCGCGCGCGTACACATTGATCAGCGTCGCCCAGCAGTTGCTCGGCATGGGGCGCGACGTCAACCAGATCGTGGTGCGCCTGAAGGATTACGAGTCGGCTCGCGAGACCTCGGCCAAGATCGAGGGGATGATCCACTACCGCACCGAAAGCTGGCAGGAGGCCAACGAGAACTTCCTGTCGATCTTCGTTATCCAGCAGACCATCACCTACCTCGTTACCGGCGGCATCATGATCGTCGCAGCCTTCGGCATCCTCAACGTGCTGGTGATGCTCGTGATGGAGAAGCTGCCCGAGATCGCCATGCTTAAATCGATGGGCTTCAGCGGGCGCGACGTCACCATGATCTTCCTGATGGAGGGCGCGGTGATCGGGCTGGTGGGCGTGCTCAGCGGCTGCGTGTTCGGCTATTACCTGACCGAGTTCGTGGGCACCCTGCCGATCCCGATGAAGGGTCTGATCGAGAGCGAGCACCTGGTGATGAACAACGCCCTGTACCTGTACGTGCGCGCGGGCGTTGCCGCCATGATCGTCACGCTAATCGCGTCCGTGCTGCCCGCCATGCGCGCCGGACGCCTCGACCCGGTAGAAACCCTGCGCGGACATGCGTGATGGGCGTCTTTCGCGCCATCTTCCTGCTGATTCACCGGCAGCTTTCGCATGACCTGTTCCGGACCAGCGTCTCGGTGGGGGCCGTGGCCAGCGGCGTGATCATCACGATTGCGGTCAATGCGGTGATGTCCGGGTTTCAAACGAAGTTCGCATTGAGCACCGTCGAGACCAGCCCGCAGATCCAGGTGTACGACTACCCGCCGACGGGCGGTCGCGGGCTGGCCGACGACTGGAGCGAAGACGGGCGCATCGTCACGCTCTCGCACGAACCGGCCCCGCACGATCCGCCGCGCATCGAGAAGCCGACCGAGTTGCTGGAAGCGCTCGAAGCCATGCCGGAAGTCGAGGCCGCGTCACCCAGCATGGTCGGGTCGGCGATCGTCAATTTCGGCAGCAGCGAGGCGCGCGGCGACATGGTCGGCATCATCCCGGAGCGCCACCAGCGCGTCGTGGATTTGGAGAAAGATTTAACAAGCGGCACGCTGAGCGACCTGTACGCATCCGGCGGTGGCGTGATCCTCGGCAAGGGCATGGCCGACAACCTGGGCGCCCAGCGTGGCGATTTCGTCACCGTGCGCCTTAGCGCCGGCGACCCGCACAGCCTGCGCGTCGTCGGGGTCATCCACACAGGCGTGACCTTCGTGGACCTGCGTACGGCCTACACCTTGCTCTCGGTAGCGCAACGCATCATGGGGCGCGGGCGCGAGGTGAACCGCCTGAATGTGCGCCTGCACGACTACGACAACGCGCTTGAGGTTGCCCGCGACATCGAGCAACTGACGGGCAAACGTGCCGTCTCGTGGCAGGAGGCTAACACGCACATCATCTCGCTGATGCAGACCAACCGCATGCTGACGAACATCGTCAGCGTCGGGGTGCTGATCGTGGCCGGCTTCGGGATTCTGAACGTGCTGATGATGACCGTAATCGACAAACTGGATTCGATTGCGCTGCTCAAAAGCATCGGCTACAGCCGGCGCGAGATCATGCTGGCCTATTTGGGCCTCGGCTTCGGTGTCGGGCTACTGGGCGTACTGGTCGGCTGCAGCGTCGGCTACTACGTGGTCGAATTCCTGGGCACTGTGCCGATCCCGAGGCTCGCGGTGCTGGACACGCACACCCTGCTGGTGAACAACCTGCCCCGCCACTACCTGCTCGCGGGAGGCGTGGCATTGGTTGTGTCCATGCTGGCGGCGATCCTCCCCGCCATGCGCGCCGGGCAACTCGACCCGGTCGCCATCCTGCGGGGGCACAGCTAGGCCGTCTGTCGCCCTTTTGCTGATGATTGGCTATGATTGGGGCCTTCGTTCGACAGTGCGGGCCTTTCATGCTTGAGTTGAACCATCGCGAACGCGGCAAGGTCGTGGTTGAGTGCATCGACCTGCGACGCACCCTCGGTGAGGGCGAGACCGCCGTGGAGGTGCTCAAGGGTCTGAACCTCAAGATCCACCAGGGCGAGTTCTGCAGCATCGTCGGCCCGTCCGGCAGCGGCAAGTCCACGCTGATGTACCTGCTCGGCGCCCTCGACCGCCCGGACAGCGGCCAGGTGCTGATCGACGGGCACGACACCCGCCGCATGAAAGACCTGGAGCTGGCCGAGCTGCGCAACCGCAAGCTCGGGTTCATCTTTCAGTTCCACTACCTGATGCCCGAGTTCACTGCGCTCGAAAACGTCATGATGCCCATGTACAAGCGCGGCGTGGCCCACAGCGACGCCAAAGAGCGCGCCCACAGCCTGCTGGCCGAAATGGGCATCGGCAACAAAACCCACCGACCGCCCGGCAAGCTTTC
>JAGQRI010000327.1:0-13785 GCA_020425515.1 Planctomycetota bacterium | reverse complement strand
GAGCCGACCGGCAACCTCGACACAACCAACGCGGACAACGTTTTCGCCCTGTTCGAGAAGCTGGTAAAAGAGGAAAGCCAGACCATAGTTGTGGTAACCCACTCGCTCGACCTTGCCGCCCGCACGGACCGCATTATCCGGCTCGTGGACGGCGAGATAGTTGACGACGGGCCCACAGCCGGTGTGATGGAGCGTATGAAGGCCGACGGGATCGTTTCAATCAGCCAATGAGTGAACACGAAGAGAAACCGGAAAGCGAAAGCGGCGACGGCGTCGTGCGCAGCCACGTCGACACCGGGCGCCCCGGCTCGGAATTCGAGACGCGCGAAATGCCGGCCGTACCCGACCCGGCCGAAGAGGATGCCGACGACGACGAGCCCGAAAGCATCGCCGGCGTGTTCGTGAACCCGGACAAGCCGGGCTCAACCACCGACACCATCGTCGCCGGCAAGGAAGACACCGAAGCCCGCCGCAAGGCGATGGAGGAGACCGCGTTCGACTCGATCGCCTCTGTCGCCGCGGACCCGGAAAGTCCCGGCTCCAAGGACGAAACCCGCGAGGTGAAGAAAGCCCGGGACGAATTCGAGACCGTAAGCGACGAAGACGAAGACGACAGCGGCGAGGAAGCCACCAAGCTCGCGGGCAAGAAGGCCGACCCGTTTGACGACCTCGAAACCCGCGAAGTCCCGGCGCTCAAGGACGAGTGGAAAAAGCGGGCCGCCGAAGTCGCCAGCAACATGGGCGAAGCTGAAACCATCGCCGCGGACGACACCTGGGGCGCCGAGGGCGACGCGTCGCTGGCGGCATCGGTCGCGGCCGCGAGCGGTGAAATGCCGCTGCCGACGACCGAAGAACCCTCCGAGGTAGCAGGCCCCATCCTCGACCGCTCCCGCAAGGCGCAGGCGGAATGGCAGAAGCTGCGCTTCGAGCAGCGGCTGCCGTTTCTCGATGCCCTGCGCCACGAGCTGGTCACCCAGCGCAGCGACTACGTGCCGTCCATGGCAACGGCCATCGGGCGCCCGATGGTCGAAACGCTGGTCGGCGAGTACCTGCCCGTGCTGGAAGCCCTGCGCAGCCTCGAAGACCTGGTGCCGCCGCTGCTCGTGGACCAGCACACGGCCGGGCCGCCGCCCACCATGGAAGGCGTAAGCGCGACGGTGCGCATGGCGCCCTACGGCGTGGTGGTGATCGCCAACGGGTCGCAGTCGCCATTTGCGTTCCCGATGACGCTCGCGATCGACGCGCTGGCCACCGGCAACTCGGTGCTGGTGTGCGCCTCCGAGCTGCACCCGCGCATCAACGAAAACATGCGCAAGATGTTCCGCCGCGCGAATTTCCCGGAAGACCTCGTGCAGGTGATCGCCGGCGACAGCGAAACCATGCGCGTGATCGCCGACGCCCGCCCCGACAAGTTCATCTACGAGGGCAACGACGACGTTGCCTCGCGCCTCGCCGTGTTGTGCGCGGACAGCGGCTGCGAGTTCCACCCCGTGCGCCGCGGCAAAGACATGATGCTGGTGCTCGAGAACGCGGACGTCGAGCGGGCCGTCACGGGCGCGCTCACGGCGGCGTTCGCGACCGGCGGCATGCAGCAGGGAACACTCGAACGCATCGTCGTCCACGACAAGGTCTACGACGAGTTCCGCATGAAGTTCATCGACGCCATCCGCACGATGAACAGCCACCACGCGCAGCTTGCCGCGATCAATGACACCTACAACCCGCGCCGGGCGCAAATGCTGATCGAGGACGCCATCGCCAAGGGCGCACGCGTAACCTACCCGGCCGGCGAAGAGCCGGGACGCTGGATCCACTGGAAGGCAGCCGTCATCGAGGCACTGTCCCCCAAGGCCAAACTGTCGAGCCAGCGGCTGGAAGGCCCGGGCTGCGCGCTGTACCGCACGGACAACCCCGCCGAAGAAGCCGCGCGCCTGCTGCGTGTCCTGCCGGCGAACAACCTCAGCGTGATGGGCGACGCCGCGCGCGCTGACCGTCTGGTGCTGGAAGAACTCCCGGCCGGGAGGATTGCTTTCAACGAGCCAATCCTCGGCGGGACGGCCGTCGCGGGCGGCGTGCCGGTGGGGGCGGAATCGCCGCGCGGCATCGGCGGCCCGCAGAACATGCTGCGCGCCAAGCTGATCGTCGAGGGCGAAGACGCCGGGCGCCGGGTGGCGTGGTTCCCGTACACCGACGACAAGGCCTACGCGCTGATGGACGCGATGGAAGCCATGTACGGCACCGAGGCCGGCCAGCGCATCAAGGCAGCTTTGAAGTTGATGATCAACCCGACCAAGCGCCGCCTGTTGCGCGGCGAAGAGTAACCCTACAACCCGCCATAGAATGCCCGCCGGGCGAGCTCGGCGTGTTTCGGCTTGGTCGCGTCGGGGTCGGCGCGGCGCAGCACTATGTGGGGGCCCGCGATGACCCCGTCGAGCCCCTGCGTCCGCCAGCTTTCGCGCGCGTCCTGGATCGTGCGCACAAGCTGCCCGCGGCGGTTCAGCCACGGCGTGCAAAGCAGCGGCGTACGCCCGGCGGCCTTCCGGAACTGGCGTATCAGCGCGGCGGTGCTCGGGTCGGCGCCTTCGTTGGTCACCTGTACCGGCACCGGCGCGTTGGGATTCATGCGCCCCGTCCAGATCTGCGGGCGGCGCGGCTTGAGCCAGTATTCGCCGACGCTGTCCAGCGGGAGCTTTTCGGTGCCGAGGAATTCACTTTCGAGTTCCGTGTTCAGCATCAGCGTCGGGACCTCGTGCCAGAACACGTCCGGGCGCAGCAGTTGCTGGCTGGCGATGCGCAACTCAGGCAGGTCGCCCCGGCACAGCAGCGAACGGTTGCCGAGCCCCAGCCTTGACATGTCAACGCGCCCGGTAATCCGGCCCAGCAGCGCCCCGCCCGCGATCAGCTCGGCCGCGCGCTCCTCAAGGTTTTCGGGCTGGTCGACCCAGACGCCGCCCCGGGCTTCCTCTTTGCGCGCGAACTCGGCGCAGTCACCTTCGCCCGCGTCTTCACCCAGCCACGGTTGCCCCAGGGGCAGCACGTGCTCGACGCCCTTCTTCTCGGCAAGGGCCATGATCGCGGCGCCCATGGCATTGCCCGCGTCGGTGGGGGTGGGGCAGATCGTGAGCTGGCCGGCGCGGGTGCAGTTCGAAAGCGCCGGGTACAGCGAGCGCAGCCCGAACACACTGCCGGTCAACACCACGGACTCGCAGGCCGTCTTCAACGCACAGCGGTCGATCCACTGGCCGAGGAACTGTTCCAGGAAGCGGCGGGTGGCGCCCGCGATGTGGTCGAACCGGCGGCGGCGCAGGTGGACGCGCAGGAACTCCACGCAGTCATACGTCTCAGGCAGGTTGCCCGAGCGCCGCCAGTTCAGCGGAAGCAGCGGGTCAAAATCGAAAAGAATGCTCAGCCGCTTGGTGACCTTCGAAAGCTGCGGCCCGCGCGCCAGCCCGCCCAGTTCCATCAGCAGCCCTTCGTCGCGTTCGGGCACCATGCCGAGCAGGAACGTCACCGTTTCAAGGAACGAACCCAGGCTGTTATCGTCCCCGATGGTGGCCACGCGGTCGAGGCGCCCGCCCCGGCTGACGTGCACCGAAGCCGCAATTCCGTCCCCCGAGCCCTCGCAGCACAGCACCAGCAGGCGCCCGTCCTTGCTGTGCGTGCCCGCGGCGGCCACGGCGGCCTGCGCGAGGTGGTGGTCGATGAACGTGCTGCGGTCCGGCTTCAGCCCGAGCTTTTCCAGGTGGCGCAGGCGGTCACGGCGCGAAGGCTTGCGGCTGGTGAACGGCACGGCGGTCTTCAGCAGCCGCTTTGAGAACGCGCGGAGGGTGCCGGATTCGGCAAACTGTTTCAGCAGTTCGCGGCGGGTTCGAGGCTCAGCCAGGTGTTGCCCGGCGAACGCGATCACATCCACTTCGTCGCCGCTCAGCCCTTCGACGGCCATCAGGTGTTCGGTCGCATGCGACGGGAACCCGCTGATTTCAAATGGATCATCGACGTAGTCGGCCTCGAAGCCGATACGTTCCACCGCGCCGTCGCGCATCAGCACGACACTGGGGTCCTTGCCGTCATGGATTCCGAGGACTAGCATCTTTGGAAAGTATAAACGCGAAGCCCACCAAAGCGAACGGAGAAGCCGGATGACCCTCCTCGGAGTAAACGTTGACCACATCGCCACGGTCCGGAATGCCCGCGGCGGCAGCGAGCCGGAACCTGTCTACGCCGCCCTGATCGCCGAGCAGAACGGCGCCGACAGCATCGTCTGCCACCTGCGCGAGGATCGCCGCCATATCACCGACCGCGACGTGAAACTGCTCCGGCAGGTGGTGCAAAGCGGCCTGCAACTCGAGATGGCGTTGAACGAGGAGATCATCAAGGTAGCGCTGGAGGTGAAGCCGGCCGAGGTGATGATCGTGCCGGAACGCCGCGAAGAGCAGACGACGGAGGACGGCTTCGACGCAGTGAAGAACGCCGACGCGTTGAAGAAGGCGGCCGAGCGGTTCAAGGAAGCCGGCATCGGGCTGAGCGTGTTCGTCAACGCGGCGATGGACCAGGTCGAGGCCGCGCACAAGGCGGGTGCAGACATCGTGGAGCTGCACACCGGGCCGTACTCGCACGCCGAAGGCGCGGACGCAATCGACAAGGCTCTCGATGCGATCGAGACCGCCGCGCACTGCGCATGGGAGCTTGGGCTGGACGTCCACGCCGGGCACGGGCTGAACTACCACAACGTCGAAAGACTGCTGCGCCAGGTGCCCGTCGAGAAGGTGAATATCGGGCATTCGATCGTAAGCCGCGCGGTCTTCACCGGGCTGGAAAATGCCGTGCGCGACATGAAGAACATCGTCGCGTCGGCCGGCTAGGCACGTGGCATGGGCGCCCCCCGCCCATGTCGGTCACGGGCGGGGGCGCCCGTGCCACAAGCTATCGGCAGTGAGCGCACAGCTCGATGGCTTTGCGTGACCACCAGCTTCTCGGCACCAGTTCGGTGAACCTGCGGAACCCGGCGATCGCCTTCTGAAAATCCTTCAGGTGCATGCGCAGGATCGCGGCAGAATAGACCGGCGCCGGGAAGTCCGCATCCAGTGTGATGGCGCGGTCGAGCCTGGGCAGGACCCTTTCGCGGATTGCCTGCTCGTCTTCACGCGCCAGCATCCATTCGAGCACGCCGATGCGGTATTCGTGATCGGCGCTTTCCACCAGTTCGTCCAGTTCCTTGAGTTCGGCCTTCAACTGGTATTCATTCATGCCGCGATATTCCGGCGGCTGCCACGGCTCGTTCTTGTTCGGGGCTATGTGCCGCTCGAACCACTCACGCGTTTCGCGCGACAGCACTTCCTCGCCGAACGTCTCCAGCGTCATCCAGTTGATGTAGTCGCGGATCAGGTTGGTGCGCAGCTTCAGGTTCGCGCGCACGTTGCGGTTGGCCGGGATGCTCTCGCGATAGCTGGCAAGCAACGCCTTCTTCATCTCCTTCGAGTCGATCTCCAGCCGGTAGAGCACGGCCGCGTGGGCCAGGCTCTCGGCGGCGCTGCGGGTGCATCGCTGCGGCACGACCCAGCGGTTGCGTGACGCGTCAAACACGCCGTCGCCGATGCCGGGCGCCAGCAGTAATTCCGGCGGGCCGAAACGCGCGGCGAGCGGGTTGTCGATCAACCTGGGATCGAAACGCAGCATGCGCTGCATGGCGTCGGCGGCGCGATCTGCATCGATGAACTCGACGGCTTCATCCACCGGCACGGCGCATTCGCTGTAGTGCACGTAGCGCGCCGCGAGACGCAGCAACCCGGCCACAGCTGACAGTTCGCGATTGAGTGCCTTTTCCAGCTCGGGACGAGTGACCCTTCGGGAAGCGGCTTGCTGCTCCAGCACTTGCTCCTCGAGTGCGCGTTGCTTCTCGTGCAACTCGATCAGGTGGGCAACGCTCGACTGCACGGCCTCGGTTGCCGCCAGGGCTTCCGCGGCCGTCGCGCTGCTGCCGGGGTCGGGCGTGCTTGCAAACGAGCCGACGGTTTCGCCGACTTCCTTCAGGCGCGCGTCGACGAAGTGGCGAATCGTGCCCCAGGCCTTGCGGTCGTCGGCGCCGAGGTCGCCTGCAGACTCGCGCGCTTCGAGGCGTTTGTACTGCTCCAGCTTCTCGTCGACTTCCGACAACAGCCGAAGCACGTGCTGCCCACGGGTGGTGTCGCCGAGCACGTCCTTGATCTTCGCGTTCCGGTAGTGGATGTGCGCCAGGTGGGTGTCCGGCCAGAGCGCAATGTCCCGCCCGAGCGCGTCGATGTCCCGGCGGAATTCGGCGATCACGTCGCGGCGCAAAGCGTCATCGAGCACGGCGTTCAAGGAATCGTGAAACAGCACCACGCCCTCAACGCGCGAGCCCGTGTCCAGCTTGCCGCGCAGCTCATCCAGCAGCGGGTGCGGGAAGACGCCGAAATCAATCAATGCCCGGCCGGCATCGCTTAGCTGCAGCGGCTCGTCGGGCCCTTCCGGCAGGGCCGTGCTCACGAGCTGTCGAACGATGACCCAGAACTTCTCGTTCAACTCGGCGCGGCGGTCCTCGAGCGTCGGTGCTTCCGGCGGGAGTTCGCGCCCTTGCTCCAGTTCGCGCGTGCGCAGGAACTCATCGAGGGCGGACGACAGCTCCGCCAGGCGGTCGGGGTCCGGCATGCTTCAGCCTTCGTTGCGTTTCTGTTCGTCTGCTTCCAGCTCGGCCCTGAGCTTGTTGGCGCGGTCGAACCATTTGTCCAGCGGCTCTTCGAAGTTGATCGCCATTTCGAGCTCGGTCAGGTACGACTGCGCCCGTTGCAACTCGCCGATCACTTCCTTGCGCAGGCGCCCTACCAGCCGGTTCCAGAGCGACGCGGGCGAAGCCGCCAGCCGCGTCATCTCGCGCAAGGCCGGGCCCGCCACGTCGGCGTCGCGCCCGCCCGCGGTCAGCATCAGCGCGACCGACATCAGTTGCGGCAGGTGGCTGACCACGGCCATGGTTCGGTCGTGCTCGGATGGCGACAGCAGTTCGACGTGCGCGCCGACGCTTTCAATCAGGATGCTGAGGCGGCGCATCTTGTCGACGGGATCGTGCGGCGTGGGGGTCAGCACCCAGGGGCGACCTTCAAACAGTTCCGGGTCGCTGTTCTCAAAGCCGCTGGCGGCCTTGCCTGCCATCGGGTGTCCGCCGACGAAGTGGGGGGCGCTGGGGCTTTTGAAGGCTTCCTCGGCGGCCTTGGCTACGGGTTCCTTGATGCCCGATACGTCGGTGACGGTGGCCTCCACGGGTGTGTCATCAGCCAGCGCCGGCAGCAACTCGATGGTTTTCTCGAAATGCGTGCACAGGAAAACGACGTCGGCATTCGTCACGGCCTTGCCGCCTTCATCCGGCGTGAACAACTCCGCGAACAGCCCGGAATCGCGCGGACCCTGCAGGTGGTCCGCCAGGTCGACGCCGGTGAGGGTGTGCGCGGGGGTGGCGCGTTTCAGCGCCTTCGCCAGCGAGCCGCCGATCAGCCCGAGGCCGATGATCGCGATTCGCTGCGGCGTAACGTGCGCGGCGCGGCGGCGGCGCACGACCCAACGGCGTGTCAGCGGCAGCAGCGCGGCCACGAACTCTTCGGCCTCCTGCGGGGCGAGTGTCTCGAAACTACCGTCGATGGCCGACTGTAGCATGGCAGCCTCGCGCTGCGGGTCGTGCAGCGGCAGGTTCTGCTCGAGTTTCGCCTGTGCGATGTCCATGGCGAGGCGCGTGCGCTTGTCCAGCAGCGCGAGCAACTCGGCATCGATCTCGTCGATCTGTTTGCGCAGACCGGCAATGTCCATGGGTACTCCACGAAATAAGGCGGCCCGTGGGGGGCCGCCTTATTCTATTGGGAAATCATCCGAGGGTTAGTCTTTCTTGTCCTCGTCGGACTTCTCTTCTTCTTCGTCCTTGCCGTCCTGCTTGTCTTCATCCGCGGGCTTGTCCTCTTCTTCCGCTTCGTCCTTCTTTGCCTCAGCCTCGGGCTTTTCGGACTCGTCTTCCGGTCCGGCGTCGGCATCCGAATCCGATCCGGCATCGTCCTCTTCGTCGTCGTCCTTGCCCTTCTTGTCGGCCTTGGCCTGGGCGCGGTCGTGCTCTTCCTTTTCCTCCTCGGTCAGGTCCAGCAGGGCGCCCTTGCCGCTGCGGTCGAAAATCAGGAGGATCGGCCCGGCGATGTAGATCGAGCTGAAGGTACCGACCACGATGCCCATCGTCATCGCGAAGGCGAAGCCCTTCAGCAGCGGGCCGCCGAGGAACAGCATGGCCAGCGTGGTGACGGCCGTGGTGCCCGAGGTCATCACCGTGCGGGATAGCATCTGGTTGATCGAGGTGTTGATGATGTCCTTCAGCGGCGTCTTTCCGCCCGTCGCCAGACGGTCGGCTTTCATGTTCTCGCGGATACGGTCGAAGTTGATGATCGTGTCGTTCAGCGAGTAGCCGATCACCGTCAGGATCGCGGCCACCACGGTCAGGTCGATCTTGATGTCCGCGCCCGCGAAATCCGCCAGGCCGATCATGCCGACCACGACGAAGCTGTCGTGCAGCAGCGCGACCACGGCCGCGAGGCCCCAGGCCACACTGGCGAAACGGATGCGGATGTAGATGACCACGACCACCAGCGCCGCCACGATGGCGAACAACGCGCGCCACTGTGACTCGGCCGCGACGGTGGCGCCGATCGTGCTGCTGAGCAGGAAGCGCTTGCTGATCTCGTTGCCTTCGGGCTTGGCGCTCTTGAGCCATTCCGCGATGGACGAGTTGACCGAGGCCTCGACGGTGGTGAAGTAGGCCGGGTCTTCCGGGTCCGGGCTGAAGGTCATCGGCGCGTCGCTGGTGATTTCGAAATCGCGCGACTCGTCGGCGTCGGGGGTGCCCGACTTGACGACCAGGTTGGCCGTCTGCAACGGGCCCTCCTTGATGTTCTTGACCGCCTCGGTGAAGTCTTCCACCGAGACCGGCTCGAGCAGCGCCACGTGGATGTTCAGTGTGGCCTGTGTGGCATAGAACGCGTAGTCCGGTTCGCCGTCGCTTTCGACGTATTCGGACGGCTCCAGGAAGTATTTCTGGATCGCTTCCTTGAACTGCGTGCGCTTGTCGGCGAGGTCCTTGGCGTCCTTCACGACGACGTTCTGGATCTCGACGGTGTAGGTCTGGCGGTCGCCGGCGGCGTTCGTGACGGGCTGCGTCGTGACCAGATCGCCGTCCTTGGCGGCCAGCGTGCCGAACCACTTGGCGCGGTTCACGCGCGGCGTGTTCAGCCCGTTGCCCTCCCACGCCTTGTCCTTGGTGAGCCACAGCGTGTCGTAGTCTTCCGGGAATTCCTCACGGAACGCGACCGGGTTCTTGAGCATCAGCTTCATCTTGGCGCGCAAGGTGACCTGCTGGACGTCGGTGGTCTTGGCCTGCCAGCCGTCGTCGACCATGTAGTCGGCGTAGACCGTTTCAAGGTCCGTGCGCAGCATGCGCGTGATGGTTTCCGGGTCTTCGCTTTCCCACTCGGTACGCATCGGGAAGCGGAAGTCGAACCGGTCGGCCTTGCCGCCCTCCGGGTTGCCGCCGAGGCGGTAAACCGGCTGGATTTCAACGTTCTCGGCCCAGTCGTAGGGTTTGCCGGTATCCGGGTCGATCTTGACCTCGCCGGTTTCCTCGTCGATCAGCATCTTGGCGATGGTGTCGCGGTCGTAGGCGTCCTTCATCTGTACGCGGAACGTCTGGCCGCCGCGGAACTCGATGCCGAGAACCTCGGAGCCGTGGATCGCCATAAAGCTGCCGCCGGTGGTGATCAGCACGACCGCGACGAGGGCGCCCGGCAGCATCCACTTAAGCCAGTTGATCTTGCGGTTGCGGGCGAACTGCAACCCGGCCATCTTGAACTCGGCGTCGCGCTTGACGTTCAGGATGCCGGTGACCATGGCCTTGTAGGCGGCCAGCGCCGTGTACAGCGTGGCGACAATACCGATGGCCAGCGTAAGCGCGAAACCCTGGATCGGCCCGGATCCGACCTTGTAGAGGATCATGGCCGTCAGCAGCGTGGTGACGTTGCTGTCGACGATGGCCGACAGGGCGTTCTTGAAGCCCTCCTCGACCGCGCCCCTGGTGTTCTGGTTTCGTTCTCGTTCTTCCCGTATTCGCTCGTTGATCAGGATGTTGGCGTCGATGGCCATGCCGATTGTCAGCACCACGCCGGCGATGCCGGGCATGGTCAAAGTGCCGAGACCGGCCGACATCGCGCCCATGATCAGGATGACCACCATGACCAGGTTGAAAATGGTCAGGATGCCCAGCCCGCGGTAGATCAGCAGCGCGATGATGAACACGCCGATCGCGCCCACGACCAGCGACCACAGCCCGCGCTTGACGGCCTCGGCGCCTTCGCTGGGGCCTACCGATTCCTCGCCCTCAAGTTTCAGCTTCACGTTCAGCGAGCCTGACTTGAGCACGTTGATGATGTCGTCACGTTCCTGCGTGCTGAAGTTGCCCGAAAGCTGCACGCTGCCGCTGATGGTGTCTTCGATGGTGTAGGCGCTGTAGACCTTGCCGTCGATGATGATCGCCAGCAGGCGCGGGTCTTCACCGCCGCTGGCGGCCTTCTTGTGCTTGCGGGTCAGCGCCTCGAAGCGCGCGACCGCGAGGCCCTTCAGATCAAAGCTGACGGCCATGCGCCCTTGCCGGTCGCTGGAGGCCTGGATGTTGTCGAGGTCCTTGCCGGTGATGTCGTACTCGTCGATCATCTGCACCGGCACGAACTTGCGCCCGCTCGCGTCTTCCTTCACGAGCGCGCTGGAAACGTCGTCCTTGGCGAGTTCGAGCCACTTGTACTTGTAGCCCTCGTCCTCGGGGTATTCGCCGACCTTCAGCTTGGTGAAGTCGCCGTCTTCCTTGGCCAGCACGCGCATTTCGAGCTTGCCGGTCGTCTGCAGGAGCTGCTTGTAGCGTTCGGTTTCGCTCGGGGTGCTGAACTCGGGCAGTTTCACTTCGATGCGGTTTTCGCCCAGCGGTGCGATGTTGAGCTCGGTGATGCCCGTGGTGCCGAGGCGCCGGTTCAGCGTCTCGATCGTCGGACCCACAAGGTTCTTGTCTTCCTTGCGCTGCTTGGCCGTGTTCCAGGTGTGGTAGTAGCGCTTGAGGGCGTCGGCACGCCCTTCGTCGAACAGCCCGGGGATGTTCGCCAGCAGGGCAAAGTCATCGTCGGTCCACATGTCGACGGTGAGTTCGCCGCCTTCGATCACGGAGCCGAACTTTTCCAGCGCCGCACCCTTCACGCGTTCATCGACGCCGTCGTCACTGCGCAGCGGCTTGAGCAGTTCGTGGATCTTGGCCTCGGCCTCGCCCATGTCCTGCTGGATCAGTTCATAGCGCAGCGAGCTGCCGCCCTTGAGGTCCTGGCCGAGGTTCCACTTGTAGTCGTGCAGCGGCCAGCGGAAGGTGCTGCCCTCGGTGAGCACGCCGTCTTCGTTGCGGTCGCGCACCTTGAAGTCGAGGTCGCTGCCCTCGAACTCGTCCTTGTCGACCACGCCGTTGTCGTTCTTGTCGTACTTCGTCAGGAACTCCTGGTCGATCTCGGCCGGGTTGGGAGCCGGCTTGGGGATCGCCAGGTAGATGCCGAAGATGAGGAACAGCAGCGGGTGCCAGCGTTTAAGAAAGTCCCACATGGGAATGCCTTTGCAGTCGTCAATGGCGCGGCAAATGCGCCGGGCCGTGGATAATCAGGAAGTGAATGGAATGGGTTTAGCGCAGAGCCAGGGGCGGCGCGCGCGCGGTCTGCGAGAACAGGCTGAATGACGGCATTTCCAGCGTCGGCGGCTGGAACAGTGTCTCGAAGCGGGGCGGCGGCAGGTCCAGCGTCAACGCCGCGCCGGGGATGGCGGTCAGCGGCTGGGCCGCCGCGACGTCGCCGAGGGTGATGCGCTGGTCGTCTTCCGCCATCGAAAACGTCGGAAGCTGAATCTCGCTGGGTACCACGGCCTGCAGCAGGCTGGTGTTGCCGATCAGCTTCAGTGACTGCATGCCGTCGTCGAGGCGGCTTTGCAGGTCGGCGGCACTGTTGCCGTTCAGCTGATTGAGCTGCTGCAGCATGCGGGTGTGCTGGACCGGGTCGAGCACGCGGGCCGCGTTCAGGGTATCGCCGAGGTTCAGTGCGGCGTTCAGGCGGGGCAGGTCAACATAGCTCGACAGCGCCGCCAGCAGCAGCGTTGCGATGACCATACTTTTGCGCGCCTTGCCCACTTCTTCTGTCCCTAGTCTTCTTTCTTAACGCTCGACTTCTTTTCCTCGAAAACCTTGGCGATGGCAAGCAGGCTGTAGGTGGAGTGGACCTTCTTTTCCTCGTCCACCAGCAGCTTGGCTTCCTGGGCTTCCTTGTCGATCTTCTCGATGCGCGCGATCAGTCCGCTGTTCAGCATCACGCGGGTGCCCTTTTCGAGGTCTTCGACCATCTTGCGATGGGTTTCTTCCTGGCGCTTCTGGCTGCGGCGCATGAAGAACATGAACACGACGAAGATCAGCACGATCAGGATCATCGGCGCAAAGCCCGCAATCGGGTTCTGCGCGGGCTGCTCGCCTTCAGCCAGGATTGTCAGGAGTGTATTCACTTTGTCTCTCGTCTCAGTGTTCAGTGGCCAGAGGTCGGAGGCCAGGGAAAGGCCGGCTGCAATGCGGTACTTCCCTGATCTCTGACCTCCGACTTCTGATCTCTAACTGTCCAGCGACCGCTTGTGTTCCTCGACCCTGAATGCCTCGATCAGGTCGCCTTCTTTGAAATCGTCGTAGTTCTTCAACTGGATGCCGCACTCGAAACCTTCGCGGACTTCGGCGGCGTCGTCCTTTTCGCGCTTCAGGCTGGCGATCACCGTCTCGTAAATCGGCACGCCGTCGCGCAGCAGGCGTACCTTGTTGTCGCGCTTGATGGTTCCCTTGGTCACCATGCAGCCGGCAACGCGCCCGACCTTGCTGACCTTGAACACCATGCGGATCTCGGCCGTGCCTTCGTACTGTTCGACCAGTTCCGGCGCGAGCAGGCCTGCCAGCGCGTCGCGGATTTCCTCGATCAGCTTGTAGATGACGTCGTACGTTCGGATATCGACGTGGTGGTTGTCCGCCAGCTCGCGCGCCTTGCTGTCGACGCCGACGTGGAAGCCGACCACGATGCCGCCCGCGGCTTCCGCCAGGTGGACGTCCGTGGTGGTGACCTGGCCGACGGCCGCGTGGATCACCTTCACGCGCACTTCCTCGTGCTTGAGCTTGTCCAGCTCGGCCTTGATGGTCTCGGCGGTGCCCTGCACGTCGCACTTCAGCACGATCACCAGTTCCTTCACCATCGTGCCGGCGCGCGCCTTGGACCATTCCTCGAGCGAGAAGCCGCGCGAGCGGGCCAGTTCGTTCTCCTGCTGGCGGACCATGTTGGCGATCTCGGCCGCCTTCTTCAGGTCCTTCATGCCGTGGAACAGGCTGCCGGCCTCGGGCATTTCGTCCAGGCCCGCGACTTCGACAGGTACGCTCGGCCCGGCGACTTCGATCGGGAACAGCCCGTCGCCGCGCGGCTCCTGCATGGCGCGCACGCGCCCGTAGCCGTGGCCCGCGACGATGACGTCGCCCCGGCGCAGGGCGCCTTCCTTGACCAGCATGGTCGCGACGATGCCGCGCCCGGTGTCGCGGTGGGCTTCCAGCACGGTGCCGACGGCCGGCTTGTCCTTGATGGCCGTGAGTTCAAGCAGGTCGGAGTAATCGGACAGCACGTGGACCAGGCGGTCGACGCCTTCGCCGGTGATGCTCGA
>JAGQRI010000037.1 GCA_020425515.1 Planctomycetota bacterium | reverse complement strand
GCCTTCCAGGCGCTGCCGCTATTCGCAATCAACGACGTAGGCGACCTGGTCATCCTTCAACACCACGCGCACGGGGTCGCGGTCTGGCAGCCGCAGGCTGACACTGCTGACGGTATCCTTCAGCCCCTGCACGACGATCGCGTACCGCCCTTCGTGCCGCACCAGGCTGACACGCAGCTCATCGCACTCAGCCACGCCTTCCGTCCAGACGTGCTCGTCGTCCGCGGCATGCACCACCGCGCACCAGAGTTGGTCCTCATCAGCGCCGGCCGGATACAGCCAGACCGTCCGCCCCTCGGGCGAAAGCTCATCCGTAGGCGGGCGCGGCGGCAACGGCGGCGGAAACACCGGCTTCTCCATCGGCGGCGAGAGCGGCGGCGGCGGCGGCGGGTCCACAGGCGGCGCTGTCGGGGGCGGGAGCTTGATGTTCACGCCACCGATGGGTCGGTCGTGCGTACCCTCCTTCTCCGGATCAGGTTCAGGTTCAGTCTTCGGTTCTGGTTTCGGATCTGGTGCTGTTTCCGGTTCCGCTTCCTTTTCAGGCGTCGGATTCTTCGATGAGGCCTCGACGACTTCGGCCCGCAAAACGACCTGAGGCAGCGCCTCGTCACCCAGCGTCCCCAGCCAGACGGCCTGCTCCCCGAGCACGGTTTGGTCGTCGCGCTCCTGTACCCGGTAGACGCCGGCTGACAGGCGTTCAAACTGGAAGGCGCCCTCGGCATCCGACCTGGCCGTGGCGGCGCGCACGCGGACCGGGCCCGGGCCGCAGCGGATCGCCTCGAGTTTCACGCCTTCCAGCGGCTCGCCGTCCTCATCAAGGAGAACACCGCCCAGGGAAAGCTCACCCTTTCCCCAGCCCAATGCGGGGGTGATTTCGAGTGCGTGGTCGGTGACCTGGAATTCCTGAATGCTGCTGTCTACCGGGATGGCGTAGCCGGGCGTGCGGTTCAGCCACTCCAAATCGACCCAGTTGATGTGCCCGGCATAGTCCGGGTGCTTGCGCGGATCGCCCGATACGACCTGCAGCCCGTAGCGACCCGGTGGAAGTTCGAATGCCGCGCTGCCGTAAAGGACGACGTGCCACTGGCTGTAGGGCCGTGTCTCAGGCCAGGCCGGCACCGTCGTGCTGAACACTCGCAGCAGACGCACGTCTCCCTCATAGCCCGGCGGCAGTTTGATTCTCACGGGGTACACCGGCGTCAGCGTAAAGCGCACCAGCTTCGGCAGGCCGGGCTGCATCAGTACCGGCTCGATACTGCCCGTGACGTAGCCCGGCAACCGCGCGCGCAGCATGAGCGAAGTTGCCCACAGCGGCACGTCGAACGCGATCGGCTCGCCGTCCGCCCGGCCGCGCATCTGGTCAAGCCAATCGCCTCCTTCGAGATAAAGGTCGACCGCGGTATCGCGCTCGATGTGTCGCCCGGTGGCGGCGTCCACAACTTCGACGTGCAGTGGCGTGGTGGGCTCGGACTCTTCGGCCGCAATCGACCTCGATTCAGATTCCGGCGGCGCCAGCGGTATCGAGCTGGTCTTTGAGGGCGAACCGAACGAAAGCGTCGAAAGCCAGGGCCCAAGCACGACCACAGCCGTGACGACCAGCGCGGTGATGCCAAGAATGACGAACATGTCGCGGCGCATGGGTTTGTACTTCAGGGGCCGCTTCAGGGTATTCGGATTATAGCCTGCTTGCCCGCTGCTTGCGATGTTGCGCCTGAAAAACGGCGATCGTCCCGGGCGGGAGAGGGGTCCGCCCGGGACGTTGGAAGGCCGGGCTTGCTAGCCGCAGCGTTCCTCTACGCAGGGCTCGATGCGCCCGGGCGGGTAGTCCTCGGTCTCGTCCAGGTAGAAGGTGCCGAGATCGTTGGGCGTGTTTTCGCTGATGCTGATGCGGCTTTCCGCCTTCCAGTACTTGTCGCCGGCGACGTAGATTTTCACCTCCCAGTTGCCGGGTTCCAACCCGTCGAGAACCGCCTTCACGCTGTAGCCGGCGTCGGACTTCTCGCAGTCGAAGTAGTAGCTGCTGACCACGTTGCCGTCGGCGTCACGGACCTCGAGCATGCCCTCGATCCAGTCCGCTTTCTCGTCGCCGAGCATGCTGAGACTGAAGCTCGCCGTGGTGCGGGTACGGACGCACAGGTCCTGCGTCATCGTGTTGGCAACGCCGGCGCGGATTTCGAAGGTTCGGTCGTCCTGGCTCTGGTAGTTCTCGGAGTAGCAGTTGAGGTACAACAATCCCGGGGCCAGACCCTCGAGCTTGAAGTTTCCGTCCTCGCCGGTCACGGCCTGCGCGCTGGCGTTATCGCCGTAGGCGTACACGACCACGCCGGCGGCCGGCATGCCGCGCTCATCGACGCAACGCCCGCTGAGGCTGGCGGGCTTGGCGAGTTCAATGTCTATGCCGGTGCGGTCGCCGCTGGTGACGTCCACGTCTTCGCGCATGCCGGGGGTGTAGTTGGCGTGCGCGGCACGGACCCAGACGCCGCGCTCGGTCGATGTCGAGTAATAGGTGATTCGCAGGCGGTAGTCGCCGTTTTTGTCGGAGAAGCCCTGTACGTGCGGGAAGGCGTTCGGGTTCGGCTTGCAGCACTTCACCCTGGCTTCGGTAACGCCCAGTGCTTCGTCGTCGACGCCGCTGTATTCCTTCAAGCGACGCAGGTTGCCCATGCTGTCGACAACCATCTCGACCTGCGCGCCCGCCACGGGGTTGCCGTTCTGGTCGAGGGTGCGCCCGGAGACGATCACGACATATTTGGTCTGGCCGTCGGCCCAGGATTCGAACTCGGCGCTGCCGGTGAAGCGCCCTTGCGCGTCGATCTCGCCGCCGGTTTCGCCGGGCTTGAGGACGACGACCGTGTCCGGGTCAACGGGGTCCGGCTTGGGGTCGGGGTCGGGTTTGGGATCCGGCTTCGGGTCGGGGATAACAGGCCCGATCGGGTCGCGGTCGAGCGGCCCGGGGTCGCTGTTGCCTGCCAGCGGGTCGTTCTCGAGCGGCGCCTGCCCGACAATGTTGGCGGGCGCGGTTGGTTGCGCCAGTGACAGCGCCGCCGTGGCAAGCCCCAGGCCGACAACGGCGGCGAGCGAGGCAAGCAGTGTCCAGGTTTTCGAAGTCCGTGTTTTCATCGCAAGGCCCCCTTTCATAACGTCCTTATCTAAGACGCCAAAAGGTACCCCACGGTTCCAACCCACGCCGGGTTTTCACGTAACAGAGTTGTAAACAGGATCAGTCGTTGCCGAGGATGTGACGGATGGGGCGCAGCGACATTTCAAGATCGTTGCCATTGAAAACCTCAGACGCCACCAGATCATCCGCGAGGGCGTGGGCCTCTTCTGCGAGGCTTCTCGCGTCGGCTTCCTTGTGCAGTTCCCACGCAACCCGAGCCATCAGCGTAACGCAGTTCAAACTGTCGGGAGTGCGCGCCAGGCCAAACTCATCGAGTTGCTGGTGCGCATCCATTACGAGCCTATTGGCCGTGTCCAAGTGGCCTTGCAGCAAGTCGGCCTCCGCTAACTTGGTCAGAATGCGCGCACGGATCAACTCCTGCCCGGACTTGGCGGCAACTTCCAATGCATCCCGCAACACCTGCTCGGCCTCGCCCGGTCGACCGACATTGATCAGCACAGTGCCCAGTGCCTGGCTGGACGTGACGAAAAAGTTCGCTTCCGTGCGGGTCAGTTCGTTCGGTTCCAGTGCTCTGCGAATTGTGTCGATAGCCTCTTCCGTTCGGCCGGCCTTTGATAAAGCCGTTCCAAGGTTCGCTTCGAGCATGCGACGGTGCATCGGATTGGCGGTGAAAGAGTCGGAACGGATGGCATGTTTACACAACTCAATGGCTTCGTCGAAGCGCTCCTGCGCAACACGGACCTCCGCGAGCGCTGAGAGAGCGCTCGCCCGGAGGTGGTCGCGGTCCTTTCCGTCGGCGATGTCGATGCAATGCTGGAATTCGTGTGCGGCCGCAGCCATGTCTCCAGACTCGGCCAACGAGTGCCCTAGATGCAGCGATACGTTGGCGGTGATATCGTGGTCGTTCTCGACTTCCGCCAGATCCTTGAGTTCGCGCAAAAGAGTGATGGCTTCGGGTATTGCGCCGGTTTCGAATAACACCCGGGCACGCAACGTAGCCTCCCGAACCAGGATCTTCAGTTGCCCACTTTGGCGCGCAGCCTGTTCCGCCTTCAGGAAAGCGTCTAACGCGGAGTCCAGCCTGGATGTCTGCAGATAGCAGCCGCCGATAAGCCCCCAGGCTTCCGCTTGGAGATCACGCCGGGAAGCTCGCGCCGCCAGTTGTTCCGACTCGCGGGCCAGGCCGATTGCGGCATCCTTGTCGCCCTTGATCTGGACCAGCAATGCCTGCCGTACCAGTACTTCCGCGCGGGCTGCATCCGTTGTGGCCTGTCCAAGTGCATCTTGAACACCGGCCATTGCAGTATCGAAGTCGCCCTCGCGATACGCTTTCTGCGCCTTGGCCAAAGTCTCTTGCCAGTCGCGTTCGCCTGCCATGGGTCACACGTTGCGGCGGTACTGGCCGCCTACTTCGTAGAGGGCGTGGCTGATCTGGCCCAGTGAGCAGGAGCGGACTGTGCGCATCAACTCGTTGAAGATGTTGCCGCCTTCGAGTGCGGTTCGCTTCAGGTGTTCGAGGGCTTTGGGCGCGGCCTGTTCGTGACGCTTCTGGAAGTCGCGGAGCCTGTCGATGCAGGTTTCCTTTTCGTCTTTCGTCGCGCGGGCGAGCTCGACCACCTGCTCGGTGTCGGGCGGGTTGGGGTTCAGGAAGGTGTTCACGCCGACGATCGGAAGCTCGCCGCTGTGCTTCAGCTTCTCGTAGACCATCGACTCTTCCTGAATCTTGCCGCGCTGGTATTGCGTCTCCATCGCGCCGATCACGCCGCCGCGTTCGGTCAGGCTGTCGAATTCCTTCAGCACGGCTTCCTCAACGAGGTCGGTCAGTTCCTCGATGATGAAGCTGCCCTGGATCGGGTTCTCGTTCTTCGCGAGCCCGAGTTCCTTGTTGATGATGTGCTGGATCGCCAGCGCGCGGCGCACCGACTCGTCGGTCGGGGTCGTGATCGCCTCGTCGTACGCGTTCGTGTGCAGGCTGTTGCAGTTGTCGTATATCGCGTACAGCGCCTGCAAGGTTGTGCGGATGTCGTTGAACTGGATTTCCATCGCGTGCAGCGAGCGCCCGGAAGTCTGGATGTGGTACTTCAACATCTGCGAGCGTTCGTTGGCGCCGTACAGCCGTTTCATGGCGACCGACCAGATGCGCCGGGCGACGCGCCCTATCACCGAGTACTCGGCGTCCACGCCGTTGCTGAAGAAGAAGGACAGGTTCGGCGCGAAGTCGTTCACGTCCATGCCGCGGGCGCGGTAGGCCTCGACGTACGTGAAGCCGTTGGCCAGCGTGAACGCGAGCTGGGTGATCGGGTTGGCGCCGGCCTCGGCAATGTGGTAGCCGCTGATGCTGACGCTGTAGTAATTCCGCACGTTGTGGTCGATGAACCACGACTGCACGTCGCCCATCATTTTCAGCGCGAACTCGATGCTGAAGATGCAGGTGTTCTGGGCCTGGTCTTCCTTGAGAATGTCGGCCTGCACGGTGCCGCGCGCGGCACTGACGGTGTCGGCCTCGATCCTGTTGAACTCTTCCTCGCTGAGCAGCTTGCGGATTTCCTCCCACGGCTGGTCGAAGCAGCGCGGATCCTGCCACGCGGCATTGAGCAACGCGGCCGGGTCGGTGGTTTCCGTCGGCGGGCTTTTCGGGTCGCGGATCGGAACGAACAGGCGCTCCGGCGCGCGGGCAGGCTTGAGTTTGCCCTGCTCCATCAACTGCTTGCGGGCCTGCTGCCGGGTCGCGGCATTAAAGAAGAAGGCGAGGATGATCGGCGCCGGGCCGTTGATCGTCATGCTGACGCTGGTGGTCGGCGCGCACAGGTCGAAGCCGGCGTAGAGGATCTCCATTTCCTCGACGGTGAAAATCGCCACGCCCGACTCGCCCACCTTGCCGTAGATGTCCGGGCGTTCGTGCGGGTCTTCGCCGTACAGCGTGACACTGTCAAACGCTGTGCTCAAACGCGCGGCCGGCTGGCCCTCACTCACCAGGTGAAAGCGCCGGTTGGTGCGCGCGGCCGGGCCTTCGCCCGCGAACATGCGGGTGGGGTCTTCGCCGCTGCGCTTGTACGGGTAGACGCCGGCGGTGTACGGGAAGCGCCCGGGGACGTTTTCCTCAAGCAGCCAGACCAGCACGTCGCCCCAGTCGTGGTACTTCGGCAGGGCGACCTTCGGAAGCTGTGTGCCGCTGAGGGTCTGCGTGTAGTTGGCGACGTGGATTTCACGCCCGCGCACTTCGTAGACGTTTTCCTCGGCGGTGTAGGACTTCTGCAGCTCGGGCCAGGCCTTCAGCTCCTTGACGCAGTCGCCGTCGAGCTCGGCCAACAACTCGTTGTAGCGCTTGCGCAATTTCAGAATGCCGGCGTCGTCGTGCTTCTCTTCAAGCTGGGTCAGCGGCGCGGCGGGCTTGTCGCCCATGTCCAGCAGCACACTGTAGGTCGCGCCGAGCTTGGCCGCGACCGCGCGCTGCTGCTCGCCCCACTTGTGGTAGCCGCGCACGGTTTCCGAAACCTCGCTCAGGTAGCGGATACGCTTGCCCGGCACGACGGTTTGCTGCTCGGGTCCTTCAGGGCCGCAGACCTGCCCGAAGTAGCGGGTTTCGAGTTTGCGCCCGGACGCCCCGGACAGCTTCGCCAACAGCGCCTTGTACAGTCCGTTGACGCCGAGGTCGTTGAACTGCGCCGCAATGGTGGCGAACACCGGCATGCTTTCCGGCGCGTCATTGGCCGGCGCGCCCTTGTTGCGCCAGACCTGCTTGCGGATGTCGCGCAGGGCGTCCTTGCTGCCGCGGCGCTCGAACTTGTTCAGCACAACCATGTCGGCGAAATCCAGCATCTCGATTTTCTCGAGCTGCGTGGGTGCGCCGAACTCGGCCGTCATGACGTACAGGCTGACGTCGCTGAATTTGGTGATCGCGTCGTCGCCCTGCCCGATGCCGCTGGTTTCGACGATGATCAGGTCGTAGCCCGCCGCCTGGCAGATGTCGATGGCTTCATCCAGCGAATCGCTGAGTTCGCTGTGGCTGTCGCGCGTGGCCAGGCTGCGCATGTAGGCGCGCGGGTTGTTCAGCGAGTTCATGCGGATGCGGTCGCCCAGCAGCGCCCCGCCGGTGCGTTTGCGCGTGGGGTCGATGCTGATCACCGCTACGTGCTGGTCGTCGAAATCGAGCAGGTAGCGGCGCAGCAGCTCGTCGGTCAGGCTGGACTTGCCCGCGCCGCCGGTGCCGGTGATGCCCACCACGGTCGCGCGCGTCTTGCGGGCTTCCTTGCGCTGCTTGATCGCCTTCGACAGTTGCTCAGCCTGCTCGCTCGGCGCTTCGCCGTTCTGCTCGGCCAGCGTGATCAGCTTGGCGACGGCGCCCTTGTGCTGCGTGTCGAAATGGGTCAGCTCGCCGTTCAGGCTGTGCAGGGTGTTGAAGTCGCACTCGGCCAGCATCAGCTTGATCATGCCGTCGAGCCCGAGCTCGCGCCCGTCGTGCGGGCTGAAGATGCGGTTGATGCCGTATTCGTGCAGCTCGCGGATTTCCTCGGGCACGATCACGCCGCCGCCGCCGCCGAAGATCTTGATGTGCCCGGCGTTCTTTTCGCGCAGCAGGTCGTACATGTACTTGAAGAATTCCATGTGGCCGCCCTGGTAACTGCTGACGGCAATGCCCTGGGCGTCTTCTTCGATGGCCGCGTTGACGATTTCCTCGGCGCTGCGGTTGTGGCCGAGATGCACGACTTCCGCACCGTGGGCCTGCAGCAGGCGGCGCATGATGTTAATGGACACATCGTGGCCGTCGAAAAGGGAAGCGGCGGTCACGAAGCGGATTTTCGTGGCGGTCTGAGCGGCTTGTTTCATATCGGTCGCTATGCCGAGGTTGCGCGCGGGCCCTCCCCCACTGCGCCCCTCATGAGCAACCTTCCTTTATAAACCGAGACCGCCATAAGTTGTAGCCCTGAAAGGGAACAGCCATGGCGGCCGAGTTAGCGGTTGCTAGTGAGGCAACATCCCGATCAGCCGTCTTCCGGCTCTTTTTCGGGGCTTTCCGGGTCTTCGGGTGGGTCATCCGGCAGGCGGATCGCGCCCGCCCAGTCGCTGAACTGCTGCTCGATTACATCCCAGTCGGTGATGCCGAAGGCCTGCTTGAACGCTTCCACCGCCGCTTCGTCATCGAGGCCGGACAGCTTGTGTTTGCCGTTGTACTCATCGCCGACGTAGGCCCACCAGGCTTCGCTGTCGAGCCCGAGCAGGAACCGGATCGCCAGCCCAGCCGCCGCGTTGAACGCCGCCGGTTCGTTCTGCGTGGCCCAGGTTTCGCTGACTTCCAGCTCGGACGCGCGGGCGAGCGTCCGCTGCCTCAGTTGCGCCGTGTTTCGGACCTGCAGCAGGTCGCGCAGGCGGAACAGTTCGCGCCCCTTCAGCAGCCCGGTCAATTCGCGCCAATTGCGCACGTGCTGCTCGTCCGGCTGCATGAACTTGTACCCGTCGTCTTCCGACCCGGTGATGCTGGCGGCACTCCGTGGCAGCGCTTCGCCCAGCAGCAGGCTCGACCAGCGCGGGAAGCCCTCAAGGTCTACGTCCGCGCTTCGGGGATCGATCGCGTAGAAGTCGGACAGCAGGCGGAAGCAGCTTTCCGCGAAGTTGGACTGGTACTGCGCCAGCTCATCTTTCGTCTTGGGCAGGCTGGCGATGATGCGGCTTTCCGATGGCGAGTAGTACGCCGTTGCCACCGCGTTTTCGAGCCCGGTGCTCTCCAGAATGAACCGGTCGAACTCGACGCGGTATGCGAACAGCACGATATCGATCGGCCATGATTCGGCCTCCGCTTTCTCCGCGTAGTCGGCCGGTTTGCGGCGTTTCAGCCCCATCGGCTGAATGAATCGCTCTTCAAACCAGCCCTGCATCGCTGAAAGCAGGCCCAGCGCGTCATCTACCTGTTGCTGGTTGCTCTCGGCGTTGAAGGGTTTCTCGATGAACACGACGAACGGCTTGCGGTACTGGTAGGTCCAGATGTCGTCGAAGGCTTCCTTTTCGCGGCGCATGGCGGCCGGGCTGAACGAACGGCTGCCCCCGGCGCGGTTGATTTTGCCGCCGCTGCCCTGCGAGTGCTTGAAGCGTACCCAGGCCGCCCGGGCGTTGAATGCGAATGCCGTGCGCTCGTCCTCGCGCTTGAGTTCCAGGTAGGACTCCTCGGCCTTGAGCTTCAACCGGTCCAGCTTCTCGATCACGTCCGGCGGGTACAGCCCGACCGCGCGGCATTTAAAGGGAACCTCGGCAAAGTACTCATGGAATTCGGCGTAGCCGTCGACTTCGTAGACCGCCCAGTTGTCGAGACCTTCGGGCTCGGCCCATTCCTTCCAGCCCAGCAGCTCTACGATCTCGAGGAATTTGGGGTCGGGGACGCCCGGCTCGAGTTCCGGCTCGAGGGTTTCCTGCGCAAGCTTCAGCAACGGCGCGGACAGGTCCTCGTAGCCGTCCGTGTGCAGCAGCAGCGCGCTGTCGGCAATTTCGTCCGGGGCGCCCTTGTTGGTCGCCGCATCGGCGAGGCGCCTTGCCAGGGCGGGCATCAGGCTGTCGAAATCGGGCTCGCCCGCGTGC
>JAGQRI010000326.1 GCA_020425515.1 Planctomycetota bacterium | reverse complement strand
CGATGCCGCCGATCAGGTACAGCGGGCCGAGTACGCTTGGCGTGTAGTCGACGCCGATTTTCGACAACAGCGGCGGGATCCACGGCTCACCCGTGTAGCCGAGGTTGAATTCGAGATAGACAGGGATGCTCGGGATCACGGCAAACGCGCTCGCCACCATGGCCATCAGCGCCAGCGCCGACAGCAGCGGCAGCGGGCGGGTGATCATCTTGAACATGCCGAAACCGGGCGGCTTGATGCCGGACGCGAGGTGCAGCTTCAGCGAAGGCAGCAGGAAGATCGAGGCCGCAATCACCACCACGCCCAGCGCCGCGACGCTGTAGAACGGCGCGCGCCAGCCGGCCGCGTGGGCGATCTCCAGCGACACCGGCACGCCCGCGATGCTGGCCAGGCTGAAGGCGGTCATCACCGTGCTCATGGCGCGCCCGCGACGCTCCTTGGGCACGACGTCGGCGACGATCGCGAGACTGATCGCCGTGGCCGGCCCGCCGAACAAACCGGCGATCACGCGCGCGCCGATCAGCGTCTGCAGGTTCCACGACAGCCCCGCCAGCGCCGTGCCCGTGACCAGCCCGAACATCGAGACGGCCAGCGCCTTCCTTCGGTCAAAGCGATCCAGGAAGAAACTGCCCGCGATGCCGGCAACGGCGGCGGCGGCCGTGTAGCTACCGGCGATGATGCCGATGTGGTTGCTCGAGATATCCAGCTCACGCGCGAAGTCGGGCCCGAGCGGCATTACGATCATGAAGTCCAGGATGTTGATGAACTGCACGACCGCGATCAGCAGCACGACGGCGCGCTCGGACACAGGCAGTTCGGGATGGCGTTTCATGGCCGCTTTCGCGCGTTAAACAGGAAAACGAGGCGGCGATTCTCCGCCTCGTCGTCCAAAGAACAACCAAGGGCCCGGGTCTATTTCCAAAGTATGATGCGCCCATGCTCGCCGAGACTGTGTACGTCTTCCGCCACGCCGTGCTGCGCGACACGGCCTACGAGATGCAGTTGCCGTCGGAGCGCGCGGGGCTGCATGCCGTCGCCGCGCGGGCGATGCATTCACATGCGTCGCCGGATGATCTCGCTTCCGAAATTGCCGAACACGCACGCCTTGCAGACGACGAGGCGTTGATTCAAATCGAGCGCGAGTACCTGCCCCGCGCCGGCGCTTACCTGCAAAGCCGCTACCAGTATGGCGAGGCACTGATCCGCTGGCTGCGTCTGGCCGAAATCTCCGTGGGGGGCGAACGCGCGGAGGCGCTGATCAAAGCCGGTGACGCGGCCGGGCACGTCGGAGAGCTCGACCGGGCCGAGGCGTTGTATGCGGGGGCCATCCGGCAGCTCGAAGAACTCGGCGATGAGCACGGACGCGCTCGCGCCCAGGGCAACCTCGCGCACGTGTTCAAGGAACGCGGCGAGATGGAACTCGCGGAAAAGCACTACAGCGAGGGCCTGGCGACGCTGGAGCGCACGGGCGACCGCGGGTTGCTCGGTGTGGCGCAGGAAAGCCTGGCCACCCTTTACGCGTTGCAGCGCCGAACCCCCGAGGCCGAAGCATTGTACCGGCAGGCGCTCGAAAACGTGCGCGCCGTCGGTCGCCGCATCAGCGAGGCGACCCTGCTGGGCAACCTCGCCAACATGCGCCTGTTCGGCGAGCGGCGCGATGAGGCCGAGCCGATGTACGAACAGGCGATCGCAATCGCGCGCGAGTTGGGGCAGCGTGCGCTTGAGGGGCGCTCGCTGGGCAACCTGGCGACGCTGCGGCGCTTGCAGGGGCGGCACGATGAGGCCGAAAAACTCTACCGCGAGGCGCTGCTGATTCTTCAGGACGTCGGCGACCGGCGCGGGCAGGGGCGCGCTCTCGGCGACCTCGCCGAGTTGCTTTACAACCGCGAAGAACATGACGAGGCCGGGCGGCTGTTGCAGCAGGCGCTGGTTACCTGCCGCGAGATGGGCGACCGCCGTGGCGAAGGGCTGTGCATGGGGCGGCTCGCCGACATGTACGAGATGACGGGGGAGGACCGGAAAGCCATGAAGATGTACGAGCAGTCACTGCCGGTGCAGCATGCCGCGGGCAATCGGCGGGCCGTCGGGCTGGTCAACTGCGGGCTGGCGCGCCTGCACGCGCGCGCGGGCAACGGCGAACTTGCGCGCCAGTACTGGCGTGAAGGCCTTGCGGAGCTGGACCAGGCGGGCGACACGCGCAACCACGCCGAGCAGATCAAGCGGATGACCAGCGTGTTTGAGAGCGCCGGGATCGACCCGCCCGGCAGCTAGTCCGACGCAGATTTCATCCTGCTGGTGCGGCTTTGCTTCATGCTCAAAACATTGCCGGCGCTTGGATTTGCGCGAAATCGGGGGCATTGCGTCAGGCCGTATCGAGTAGTAAACGACACTCTGTTTCCGGCGGAGTTTTTCCCGATGAACACGACAGCTGCATCTTCCGCCATCGGTGGTCATGTTGACGGTTTCGCGGCTACCCGGCGCTCCGACACCTGGTGGCTGGGCTGGGCCCTGACGGCCGGCGGTCTGACTCTCTTCTTCGGCTACCTGACGCTGCGCGCGTTCAGCGGCACGCACTTCTGGGCCGACCCGTACATCAGCCCGGTCGGCTCGCCGCCGATCTTTTCACCCGGCGCCTACGGCGGCTACCCGGGCGCCGTGCCGCCGACGCACGCGTGGTTCGGCCAGTTCCCGAGCTGGTGGCCGCGCTTCATCCCGCAGTCGCCCGCGTTCTTCATTCCCGGGCTGGCGATGGCCTTCCGCGCAACCTGCTACTACTACCGCAAGGCCTACTATCGCGCGTTTGCGGCTACCCCTCCCGCATGTGCGGTCAAAGGCGTGCCACTGAAATATCGCGGCGAAACCGCGCTGCTGCTGTTCCAGAACCTGCACCGCTACGCGCTGTACGGCGCGCTGTTCCTGCTGGTTTTCCTGTGGTACGACGCCTTCGCCGCCTTCTTCAAGCATGGGCACATCGGCATGGGCGTCGGCACGCTGGTGCTGCTGATCAACGCGCTGCTGCTGAGCGGCTATACCTTCGGCTGCCACTCGTGGCGCCACCTGATCGGCGGCAAGCTGAACTGCTTCAGTTGCGACGGCGCCAGCAAGTTCCGCCACGGCATCTGGAAGAAGTCGACCTGGTTCAATGAGCGCCACATGCTGTTCGCGTGGCTCAGCCTGTTCTGGGTGTGCTTCACTGACTTTTACGTCAGCATGGTTTCGCGCGGCGTGATCACCGACCTCAACACCTGGTAGGCACATGGGCAACGGACCGACACTTTCTGAGATCCAGACCTTCGAGCACGAGGTGCTCATCATCGGCGCCGGCGGCGCGGGTCTGCGCGCGGCCATCGAGGCTTCCTCGATGGGCAAGAACACCGGCATCGTCTGCAAGAGCCTGCTCGGCAAGGCGCACACCGTGATGGC
>JAGQRI010000325.1 GCA_020425515.1 Planctomycetota bacterium | reverse complement strand
GCATAGCCCGCGATGCTTTCGAGGTTCGCCGGGAAGACGATTTCCTCGAAGGGAATCTCGCAACTGTCGTTCTGGGCCGCCGCGAAGCGCAGGCTGAACACCTGCGACGTCAGCGCCGCGCGCTTTACCGCCACGGCGCGCGTGCGCCTTTCCGCGCGCCCGAGCACCTTGCGCCCGCTGAACCCGACGCCGCCCTTGCCGCTTTCGATGATGTAGATGCTGCCGGCGTCGGCATCCATGATGTTGCGGGCTTCAGTCAGCACGACCTCCAGCAGGTCGTGCAGCACGCGGATATCGGAAAGCGCCGTGCCGATGCGGTTCAGGCGCGCCAGCTTGTCGCGCGAAGTCGAGCTGCTGCCTTCACTGAACGCCCTTGAGCGCAGCCACGCCAGTTCGCGCGCACGCGGCAGGAAGCGGTCGATCCCCTGCTGCTTGAGCGGCAGCCCGAAATGGTCGTCGTAGGCCGGGTCGTTGAGGGCCTTCTCGCCGAACGTGCCGAGCACCGTCGAGGGCGAGCGCGCCTCGATCATGCCCGGGTCCAGCGGCTCGGAGGCGGTATCCACCAGCAGCACGGCGCCGTTGCGCAGGGTGAACTGGCCCGACTGGCCGGGTGCGGCGACCTCAATGATCTGGTCGCGCTCGGCGCTGAATTTCCCGGAATTGCTGAGGGCCGCCATCAGGGCGTGGCGGCGGTGTTCGTCTTCGCTGTAGACGATGATCGTGAGCGGCTGCCGGTTGGCCGTGATCGGCAGGCGTTTGTAAAGCCTCGACGTTGCGGAACGCATCGCGTGCTCCCTGAACGCGGGAAGTATAGCAATGGATTGGGCCTACGTGCGGGAAACTGTCGTGCGCTTGGACCAGTCGAACTTCAGGCGCAGGGTGTCGAAGTAGCTGCGCGTCGGGTGGGCGATCAGCGTCAGCGGCGTCGCGGCCTCGCGGATCTCGACGCTGTCGCCGCCGCGCAACTCGGTCGTGCCCTCGCCGTCCATGGTCAGCGCGAGGCTGTCGTCGCCCTCGACCTTCAACTTGAGCACACCGCCGGCCGGCACAACCAGCGGGCGCAGACTGAGCGTGTGCGGGCACAGCGGCGTCAGGATCACGGCTTCGAGTTCCGGGTGCAGCAGCGCGCCGCCGGCGGCGAGGTTGTAGGCGGTCGAGCCCAGCGGCGTGCTGAGGATCAGCCCGTCGCCGAAGTAGTCGGCCAGCAGCGCGTCGTCGTAGTACGTGAAGACGTGCGACATGCGCTTGTCTGGCGCGCGTTGCAGCACCACGTCGTTCACCACGATGCGTTCGATCGATTCGTCGCCATGCGTGACCGTCACTTTGAGCAGTAGCGACTGGCGGGTCGGCAGCTTGCCGTCCACGGCGTTCTGCAGGTTGACCAGCAGCTCGGGCAGTTCGTACTCGGCGAGGAAACCGAACTTGCCGAAATTGACGCCCAGCAGCGGGACTTGCCTTTCACCGAGCCGCCCGGCCACGCGCAAAATGCTGCCGTCGCCGCCGAAGTTGATCACCAGCGAGGGCGGGTTGGCGACCAGGTCGTGCTCGCCGTCGGTGTCCACAACCACGTCGGCGAGTTCACGCAGAAGCGGCTCGACCTGTGCAATCGCGTGCACCACGTCGGAGCGGCTCTTGTCGCCCACCAGGAGAATCATCCGGAAACGCTGCTTCCCGCCGACACGTTGCGGGTGCTTCCGCTTTCGCTGCCGGCGCCCTTGAGCCCCATGCGGCGCTCAATCGAGTTCGCGATGCCCTCGGGGTCGAGCCCGACTTCCTTCAGCACCTCGACGCGCGCGCCGTGGTCGACGAAGCGGTCGTCAATCGCGAGGATTTCCAGCTTGCCGGCCTCGAGCCGCGCACGGTTGGCGAACTCGAGCACGATGCTGCCGAAACCGCCGCGCCGCACGTGTTCCTCGACCGTGAAGACGTGGTCGTGGTTTTCGATCAGCTTGGCGAACAGGGTTTCATCGAACGGTTTGGCGAAGCGCGCGTTGACGACGGTCAGGTTCTTGCCGTGGCGCTCGCGGATCAGCTCGGCCGCTTCGAGCGCCGGATAGACCATTGAGCCGTAGGCGATCACCACGCCGTCGGGGCCCTCCACCAGCACCTCGGCCTTGCCCAGCTCCAGCGCCGGGCCTTCGGGCAATTCTTTGTCCTTGGCCGGAGCCTTGGTGCGCGGGAAACGCACGGCGGCCGGGCGGTCGAGCGTGAGCCCGAAATCCATCATCGCCTTGAGTTCGGTCGCGTCTCTGGGCGCCATCAGGATCGTGTTCGGCAGCATGCTGATGTAGGCGATGTCGAACACGCCGTTGTGGGTGGCGCCGTCCGGGCCGACCAGCCCGGCGCGGTCGAGCGCCAGCAGCACGGGCGTCTTGATCAGGGCCAGTTCCTGGAAGATCTGGTCCACGCTGCGCTGCAGGAACGTGCTGTAGACGGCGCAGATCGGCTTCATGCCGCCCAGCTTCAACCCCTGGGCGAAACCGACCGCGTGCTGCTCGGCCATGCCGACGTCGTA
>JAGQRI010000036.1:8723-12269 GCA_020425515.1 Planctomycetota bacterium | reverse complement strand
TCAACGCGCACTACCTGGCCGGGCTTGGTACGGGCGAATGGTCGGAAATGCAGCACGTCAGCCCTGGACGCGTCAAGAGTTTTCTCGGTCGCGTCGATGAGTTGCGCGGGCGCATCGTGCGGGCGCGTTTCAACGGCAACATCCCGGCGTTGAAGGCGATCCGCCGGCAGCTCGGGCGCATTCACAACAACCGCGTGGTGACGGCATGAGCGCGCTCGGGCTGTTGCAGAACATCGTGCGCGAGCGGAGGCGGCAGGTGGCGATGCCGCGCTTTCTGACGTTCATCGTGACGTTCACGTGCAACGCGCGCTGCATCATGTGCGACAGTTGGAAGAAACCGTCGCCGGATGACCTGAGCGTCGCCGAGATCGAAAACATCTTCGAGCAGCTTCCGCGCATGGACGCCGTGCGCCTGACAGGCGGCGAGCCGTTCGTGCGCCGCGACCTGCCGCAGATCGCGAAACTGGTGCAACACAAACTGCAGCCGGTCGCGCTGCACATCACGACCAACGGCTTTCTCACGGACCGCATCGTCGAGTTCTGCGAAACACGCGAGAAGACCACTCCGCTGCAACTGCTGATCAGCGTCGACGGGCTGCGTTCAAAACACAACCACGTGCGCGGGCGCGACTCGGCCTGGGACAGCGTGATGCGCACGATCAGCGCGCTTGCGCCCCGGCGCGACGAGTTACGCTTAAACATCGCCGTCAACCAGACCATCGTGGACGCGCAGGGCGCAAGCGACTACCCGAAGCTGCGCGACCACCTCGCGCAATGGGGCGTGAAGAACCAGGTGGTGATGGCTTACGACGCCAGCGCCACCTACAGCGTCGAGGATGAGGTCGAGGTCGCGCCCGGCGAGGTCGGCAGCTTCGCGACTTTCGGCGACTTCAACGAGCAGCAGATCATCGAGTTGCTGGACGAGGTCGAGCGCGACATCGAAAGCTATCCGCCGGCCGAGCGCGCCGCCAAACGCTACTACCTGCGCGGCATTCGTAATCGATTGTTGCACTGCAAGGGCGCGCCGAACCCGCCCTGCGTCGCGCTCGGCAGCCACATGCGCCTGTTCCCCAACGGCGACGTGCCGACCTGCCAGTTCAACACGCGCAAGGTCGGCAACCTGCGGCGCCAGTTGTTCGAGCAGGTCTGGTTCGGCGAAGACATCGAGCCGCAACGCCGGTGGGTACGCAACTGCCCCGGCTGCTGGGCCGAGTGCGAAGTCCTGCCCAGCGCCCTCTACACCGGCGACCTCTTCGCCCACGGGCTGTAGCGTCTGACGCAGCCCTTTTCATTGGCCATTCCAGCGCCACCGGACGATAATTCGCTCAACCGTTTCCGGAAAAGGAGTGCCCAATGCGCGCGTGCGGATTTGCGTTTCTCGTTTTGCTGGGGTCGATTGCCGCGGCCGGCCTGCAGGCCCAGGACGAGGCAGCGAAAGTGACCCTTCCGGAAGCCACCGGAAAATTCGTGCTTTACGCGTCAGCACCTCCGCTGCTGAGCGACGACGCGAAACGACAGGAATGGCTGGGCTCCGCAAAGGTCCTTGAGCCGGGTTGGGAGGGCAGCATTACCGCCCGGCAGTATCTGGCGTTCCACGGCACGCGGGACACGGCAGACGCCGACCTTGCGAAGCTGAGCAAGGTATCTGCTCTTCGCGGGTTGTTCTTCCCCTACGCCAAGAAGCTGACCGATGCCGGTCTACAGAACCTCACCTCCCTCTCGGCGGCGACCTTCCTGATGATTCGAGGTTGTTCATTGCTCACGGATGCGGGGCTGGCATGCCTGGATTCGATGCCCCAACTGGAAATCCTGGATATTTCCGCCTGCAAGGTAACGGACGCCGGCCTCAAGCACCTGGCGGGGCTCACGAAGTTACACAGCCTGTATGCCGAGAACTGCTACGAAATCACCGGTACCGGCCTGGCCCAGGCGGAAAGCCTGAAGAATCTGATCCTGCTTGATTTGAATTCGTGCTACGCGCTCACGGACGAAGGCCTGGCGTGCCTGGACCACATGGACCGGCTGGAACGCCTGGAAATTTCATCCTCAAAGATAACCGACGCGGGCCTGAAGCACCTGTCAGGGCGAAGCGCTTTGAAGAGCGTCCTGTGCGAGAACTGCGAGAAGATCACCGACGCCGGGCTGGTGAATCTCGCGGGCTTGAAGAACCTCGAGATGCTGGACCTGAACTTCTGCCCGCAAATCGAAGACGAGGGGCTCGCCAACCTCAAACAGCTACCCGCGTTGCGTTCGCTGTTGCTGGCGGGGTCCGACTTCATGTCCTGCCTGATCTCGGACAAGGGGCTCGCTACGTGCAAGCAGTTCCCGAAGCTTGAGGTGCTGTACCTCTCCTACGCCACGGACATTACGGACGAGGGGCTGGAAAACCTGAAAGCGCTGACCGCCCTGAATACGCTCTTCCTGGACCATTGCAGACGTATCACGGAAGCCGCCTTGAAGCCGCTGGGGGAGATCGCGTCGTTGAGGACGCTGCGCCTGAACGGCTGTTACCAGCTTACCGACAAGGCACTCAAACACCTTAAGGGTTGCGGGCTGACCAGCCTGGACCTGTCATTCTGCACCGAGATCACCGACGCCGGATTGTCAGTGCTTGGCGGCATCGCGGGGCTTGAGACGCTCAAGCTCTACAGTTGCTCGAAAATCACCGACGAGGGACTCGCCCAATTGGCCGGGCTGAGTTCCCTCTCCACCCTCGACCTCGACAGTTGCGAAAACATCACCGACGCAGGCTTGGCCCACCTGGCCGGCCTGACCGCCATGCAGACCCTCATCCTGTCCGGCTGCGGCAAAATCACCGACGCCGGGCTCAAGCACCTGAAGAAGATGACCGGCCTGACCGACCTTCGGCTGCAATTCTGTGACAAGGTCACCGATGCCGGCATTGCCGACCTGAAGAAAAGCCTGCCCGACGTGGCCGTCCGGCATTGAGGCGCGCGCCGGTATCGAATGCTGGTTCGCACCCACGTTCGCAAGTAGCCTCCGCGCGGAGGCTGGTATGAAATTTCCGCACCAGGTTGTGTTCATCACGGGCGCGTCTTCCGGCATCGGGGCCGAGCTGGCGGTGCAGCTTGCGAAGTTCGGCTGCAGGCTCGGGCTGTTCGCGCGCCGCAAGGACAAGCTGGAAGAGGTCGCCCGCAAGGTCGAAGACGCCGGCGGCACGGCCATGGTCCTGCCCGGCGACGTCACCGACTTCGAGCAGGTAAAGCAGGCCGTCGAGCAGTTCGCGCAGGCCCACGGCGACGTCGACTGCATGATCGCCAACGCCGGCATCGGGCGGCAGGTCGATGCGCTCGAATTCGACGCCGCCGAGACCGCGAAGATCTTCAACGTCAACCTGCTCGGCATGGTGAACGCTTTCTACGCGGCGCTGCCCGGCATGCTCAAACGAAAGCGCGGGCACCTTGTCGGCGTCGCCAGCCTCGCCAGCTACCAGGGCATGCCGCAGGACGCCGGCTACGCGGCCAGCAAGGCCGGCATGCGCATTCAATGCGAATCGATGCGCGTCGAGCTGCGCGGCACGGGCGT
>JAGQRI010000036.1:0-8646 GCA_020425515.1 Planctomycetota bacterium | reverse complement strand
GCCGTGCGCCGCATGGTGCGCGCGATTGCCAAGCGCCGCCGGGTCTACAGCTTTCCGTGGCCGTTGTGGTGGGCGATCAAGCTCGGGCTGCGCACGCCGCGCTGCATCTACGACGCGGTGATCGCTTCGCAGTCGAACCAGACCGTGCACGCAAAACGCAAGCAACCCAGAAGCACGGAAGTGATGCACAAGGACCAAGGCTAAGGCACATCATTTGTATGCAGAAACGTCAGACGCGTGGCACAGGCAGGATTGCCTGTGCCACGCGAATTGTCTGAACACGAATTGTGAAACAGGGCTAGAATCCGCCGGGCAAAGCAAAGGGGCTGACATGGAACGCAGCATCGAGTTCAGCGTCACGATCGCCGCGCCGACGCGCGAAGTCTGGTCCGTGCTGACCGAGGCCGACAAGATCCCGACCTGGTGGGAGGGCGTGCACGCGGTCAAGCTCACCGACCCGAAGCCCGGGGGCGTCTACACGCTTGACTATGAGGGCGGCAACCCGGACACCTGCGAGATCCTGCAAAGCGACCCGGGCAAGTTGCTGATCTACCGCTGGACGTCGTCCGAGCCCGCCCCCACGCTGGTCGAGTACAGGCTCCAGGACTTTGAAAAAGGCACGCGCCTGGCCCTGCGCAACACCGGCTACCAGACCGGCGGCAAGTGGGACAAAGTCTACGACGCCAATTTCGTCGGCTGGCTCAAAATGATGCTGGGCGTACGCCGCCTGCTGGAAGGCGCCCACAGCGGAGACTGAGCATGGACTACAAACTCGGCAACATCTGCCACATCGAGATTCCCGCGGGCGACCTCGGCAAATCCAAAGAGTTCTACGGCACGCTGTTCAACTGGACCTTCCAGCCGATGAACGAGACCTACGAATTCTTCAACGACGGGGTCAACGGCGGCGCGCTCGACACCGACGCCAGGCCCAGCCGGGACGGCGCGATCCTCGTGCTGTACTGCGAAGACATCGACGCCAAGCTCGGCGAAATCGAAAAGGCCGGCGGCAAGACGGTCAAAGGCAAGACCCAGATCCCGGGCCACGGCGCCCACTATGCGTATTTCGAGGACCCGGCGGGCAATCGCATGGGCCTCTACGCGCCGGCGAAGTAGGCGTGTCGCACACCTCGTTAGGCTGTGAACGCCGCGGCGGGAATCGGCCCGCGACGGCACGAAAACAGGAGATGAAATGAGCCTCGTGGAAATTCTGAAGCAGGACGCCGACGGCGCGTACCAGGCCGCGGCCGGGCTGTTCAAGCTGGTCGACGAATCGAATCTCGACTGGAAGCCGGAAACCGGCAAGAACTGGATGACCGTCGGACAGTTGATGAAGCACTGCACCAACGCCTGCGGCAAGGTCAGCATCGGCTTCGTCACCGGCGACTGGAACGCCGCCACGGACCCCAAGCCGGACGACGCACCGGCGGACGAAATGATGCCGCCCGCCGAGAAAATGCCGACCGTCAGCAGCACCGAGGAAGCGCTCAAGCTGCTCGAGGCCGACCGCAAACTCGCGCACGAGTTGTTCGAGAAAGCGGGCGAAGAGCGCCTCGCCAACGAGAAAAGCGCGCCGCCCTGGGGCGGGCCGGAACGCAGCCTCTACCAGCACCTCAACGAAATGATCGGCCACCTGAACCAGCACAAGGGACAGTTGTTCTACTACCTGAAGCTGCAGGGCAAGGACGTCAACACCATGCACATGTACGGCATGGCGTAGCGCGAGGCGAGTGGTCGGTGTTCAGCGGCCAGTGGTCAGCACAGGCAGTGGCGGTTTGCTTTTCTCGCCACTGAACACTGATCACTGGCCGCTATGATTCTGTCGATTCGGCAGACGGACGCCTTCATTCTGCAATTCCGGCAACCGGCGGCTTTTCGCGCGGCGCCCGCAAATGCCCGCAAGTGCAGCATTTGGAGAGAATGGACGAATTGGCACGCCGGCTGCATTTGGTCTCCTGAACGGTCATGAACACAAGGAGACCAGACATGGCAAACATTCGCGTACGCAGCCCGTTCGGCGGCATGGACCTTCGCAACTTCTTCCGCGGCTTCATGGACGACGAAGAGGGCGGGCTCGCCCCCTGGATGCAGGAAGGCGCGCTGGCGGTCGACATCAGCGAGGGCAAGGAGGGCGAGACGATCGTCCGGGCCAGCCTGCCGGGCTTCAAGAAAGAGGACGTGCACGTCAGCGTCCACAACGGCGTGCTCGACATCAAGGCCGAGAGCAACGAGGAGTCCGAGACCAAGGACGAGAAGTTCTACCGCAAGGAGCGCCGCTACGGCTCGCTCAGCCGCCGCATCGCCCTGCCGGGCAACCCAAGCGGCGAGGCAGTAGTGGCCGAGCTGAAGGACGGCGTGCTCACGGTAAAGGTGCCCGCCGACGTAAAGGCCGGCCCCAAACGCGTCGAGATCAAGTAGCGATTAGTTAAGCGAGGGCGAGCCAAGCTCGCCCTCGCCTCGCTACCGCCCCTCCGCGCATGTATTTCGCCGACGTTGGCGCGTGGCACAGGCAATCCTGCCTGTGGGGCTGAGCGCAGCGAAGCCGAACTCGTCGCGGCTTAGCCGCCGCGACCACAGACAAGATTGTCTGTGCCACGCGGACAAGCTGAACATGACGACAGTGCAGATCCGGAGGCCGCGATTCAGGCAGCATGGACTGGCGCCTTCACATCGACACCATCCTTCGACAAACGAAAACCGGGGCGGCGCCTAGCGACGCCCCGGTTCTTCGTTGCGCGTGCCCAGCGCTATTTGGTTGGTTTGATCTCCGGCAGCTTGAAGCTGGATTCCACCCTTTGTCCGTCGTCGGTCAGGCTGGTTTCCACCTCGACCTTCGCGACGGCCTGCANNCAGCACCTTCTCCAGCGCGTTCAGGTTCGTCACCGCGATGCCGTTGATCTTTTCCAGGATCTGCCCCGGCTGCATGTTCGCGTCGGCGGCGGCGCTGCCGTCTTCCACCTTCACCACGATCACGCGCCCGTCCATGGTCTGGCCGACCCACAGCCCCCACTGCGGGATACGGAAGGTCTTCGAGTTCTCGGCCGCGCTGTCGTCGCCCTGGAACGTCACGCCCTCGGGCATCTCGTTCGGCTGCCAGACGCGCATCGGCTCGCCGTCACCCACCACCCTTGACTCGTCAACCGCGACGAACGAGGTCTGGCTGCTCATCAGGTTGAACTTCAGCGCGGTGTCGCGGATCGATTCCTTGATCGAGTCCGCGCCCGGCATCGAGAGCAGCTTTTTCTCCAGCTCGCCCAGCTTGGCCCGGGCCCAGATCGCCGCGATGGCAGGATTGTTCGCCTTCTTGTCGAGTTGCAGCTCGACCGGGTATTCCACGTGGTGCGCGCCCACGCGCCCGCGCACGAAAATCGTGTGCGCGCCGTGCCCGCTGACTTTCGCCTGCAGGTTCAGCGGTTGCCCGGCGAACAGGTCGTTGAGCTTCTCCGGGTAGGCCTCGTCCACGGCCAGCCCGTTCCAGTCGATGTCGATGTCGCACAGCACCGGGCGGTCGATGGCGCCGAAGAATTCTTCGACGGCCGCGTCGTCGTAGTACCCATCGCGCGGCAGGCAGTAGATCGCCTTGCCGTTGCCGTTGTCGGCGATGCCGTCGAGCAGCCCGCGGTTCACAGACCCCCCGATTCCGAAAGCGAAAAAGCGCGCGTCCTGCCCTTCATTGGCGATCATCTGGTGGATCTCTTTCTCGTTGCCGATCAGCCCGTCCGTCAGGAAGGCGAAGATCTGCAAGTAGCGCGGGTCGTGCCGCATGGTCAGGGCGCGTTTCAGCGCGGGCAGCATTTCCGTGCCGCCGCCCGGCTGCGCCTTGCCCAGGAAATCCTTCGCGGCCGTGACGTTGTCGGTCGTGTTGTCGGCCGGCGTCTCGAACAGTTGCGCGTTGCTGCCCGCGAACGTCACCAGGTTGAACTTGTCGTCCGGATGCAGGCTGTCGAGCGTCTTGCGGATCACCTGCTTCGACATCATGGAAGGCGCGCCGCCCATGCTGCCGCTGTTATCCAGAATGAACGTGATTTCGCGCGGGGTGACGTCGGCGTCGGCCGGGTCGAGCTGCGGCTGCAACTGCAGGCTGATGAACTGCCCGCGCGCATCGCTGTGGCTGAGCAGCCCCACGGCCGGCTGTTGCCCGGCGATCCCCCAGCGCAGCACGAAGTCGCGGTTGGGGATCGCGTCCTTCTTGTTGAGGGTGATGACCACCGTGCCCTCGTTGGTCATTTGCAGCAGCACCTCGTGCGCGACTGAGCGGGTGCGGGTGACGTCGATCGGCAGGCCGGCGTCGATCTCGACTTCGAGGTCGATGTCCATGCCGGAGCGCATGCCGAGCGCCAGCACGTGGTCGGTGTATTCTTCCGGGTTGTCGAGCCCGTCGCGATCTACGCCCGGCTCCGGCTCAGGCTCGGGTGTCGGTTCCGGTTCGGGTTCGGGTTCCGGTTCGGGTTCCGGGTCGATCTCATGGCTGCCGCCGCCGTTCGGCTTGTAGCGCGGGCCGAGGGTCATCGGGAACATGTACTCGAAACGCCCGTCCTGGTAGCTCAGGCGCTGGTAGTAGGTGATCGTCACGTTCACTTCGCCGCCTTTTTCGATGTTCGCGACGCTTTGCGTGAACACGTTCGGGCGGTTCTGCGTCAACAGCGAGGCCGTGTAGCCGCGCGACTTCGCCTCGCGATAAACCTTCACGGCCTCTGCGCGCGAGCGGATCACGCCGATAATGCGCCGCCCGCCAATCTCCATCACGAAGTCGTTGATCGCGGAGTCGGTCGGCAGCGGGAAGGTGTACATCGCCTCGATGGCGCGATCGTACGGGTTGGTGAAGGTCTGGGTGACGGTCGTGCCCGCCAGCGTGCCGCTGACTTTCGCGTGCACGTCGGTGTGGCGGAGCGGGAACTGGCCGATCGATTTATTGCCGTCGCGCGCCGTCAGCGTGCCGCAGTGCGCCCGGCGCGAGGCGGTTTGCGTGCGGGCGAAACCGTCCATGTCCGGCAGGTCGGCGAGCCCGTCCTTGTCGGTGTCGGGGCCGGTCTTGTTGCTGCTCTTCGATTCTGCTTCCAGGCGGGCGTAGCGGTTGAACACCTGGGTGGTCAGCAGCGCCATCGCCGTCGAGTGCACGCGCCCGTAACGCGGGGCGTAGTTGCCGACCGGGTCCCAGCTTCCGTACTCGTCGACGTTGCTCACGTTGGCCGTGCCCTTTTCAGTCGGCCCGAAGCCACGCTGGTGTTCGCGCAGGGGTTTCTCGATCGCGCCCTGCCAGGCGGCCCAGGAAGCGCCGCCGACCTGGTAATTCACCAGCGAACCCCAGTACCAGAAGTTGAAATCAATCTGCCCGGCCTCGTAGCGCGGCAGTGCGCCGGAGCCGGTCAGCGTCTGCAGGTGCTGCTTGACGTCATCGTCGGTCAGGTTTTTCCGCCCGCTATAAAGAGCCGTGGCAACCCATACCCCTTCAAGCAGGTTGTTGCGCGGGTTGGATTTCGTCTCGACGGGGCGCGGCGCGTGCAGCGCGAGGGCGCTGTAAGTCGCGCGCTTGGAACCGTCCTTGTCGGTGTACTGCATCTGGTCGATGAACGTCTCGGCATCCTGCATGGCCTTGGTTTCGGTGACTTCGACTCCGGCCATCTTCGCGATCTTCAGCGCCTGCACGCACCAGCCGGTGCTCAGCAAATCGGCGTCGCCGGCGCCCCAGCCGGAGCCGCTGATCTGCGCCTTCAGCAGGTAGTCGACGGCCTTGTCGCACATCGGCTTCAGCACCTGGTCACCGGACAGCCCGTAGCACTCGCTGATCGCCATGGTGGCGATGGCGTGGCGCTTGATGTCGGTGTCGTTGTCGTAGCCGAAGCAGCCGTCGTTGGCCTGTGTCTTGCGCAGGTAAAGGATCGCCGAGCGCACGGGCGGGCGGAAGTCGCCGTCCTTGTGGTCGTAGCCGCCGCCGGTGAAACCCAGCAGCGCCAGCGCCGTGCCGAGAATTTCGTCCTCGGTGTCGCAGGCGTCGCCCTTGGGGTCGCCGGGGTTGTTCAGCTCCAGGTTGTGGGTCTGCTTCGCGCCGGTGCGGGTGGTGTCAGACGCAAAGTTTTTCAGGCTCCAGCAGCCTTCCTTGTTCTGGTGATCCGCCAGCCAGCGCAGGGCTTCTTTCTGCGGATCGATCGGCGCGGGCTTGCCACCGCCGCCGCGCACGCGTCGATAGGCGAATCCGCCCTTCCCGCCGCCACCGCCCACGCCGCCGCCCAGCCCGACCGCGGAGCCGCTGTAGCTGCCGTTTGGCATCGGGCTCTCGTTCGACCAGTCGTTGGGATTCTCGGCGAGGTCGTTGTTGGGGCGGTCACTCGGGTCCTCAACGACCTCATCCTTCGCGTCTTGCGTGACGCGCCCGTCTTCGGTCGTGCCGTCATTGAAGCGCCCGGGCGCGATCACCGCGGCCGCGAGTTCCGGCATCAGCACCACCTGCGGCGGCGGTTTTGCGGCGTCGTCTTTGGCGATCACCACGACTTCGGTGTCGGGTTTCGCCGAACACTCATCGGGCGCGTGTTCCGCCTCCGGCCCGCGCGAACAGGCGGCAACCAGGGCAATCAAAAGCAGCGCCGGCACGGCGCGCAAAGCAAACGAACAAGGGTGACGCATGGCGTGCTCCAAGAGTCACGCCCCGGGAAGTTTAACAAACGAAAGCAGGCACCCGCGGTTCAGTCGGATTCAGACGTGCCCTCAAGGCGCAGGTAGCGGTAGTAAATCTCCATCGACAAAGCTGCCAGGGCCGTGCATTCGACGCGCCCGCAGCCGCTGTTCCACTTGTCCACCGAATCCCAGCTTCCGTGTTCATCAATGTCAGCCTTGGTCAGCCCCTTCTCGACCTCGCGGTAGCCGCGCTGGTTCCGCAGCAGCGACGTCGACAGCGGCTTCTGCCAGGCCTTCCAGCGGCTGCCACCCACCTGGTACAACGCCAGCGACGCCATCCACCAATACTCGAAATCAACGCGCCCGGCCTCCCACGCAGGCAGACAGTCTGCGTCGATCAGCCGGTCGGCGCGGCGCTTCAGTGTTTTGTTGTTCGGTTCATACTTGCCGCTGAACAGCATCACGAAGACCCAGCAGGCCGAGGCAACCGGGGCGCGCCCGCTGACACCGGGTGGGGACTCGTAATCCGCGCTATACCGAATGTCAGCGTCAGGGTCTTCCGGCACCAGCCCTTCCATGAACTTGGCCGCATCCCGAAGCGTCTCCTGGTAGTCGAACTCAAGCCCCGCCACGAGCGCAGTTTTCACAACCAGAATCGCATAGCCCGTGGAGATCGCGTCAGGCCTAGAAGTTGACTGCAATCCCCAGCCCGACCCCGGCGTGCGGCGTGACAGCAGATGGGCGACGGCCTTGTCCGCGAGTTTCTTGACGATCATGTCGCCGCTGAGCCCGTAGCAGTCGCACAGCGCCTGGGCCGCGAGGGCAGTGTCGCGCAGGTCGTTGGCGTTGTCGAATGAACCGTCCGCCAGTTGGTGCTTTCGCATCCAGAGCAGCGCCTGGCGGCAGGTCGCGCGATAATCACCTTCCTTGTGGTCATAGCCGGCACCTACATAAGTCAGCAGCGCCATCGACGTGCAGCGCAATTCGCCGCTGGTTGTTCCGTAGTCCGGGTAGTAGCACCAGTTGTCCAGGTTGCCGGTTCGCGTCGCCGTTGTGCGGGTCGTGTCGTCACCAAACAGGCTGGACGACCAATATCCCTCCCGGTTCTGGTGATCCTTCAACCACTCCAGGACGGCCGGGGGCTGACGCACGTAGCCGTTGCAGGTAAGGCCGGACTGTTCGACCGACGATGGCTGTGGCTCGGGTTCAGGCTCCGGCTCCGGCTGTGGTTCGGGTTCGGGTTCCGGCTCGGGTTCGTACGCTCGGTGCCGTTCCAGAGCCGTACTACCTGCGTTGTATTCGACATGGCGGTCGTTCGGGATCGGTTCGTCAGGCAGACCAGTGGGACACGAAACGTTGGATGCTCGATCCGCGTCGTCTATGCGGAACTCAAGCGGCTCGGTGTCGCTGACGCGGCCTGCGTGTTCGGGTGAGTTGTCCTCGCGCGTGGGAATGCTTTTGGCGGCGGCGTTGTTGGGCGAGTCGTAGGCGCTGAACACGATGCCGGCCGTGCCCGCCGCGAACAGCACCAGCGCCAGCAGGCTGGACATCACGGCGCGGCGCGCTGTTTGAGGATTTGCTGAACGCAATGACAACCGGCGTGCCCCCTGGTCACGCCCCGGGTAGTTGTGGAAACGGGCGGGAAGTTGCGAGGTTCAGCCGGATTGAAGTGCGAACTGCTTTGGAACCACGAAGTACCACCAAGGACCACGAAGAACTGCAACTGCGTGAAAGTCAGGATTTACAGGATGTAAGTGGACACGGGGTGAAAATGGAGCGGGCCATCACCAGCCCGCGTCCTTTGAAATCCTGCCCATCCTGACTTACGTCAACAGCAAGTGCGAAGCACGAGCCTGTCAAACTTCGTGGCCCTTGGTGGTTCTTCGTGGTTAATGCTTTTTCGCCGCTTCGCGCCGTGCCCCTTCGCTCACGCTTCGGGCTCCCAGTTAGCCGCGCTGGGTTAGTTTGCCTTCGTGGTCTTTCTCTAGGCTGGCGTAGCGGTAGTAGGTCTGGAGGCAGAGGTTGGCCAGCGCC
>JAGQRI010000324.1 GCA_020425515.1 Planctomycetota bacterium | reverse complement strand
AAGTACGACCTGGTGGCGGGGCGCGTCTACCAGGACGACAAGCAGGCGAAGAAGTGGGCGGATGAAAAGCAGAAGTGGCAGGACGCCGCCGGCGGCAAGTTCGACGACAAGGATTTGAAGAAATACGGCGAGTAGACTTGACTCGTCAACCGCCACGCGCCATACTTGCCACGTCAACACTTACGGAGGTCTCGATGTCGGTCAATGTCAACAACAGCAAGGCCACTTAGCGAGACTCCGTACCTTCCCAAAGAATACTGAAGGGCCGGTCCTCGCGACCGGCCTTGTCTTTTGTGTTGCGGCCATCCTGGCTGCACCGTCGCGTCTGCGCGGCGGGAACACGGACGCGGGACGCGTCCGTGCATGCAGGCGAGGCGCCCACAACACAAGAAAGGAGAAGTGCCATGAAAACGCACGACTGGAAACTAATGAACAGACCGCGCTCAGGCGCGAATACGGAAACCAACAAGCAATGGAACCAGAAACCAAAGAAGCGCTGGACGCATTTGTCGACCTGGCGTTGATCACTGAAGTTCTCTATCCCGTCAAAAGCGGGAAAGAGGCCACGGTCTACGCGTGCCGGGCGCACCCCGACACCGGGGCCGATTTCCTGGCGGCGAAGGTCTACAAGCACCTGCGCGAGCGCAGCTTCCGCAACGACGCCGCGTACCAGGAAAACCGCACCGCCATGTACCACAACACGCGGGTGAAGCGGGCCTACACGAACGGGACCGAGTTCGGGCTCGAGGTCCACTTCATGCTCTGGGTAGGGCAGGAGTGGGAGCATCTCAACAAACTCTACAACGCCGGCGTGTACGTGCCCGTGCCCGTCAAGACCGCCGGGCGCGCCATCCTGATGGAGTTCTACGGGGGCGAGGAGGGCCCCTGCCCGATCCTCCAGCACGCCGAGGTGCCGCGTGAGCGCGCCGGTGACTTGTGGAAGCTGCTGAAGGCGAACATCGAGATGATGCTGCAGGCCAACTTCGTCCACGGCGACTTGAGCCCGTACAACGTGCTGGTCGACCTCGAAGACGCCAGTGATCCGCTGCGCATCATCGATCTGCCCCAGGCCGTGGACGCCAGGTTCAACCCCAACGCCCGCGACATGCTGAAGCGCGACGTCGATACCTGCTACCGCTACTTCGAAAAGCGCGGCGTAAGGGACAACCCCAACGCGTTTGTGGCCGACCTGTGGCGCCGCTGGAAACGCGCAGAGCTGTAGGGACACGCGGCCGCGTGTCCTCGCAACCCAAGGAGAAAGCCGTCATCAAAAACCAACAACACAGGGGCGGGCTCTAAACCCGCCCCTTCTGTATTGCATGGTGAATTGATTGTGCCAGATCAATTCAAGGCTAACTTCAGTATGGCGAAAATTCAGTCCATTGTTAAAGTCATACTTTAGTAAAGAGCCATATTTGGGCTGTACGTAAGGCTGTGTTGATGACTTCTGTCGAAAATAACCCACCAGGCCGAAGCGGCGCCTACATCACCCAACTGAACGGCTACAAGGCGTTCATCCCCGCCGATTTGCCACCGGATCCACCGGTTGTGATCGACGACGATCTGCAGGTACTACTTTCCAGGGCGGACCGTTCGCTGGGAAGGCTGGACGGGTCCATCCTGACGCTGCCGAATCCGGACCTGTTCGTGTTCATGTACGTCCGCAAGGAGGCGGTCCTTTCAAGCCAGATCGAGGGTACGCAAAGCTCGCTGCAGGATGTGCTGGCCGCCGAAGCGAAAATCCTTTCGCCCCATCAGCCGAAAGACGTCAACGAAGTCGTGAACTACGTCGAAGCCATGAACTACGGGCTGGAGAGATTGAAGGAACTTCCACTTTCGGTGCGCCTGGTACGGGAAATTCACCAGAAGCTTATGCACGGCGTCCGCGGCTCGCACCTGACGCCGGGTGAGTTGCGCCGGACGCAGAACTGGATCGGCTCGGCCGGCTGCACGCTGGCCGATGCCGCATTCGTGCCGCCCCCGCCCCACGAGGTGCCAGGCAAGCTCTCGCAGTTGGAGAGCTTCATCCATTCGGATTCTACCATGCCGCTGTTACTGAAGGTCGGCCTGGTGCACGCGCAGTTCGAGACGATACACCCCTTCCTCGACGGCAACGGGCGTGTGGGGCGGTTGCTGATCACGTTTCTGCTTTGCCAGCAGGACGCGCTGACAAAACCCGTTCTTTATCTCTCGTACTTCTTCAAGCAGCACCGCCAGGAGTACTACGAGCGTTTGCAGGCTGTCCGAGACGATGGAGCATGGGAAGATTGGCTGAAATTCTTCCTTCGCGGCGTCAACCAGGTCAGCGCGGAGGCGACCCATACCGCGCGCGAAATCATAGCCATGCGCGAGCTTCATCGAATTGAGATCACCGATAAACTGGGCAGGGCGGCCGGCAACGGGCACAAAGTACTCGAGTACCTGTATGCCAATCCGATCGTCTCCGTGAACGACGTGCAGGCCCAGACCGGCACCACGTATCAGGCGGCGAACGGCCTGGTAGGCAAGCTTGTGGGCTCGGGCATCCTACGTGAATTCACGGGGCACGCGCGCAATCGGCGATTCATTTACGATCCCTACATCAAGTTGTTCTACCCCGGCTAGGATTAGGAACTGGCGTGCTGCCCAAACGACAGCCGCGTCTGAAACGCTGGATTTGCGCCCTCCTGCCCTGCCAAAATGGCTGAAAACCGGACGAATATCGTCCTTGGCACGACCGTTGCACTATTACACATGAAGCCCTGCGTTGGGGGCATCCGGGTCCGGAAAGCGTGTCGGGCATGCCACGCGGTGCGTGCCATGCCCGACGTCGGCCAAGGCCGATCCCCCAACTTTCCGCCGGCTTGGGGTGCTCCCTGCGCAGGGCTTTGGGTCTGGCTCAACTTTCGGAACGAAATTGTGCCTGACCCATTAACTCTTGCCGCAGGGGGACAGGCACCTTTTCGTCCCTTCGGGCCGAAAACGAGCCAGTCCCCGGGAGACACCGATGCGACTCGACAAACTCACCGTGAAAACCCAGGAGGCCGTGCAGGACGCGGTCGAGCTCGCGCGCAAGCGCAACAACCAGGCGCTGGAGCCCGAACACCTGACGCTCGCCCTGCTGCAACAGGAAGACGGCGTCGTGCGCCCCATGCTGCAGAAGGTCGGCGCGAACGTTGACCACGTGGCGAAGAAGCTCGAAGGCGAGATCGAAAAGTTCCCGCAGGTCACCGGCGCCGCGCAGCCCTACGCCAGCGGCAGCTTCAACGACGTGCTGCAGAAATCCTTCGACGAGGCCGACAAACTCAAGGACGAATACGTCAGCGGCGACCACTGGCTGCTGGCCGTGCTCGACCACGGCAAGACGCCCGCCGCGCGCGTGCTGAAAGACGCCGGCTGCGACCGCAAGTCGATGCTGGCGGCACTGAAAGACGTGCGCGGTACCCAGAAGGTCGATTCCCCCGAGGCCGAGGGCAAGTACCAGGCGCTCGCGAAATACACCCGCGACCTCACCCAGGAGGCCCGCTCCGGCAAGCTCGACCCGGTGATCGGGCGCAACGATGAAATCCGCCGCGTGCTGCAGGTGCTGTCGCGCCGCACCAA
>JAGQRI010000323.1 GCA_020425515.1 Planctomycetota bacterium | reverse complement strand
GACGGCACGGTTTCGATGTTGTGGTTGAAGATGCGCGGGCGGGCGTCCATTACGGCGTTGATCTGCTCTTTGCGCCCCTGGAAGTCCGGCGTCAGCACCTCGATCGTCGCATCCGGCAAGGCGGCATTCAAAGCGCGCACCACGGCCGCCCAGTGTTCGCTGCCGCCGTCGGCCAAATCGTCGCGGTCCACGCTGGTGACGACCACGTGTTCCAGCTTCATGGCCGCGGCCGTGTCGGCGAGGCGTTGTGGCTCATCGGGGTCGGGCGGGTTCGGCGGGCGCCCCGACTTCACGCTGCAGAACTGGCAGCGGCGCGTGCAGACGTCGCCGAGGATCATGAAAGTCGCCGTTCCGTGGGCGAAACACTGCGCTTTGTTGGGACAATTGGCCTCTTCACAGACGGTGTGCAGGCGCTGCTCATCCAGCAGGGCGTCCAACGGTCCCTGGCCCTTGCTGCGAGGCAGTGGGCGCTTGAGCCACGGCGGCAGGCGGCGTTGTTTCGGCGCAGATTGCATGCCGCGAACTATAGCGGTTTCGGACTACTTCGTGCCAGTACCCCGTTTGCATTGTGTGCGGCGTCGTCTATGGTGTCCGCCCGATTTTCAACCCCGGGAGAAGTTCATGGACCTCAAGGGTCGTTTGCAGGCGCTGGCAACAATGGAAAGCCAGTATCCCCACGTCCTTTCCGTCTACCTGCGTTGCCGCGACGGCGGTCGCGACCGTCGCAAGGAAAACCTGATATTCATGAAGAATCGCGCCGCGGAGCTGGAATCCGTCCTCGGCGGCGACAAGCGCGGGCTCGAGTTCCTGCGCGAAGGCATCGAGCAGGTCGAACTGATCCGCCGCCAGGACCTGAACCCGAACGTGATCGGGCTGGCGCTGTTCCTCAAGGGCGGCGAGGTGTTCGAGCGCTTCGAAACCTCGATCCCGTTCGAGGACCAGATCGCTTACCGCCGCTTCCCGTTCATCAGCCAACTGGCGTTCATCGGCGAGGAGTTCGAGCCCTACGCCGTGGTTTCGCTCGACAGCCGCAACGCGCGCATCTTTGAAATCGCGCTCGGCGAGCTGATTGACAGCAGCAACATCAAGAACGAGGTGCATCGCCGCATCCACCGCGGCGGCTGGTCGCAGATGCGCTTCCAGCGCGGCATCGAGGGCGAGAAGCATGCCCACATCCAGGAAGTCGCCGACGCCCTGGCCGAGCTGGTCAGCAAGCACCGCTACAAACGCGTCGTGGTGATCGGGCCGGACAAGTCCCGCAGCATCCTGCGCGATTGCCTGACGCCCGACGTCGCCCGCCGCATGGTGGACGGCGAGCGCGCCGATTCACGCGCCGCGGACCACGAGCTGCTGCAGACGGCCGTGGACTATTTCCGCGACGCCGAAAACGACGAGGAAGACGGCAAGATGTATCGCGTCATCCGCGAAATCCACTCAAGTACCATGGGCGTCAGCGGGCTGGAAGACACGCTGAAGTACCTCTCGCGCGGCCAGGCCTATGAGGTGCTGCTGCCGTCGGACCTGAAGCAGCAGGGCTCGATGTGCGACGACTGCGGGATGATCTTCAAGGACCAGACCAGCAAGTGCCACGCCTGTGAAAGCGACAACATCTCGGGCGTCGACCTGAAGGAAGTGGTTACGCGCACTGCCGTGAAGTACGGCACCAAGATCGAGTTCGTGAAGAACCACGAGTTCCACACGAAGCTCGGCGGCGCGGCGGCGTTGCTGCGCAGCCCGCGCATGCATTGATCAAGTAGCATCGGCGTCCCGCCGATGGCGTAAGGACGGGCCTCCGGCCCGTCCTTACATTGGCCGGAGGCCAATGGGTACTACATCGGCGAGACGCCGATGCTACTCCACCGGTTCGCCGATCAGGGCGCTTACCTGCTTGAACTTCTCCTGAAGCTGCTCGCGGGTTGAGGCCTCGAGGTTCAGGCGCACCAGCGGCTCGGTGTTGCTGGCGCGCAGGTTGAACCACCACTCGGGATAGTTGACGGTCACGCCGTCGAGGTGGTCGATTTCGCCGTCCTTGAACTCTTCCTCAACCTTCTTGAAGACGGCGTCCTTGTCCTTCACCTTGAAGTTGATCTCGCCGGTCTGGGCGTAGCGCTTGATCGGCTTGATCAACTCCGATAGCGGTTCGCCGCTCAGGCCCATCGCGTTCAGCACCTCGATCACCGCGATGATTGAGCTGTCGGCGTAGTAGTTTTCCTTGAAGTAGTAGTGCCCCGCCAGTTCGCCGCCGAAGACGCAGCCGACCTTGCGCATCGTCGCCTTCATGAAGCTGTGGCCCACGCGCTCGCGTAGCGCCCTGCCGCCGGCGGCCTCGATCACGTCGGCGACGGCCCGGCTGGAACGCAGGTCGTACAGCACCGCGGCGCCCTTGTGCCGTTTCAGGAGCTCCTGGCCGATCAAGGCGGTGATCATGTCCTGGCCTACGGGCGTGGCGGTTTCATCGACGAACACGGCGCGGTCGGCGTCGCCGTCGAACGCGATGCCGAGCCGGCAGCCCTCGCGCTTCACCAGCTCGCACAACGGCTTGAGGTTTTCCAGCTTGCTCGGGTTGGCTTCGTGGTTGGGGAAGGTGCCGTCGAGCTGCGTGTTGATCGAGACCAGCTCAAGCCCCAGCGAGCGCAGCAGACCCAGGTAGATTCCGCCCATGCCGTTAGCGCTGTCCACGGCGACCTTGAGCTTGTCCGGTGTGCGCTTGACGAAGTGGCGGATGTGCCGCAGGTAGCCCTGGAATGCCGCCGGGCTGAAACCAAACGGCGTCGCGATCGGCGTTTCGTCGCTTTCGCCCGGTGCTTCCTCGGGAACGGCCAGCAGGTTTACGGAAGGCTGCGCGGCCCATTTCGCGGGTGGCTCGGGTGCTGCCTTGGCCAGTTCCTCGATCTCGGTCAGCCCGGTGTCGTAGGCGATGGGGATGGCGTCTTCGCGGCAGAACTTGATGCCGTTGTATTTCGCCGGGTTGTGGCTGGCGGTGATCATGGCGCCGCCCTGGGCCGGGTTGTCACGACCGGCCACCGCCCAGTACAGCATCGGTGTGCTGCACGGACCCACGAACTCGGCCTTCGCGCCGCCGGTAGCCAGCCCGTCCATGAACGCGGCCGCGATTTCCGGGCCGCTGGGTCGCGCGTCGATGGCGACTACCACGTGAGGATGCTCAGAATCCTCACCCAGCAGTTTGGCAAAGCCGTAGCCGATGCCGAAAGCGACGGGCGCGTTCAGTTGGTCGGGCACGATGCCGCGGACATCGTACGCCTTGAATAACCCCATTCCTTTCTCCCCGATGCACGGGACAGCATAGGACTCGGCGCGACGGGCGCTACAGTCTGCGCCTTTACATTCGATTCACTCGCGGCATGATTCGTTCGAGTCCGGAGGCGGCAGGCGGCAGGCGGGAGTAGGGCAAAGTCAGTTGCTCCCGCCTGCCGCCTCCCGCCTGCCGACTGTTTCATCAACACGGAGAGACTTCGGAGCTATCGATGGGCGACATCCGCGGACGCGACTTCCTGAAACTCGGCGATTTCGAAACCGCCGACATCGACGAGATTCTCGACCTCGCCTTCGAAATGAAGCGCGAACAGCGCCAGTGGAGCCTCAAGGGCAAGACCGTCATCATGCTGTTCTTTAACAGCAGCCTGCGCACCCGCACCAGTTTTGAAATCGGCGCCGCGCACCTGGGCGCGCAGCCGGTCGTGCTGAACGTCGGCCAGGACGCGTGGAACCTCGAGTGGGAAGAGGGCACGATCATGTCCGGCACCTCGCCGGAGCACATCAAGGACGCCGCCAAGGTGCTGTCGCGCTACGGCGACCTGCTGGCCGTGCGCAGCTTCCCGCGCATGCAGAATTACGAGCAGGACCGGATGGACCCGATCCTCAGCTCGTTCAGCAAGTACGCTTCCGCGCCGCTGATTAACCTTGAGAGCGCCGTCGAGCACCCCTGCCAGGGGCTCGCCGACCTGATGACCCTGCGCGAGGTTTTCAACCAGAACACCCGCGGCAAGAAGGTCGTGCTTAGTTGGGCGCCGCACGTGAAGCCGCTGCCGCTGGCCGTGCCGCACAGCTTCCTGCTAGCCGCGGCGATGGGCGGCTGCGACATCACGGTCACGCATCCGCTGAAGTTCGAGCTGGAGCACTCGGTGATGAAGCAGGCCGAGGGCATCGCGAAAAAGACCGGCGGCAACATCCAGGTCGTGCACGACCAGGCCGAGGCGTTCAAGGGCGCCGAAGTGGTGTACGCCAAGAGCTGGTTGAGCCTGGAACACTACGGCAAGGTCGAAGAAGAAATGGCCTACCGCGCGACACTGCCGAACTGGACCATCGACGAAGAAAAGATGGCCCTGACCAGCCGCGCGAAGTTCATGCACTGCCTGCCGATCCGCCGCAACGTAGTAGCCAGCGACGCCGTGCTCGACCACGACGACTGCGTAGTCTACCAGCAGGCCGAAAACCGCCTCCACGCGCAAAAGGCCCTGATGGTCAAGATGCTTGGCGAAGAATAAGCCGGGAACGTATCTTCACGTGTCAATCTTGAGCACGTGGAGCCAACATGAAAACCCGCCTGATGCTGCTTTGCCTGGCCGTACTGGCCATGTGGTTTGCCGTCCCGACGACAACGGTTGCCGCCCCTGAAGGCGCCGGCGAATCAACCGAAAACGAAAACGGCGACGCAGCGGATGCCGACTACATAGCTGCCAGCAATGCCTTCTCGAAGGGCGACTATGACGCCGCGCTCGGTGCGATAGCCAGGTACATCGCGAAGTATCCGAAAGACGTCGACGGGTACATTGTCAAAGGGAGAACCCAGTACGCGCTTGGCAGGTACGTGGACGCCGAGAAGTCGTACCGCAAGGCAATCGACCTGGATAAGGAATCGTACACCGCCTGCTACTGGCTGGCTTGCTCGCTCTATATGCAGGACAAGCACGAGCAAGCCCGCAAGGCCCTGGATCTGGCGTTGAAAATTCGTCCCAAAGATCTCGCCTCGTTCTCATTGTATGGCGACTGTTACTACTTCGAGCAGGACTACACCAACGCCGTCGTCTGGTACTCCAAGGCTCTCGACGTCAACGATCGCCTGCGCAGCGCCCGTCTGCGCCGCGGAAACAGCTACTACATGCTCTATCAACTCGATGAGGCGCTGGCGGATGCCGACGCGGCCGTCACACAGGACGCCTCGAACGGCGAGGCGTGGGGGCTGAAGGCCGACGTTCTGCTTCAACAACGAAAGTGGGCCGAATCGGAAGAGGCCTACAAAAAGGCGATCGACAACGGCGCGGCGGGGTTCTCGAACCTCGCCAATCTTGCCTACGTGCAGATAGCACAGGACGAATTCGAGCAGGCGATCGAGACAAACCGCCAGGCGCTCGAATTGCGACCATCGAGTTCGAGTGTGCGCATGAACCTCGTCCACTGCCTCGCAAGCACCAGCCGTTTCGAGGAAGCGCTTACGCAGACCGACATTCTGGTCGCGACGGACGAAGACAATCTTCGAGCCTGCATTGCTCGCGCGTATCTGTTGTCAGAGCTGGATCGCCGGGCAGAAGCCGCGGGTGCATGGCGAGAAATCTGTCGTCGTGAATCTGACACCAAGTATCGGGTTGAGTATGCGAAAGCCTTGAATCAGATGTTCCGCCACGAGGAGGCGCTTGCCGCGTTGAAGGAACTTGACGGGAAAAACCCGGCCGTCGCCGCCGTGCGCAGCAAAGCCTGGCGGGAGATGTATCAGCCTGAGCGTTCCATCGAAGAGCTGGAGAAGGCGGAAAACGGTGAAGCAAACGTTGACTTCCTTCGCGAGCGACTTTCTGTGTTGGAGGACCTGTACAGGTTCGATGAGATGGACGCCTCGGCCGAGCAACTAGACAAGTTGTTGGGCGGAGTGGGTATTGCGGACTTTGGTTCGCTGGTTCACGAGTTGGTCTGCGAGAACTACGAAACCGTTGCAAAGCTCATCGAGAACAACACGTACGCCGAGATTCCCGCGCCTGAGTTGTTAAAATTGAAGGCGCTCATAGCCGCAGTTTCGGGCAAGCTTGATGAAGCAGACCAGTTGTATGCCTCACTGCTGGAGAGCCGCACGAATGCGAAGGACCATGCGACTCATGCCCACTATCTCAATGAAACAGGACGAGCGCGGGATGCGGAGGCAGAGGCGCGAAAGGCCATCGAATCGAACGCGTGGTCGAGCTATGGCTATCGTGAACTGGCAACCGCACTGTGCGCGCAGGGGAACGAAGAGGATGCCCTTTCGATGATTCGACAGGGTCTGGACAAGAATCCATGGTCCGCCCGCCTGCACGAGCAAAAGGCGCGGATCTACATCCAGGCAGGGAAACTGGAGCTGGCTGACGCTGAAGTCAGTAAGTCCTACAGCATGAACCCGAACGACGAGGAGTTGCTGGTCTTGCGTGCGGCGCTCGTCGCCCGTTTTGGGAGCCCGGACAAGACTCTGGTGGCCATTCAGGATGCGGAGGCCCGCGTGAAGTGGCTGGCCGATCACGGTGTGTCCAAGTTGAGCCTCAAACCGCTGCAGGCCGCGTTGAAGCTTCAGCGAGCACGCCTGGCCGAGCAGGAGGGTGATGCCGATGCCGCCGTGAAGATGCGGGCCGAATGCATTGCCGCGCTACAGGAATTCAAGAAAGCCGGGCGCTACCTGTCGCCGACGCTGAAGACCGATTACGTCTTCAAAAGCGTGCAGGACGAGCCTGAATTTGTCGGCCTGTGGAAGTAGCGGCTGGCATCCAGAGGGGACGAGTGTTTCCACGACGGGGGTAAGCATGCGGGCAATTTGCGTTTTTGGGCTGGCGCTGGTGTTGCTGCTGGCGGGGTGTCAGGAGAAGGACGAGACGCCGGAGCTTCAGCGGAAACTGGCTGAGGCCGAGGCTACCAACGACTGGCCTGTCGTGGTGGAGACCGCTACCAGGCTGCTGGAGAAAAACCCGGACGACATGGACGTGCTGCAGTCGCGCGCGACCGCTTACGTCTTCCTGAAGCAGCCCGACCGCGCCCTGCCCGACCTGGACCGCCTGTGTGAAGCCCGCACCCAGGACGCCGACCTGTTCCTCGCCCGCGCCGACATCTACTTCGACCGCGAAGACTACGAGAACGCCCGCAAGGACTACACGGTCGTGGCGCAACTCTCGCCGCGGCAGGCCAAGGTGCACGCCAATCTCGCGGCGATCTACATGTTCGAGGGCAACTCCGCCGAGGCCGTGAACAGCTTCAACCGCGCCATCGAACTCGACCCGTACGACGCCGTTAACCGCGCCCTGCGCGCCTACGCGAACATCGATTGCTGGAACTACGACGACGCCCTGAAAGACATCAACCTCCTGATGGAGGTCGCGGGCGACACCGCTGAGGTGATGGGCGCGCACGGGCGTCTGTTGATCCACTACCGCCGATACACCCGCGCCGAGGCGGAGTTGCAGAAGGCCGTCAAGATCGACCCGGACTACAGCGACGGGCTTTTCGACCTGGCGTGGGTAACCGCGATCCTCGCGCGGCACGACGAGGCCGACAAGCACGCCGACACTTTTGACGCCGCCTTCGCCAAGGAGTCCGAAGCCTTCCGCAAGTACCACGCGGGACGCCCGGCCATGTTGCGCGCGACGCTGGCGGTGCTGCGGGGCGACAAGGACAAGGCGTTGCCGGCAATCGAGAAGGCGGCCGGCGAAGGCGCGGAACCCTGGACGATCGAGGAACTCTACAGCCAATTCTGGCTGCGCGCGGGCGACTACGACAAGGCGCTCGAACACGCGGAGAGGTTCATCAAGGCCGCGCCCGAAAACCCGTACGCCTACGAGGCCAAGGCCCGCGCACTGATGCGCCGGCAGAAATGGGGTGAAGCGCGTGAGGCCGTCGGCAAGGCGATGAAGATGCGCCCCGAGGTGGCGGAGTTCGCGGAAGTCTCCGGCATGTGCGCCCTCAAGCTCGGCCAGGATGCGCCCGCGCGGGCCGATTTCAGCGTGGCTGCAACCTGCAACGGATCAAGCGTCTGGGCGTTCGCCGGGCTTGCCGTCATGCGCCAGAAGCAGGCCCGCAAGGAGGACGGCGCGCGCAGCGCCAATGAAGCGATCGACCTGGCGGAGTACGAGATTCGCGACTGGAAACAGCGGCAGGCCGAGGCCGAGTACGACGCGGCGGTTGCCTATGCCGCGCGCGCGATCCAGTGGACGGAGGAACGCCAGCAGAAGATGCGGGACTTCACGACGGCATTCGATCACCTGAAGAAGGCCATGGACGCGGGCTACAGCGACCGCGAGTGGATCAAGATCGACCCGCTGATCGATTCCCTGCGCGACGACGAGCGGTTCAAGGAAATCCTGGGCGAATAAAAAACGGCGCGGACACACGTCCGCGCCGTTTTGATTGTCTCGCCGGCTACTTCTTGCCCGGGCGTACCAGGTACACGGACGACTTCGCGCGGCGCACCACCTTGTCGGCCACGCTGCCGATCAGGGCGCGCTCGATGCCGGTGCGCCCGTGGGTGCCCATCACGATCAGGTCGCAGTGGTGCGTCTCGGCGTACGAGCAGATGGCCTTGCCGGGCTCGCCGCGCTTGACGGCGCCGATGGTCTCGAAGTTCTCCATCAGGTGCTTCGGCAGGTGCTTGCGCATCTCCTCAAGGGCGTGCTTGCGCAGCTCTTTCAGGATGATGTGGCGCTCTTCCTCAACGTGCGTGCTGATCAGCGTGTCGTCGATGACGTGCAGGACGAACAGTTCGGCGTCCATGTCCTCGGTCAGGGCAATCGCGCGCTTGAGCGCCTTGGCGCCCGTCTCGGAAAAATCGGTGGGGAACAGGATGCGGCTGAACGGTTTGTTCTTCGCCTTCGGGTGCTTGATCTTGCCCTTCGGCTTCTTGGTGATGATCACCGGGATGTCCGATTCGTGCACCACGCGGTCGGCGACAGAACCCAGAAAGAAGCGCGCGACGGCGCCGTGCCCGTGCGTGCCGATCACGATCAGGTCGGCCTTGTGGCGCTTCGCGTGGTCGGCGATTTCCCGCGCGGGCGAACCGCTGAGCAGATAGCGGCTGAGCTTGGCCTTCTTGGCCGGCACCTTGACCTTGTTCAGCGCGTCCTCGGCGCCGGACATCAGCTCTTTGGAAAGACTGGCGAACGGGTAGCCGGCGTAGGCGTAGACGGTCGCGTCCACGACGTTCACCAGGTCGAGCGTCGAGCCGTACCAGTCCGCCAGCTCTGCCGCGAGGCTGATGGCCGTGTCGGCGGTGTCACTGAAGTCGGTCGGAACGACGATGCGCTTGAACTTGTTGATCATGATTGGTTCTCACTGTGCCCGCGCGAGACTCTACAAGCGGCGGGGGCGCGTACAACCTTTCACAGGGCGGATCGTGGGGGTACCATCGGGCGCATGAAAAGGGCGATCCTGCCTTTGCTGATCCTGGCGATGCTGCTGCTGACCGGCTGCGTCGAGCGGCGCATTTATGTGCGCTCGGACCCGCCGGGGGCTTCTGTTTACATTGACGGCGAATACATCGGCGACACCCGCCCCGACGACCACGTGGACGGCCCGCTGTACGCCAACTTCATCTTCTACGGCACGCGCGAGTACACGCTGCGCAAGCCGGGCTATGAGACCGTCAGCGGGCGCGTCGAGCTTGAGGCGCCGTGGTACGAGTACCCGCCGGTCGATTTCTTCGCCGAGGTGCTGACGCCTTGGCCGATCGTGGATGAGCACTCCGTCAAAGTGAAGCTTGAGAAAGCCAAGCCGGCCGACGTGGATGAACTGTACCGCCACGCCCTGAATTACCGATATGCCTCAAGGCCTGAGGACCGGTACGAGTACGCCGAGCTGGTCCTGCGGGCGCCGCCGGTAATGGCTCCGAAGAAGAAGTAAGCGTGGCAGCGGATCACCTGAAACCATTTGAGCGATTCAAAGGCAAACGCGGGCTCGTGATGGGCCTGGGCGTGTTCGGCGGCGGCATTGAGTCGGCGAAGTTCCTGAGCCGGTACTGCTCGCACCTGCTGGTCACGGACCTCCGCGACGAGAACGTGCTGGCCGAGAGCATCGCCGCGCTGGAGGGGTTGCCGATCGAGTACCGCCTCGGCGAGCACCGGCGCCAGGATTTTGAGAACGCCGACGTGGTGATTCACTCCCCGGCCGTGCGTCCTGACAACCCGCTGCTTCAGGCCGCGCGCGACCACGGCGCCGAAGTCACGATGGAGATGAGCCTGTTCATCGAGGCCTGCCCGGCGAAGACGGTCGGGATAACCGGCAGCAACGGCAAGACAACCACGGCGCTGCTGGCGTACGAGATGCTCTGTGAGGTAATGGAAAGAGCCCAGCCCGAACTGGCAGGCAAATGGGCGACAGAGCCTCGATCGCCAGGGAGCGGCCCCTCAGAGATGAGCGTCAATGCCGAAACAGCCGCTCCCTCGCGGTCGCGGCTCTGCTGGCTGGGCGGCAACTGCGGCGAGCCGCTGATCAACCGGCTGGAAGACATGACCGCGGATGATGTCGTCGTGCTCGAACTGTCCAGCTTTCAACTTCAGGATTGGCACCGCATCAAGAAGTCCTGCGACATCAGCGTCATCACCAACATCACGCCCAACCACCTCGACTGGCACCAGGACATGGACGAGTACATCTGGGCGAAGTCCGCGATCTACCGGAACGCAAAGACTTTCGGACGCATGCATCTCTTCAATGCGGACGACGAGGTTTGCGCAAATCTGCCGGGTGCACACAAAGGCGGCTTCTACTCCATCGAAGTGCCTCTGCGGGCCGGTGCGCCAAGCGAAGTAAGATTCAGCGGCGCCAACGGAGAACTCACGGCCGCCTATCTACAGGAAGCGGCGGCGCCCTCGGAGAGTGCCTCATACATCCCGATCGTTCTGGCGCAGCGCGATGACCTCAAATTGCCGGGGCGTTTCAACTGGTCCAACGCCGTAGCTGCCACCGCGGCGGCGATGCTCGTGGAACCGGTTCTGCTGGGTAGGGAAGTCGCTGCCGATACCTGTAGCGCTGCAATCCGCCGCTTCCGCGGTGTCGAGCACCGGCTGGAGTATTGCGGCGAAGTGAACGGTGCGCGCTGCTACAACGACAGCATTGCGACGACGCCCGAGAGCACGCTGGCGGCTTTGTCCGCTTTTGATTCCGGCGTGCACCTGTTGCTCGGCGGCAGCGAAAAGGGCCTTAGCTACGACGCGCTGGCTGATGCGATTGCAAAACATGGCGGTATCAAGGGTGTCTATCTGCAAGGCGCCAATGCGGACGCGATCGAAGCAGCACTTGCGCGGACAGGAATGTCCACGCCACTAAAACGCTTCGATACCTTCGATGAGGCGTGCGCGGCCGCGTTCGATGCGCTGCAGCCGGGCGACGTGTTCCTGATGTCGCCGTCGTCGGCCAGCTTCTATGAATACGCGCCCAACAAGCGGTTCACAAACTTCGAACACCGTGGACGCCACTTCAAGGCGTTAGTAAAAGCACACCCTTTAGCCCAGCCATAGTTGTCGCATGACGACCAAAATTCTGGCTCCGCATTACCTCAGAATCGAGCGCGAGATGCGCGCGGATTTGCCCACCGTCTGGCGCGCGTTGACCGACGTGCATGAGCTGCGCGCGTGGTGGGCGATGCCCGTATGCGACTTCAAGCCGGACGTCGGCGGCGGCTTCGAGCTGCGCTACATCGGGCGCGACCGCCGCGACAAGTTCGTGTGGACCACCTGGGACGTCAACTGGCGCACCGGCGGCTTCTGGGAATACAACTGGCTCGCCGGGCGCGTGGACGAGTTGCTGAGCCTGAACGAAATCGAAGACGGCGTGCGGGTAGGGATCGAGCACACCGGTTTTGAAAGCTTCGGCGCGGACGCGGCCAAGATCTTCGGCTACCACAAAAGCGAAACCCGCGCGCGCCTGGAGCGGTTGCAGCAATGGGTCGAACAGCGCATGCCCGCCAACCTCGCCCAGATGCCGGTAGTGTGACCGTGATGCGGGTACCCTGCCCGCACTATGAAGGGCTGCGGGCGGGGCGCCCACACCACGAGTCTTTGCGGGCGGGGCGCCCGCACCACGGTTTTACTTGTCCTTCTCGACGTCTTCGCCCAGTTCGCGGGCGATCTCGCGGTCGAGTTCTTCGCGGCTCATCTTTTTGCGCTCTTCGGTGTTGGTGCCGATCATCTGGTCGATCTCGTCGTCCGTGACCAGTTGCTCGCCACCGACGCTGTCCGTCTCGAACAGGCTGTCCTTGCTCATGTCGAGGAACAGGTCCATGCGCTGGCTCATGGTGTCGGCCTGCATCATGGCGTGCTCGAAGTTCTTCTGCGTCGCCTCGAGATCGGTGGTCTTGTAGACCTCGTTGATGCTCTTGCTGACGACGCCCATCGACTCGGCGAAGACGGCGAAGCTCTCCGCCTGGTTCTTCATCTGGAACGCGGCCTCGATGGTCAGCAACTGGCGCTCCAGCATGCGGCGCTGGAACGTGGTGGCTTTCAGCGATTTGCGCACGAAGGCAAGTTGCTCGTTCGCGCCGATACGGGCGGCGTGGCGGGCTTTTTCCAGCCACTCCTCTTCGCTTTTCTGGAGTTCCTTCATCTGGCGGCGAATGCGCTGGATGCCCTTCTTGATCTCCATGTCGCGCGCGATGCGCCGCTCTTCTTTGCTTTTGAATATGCCCATGGTTGGCCTCGCCTTCGGCTTCAATGATCAATGTTCAATGACCAATGTTCAATGCCTGGCCCCAATTGATCATTGATAATTGGCCATTGAACATTTCTTCATTCCACCACGTGATAGTTGCTTTCGCCCTGCGCCAGGCGCTTCCTGGTGTGCGCGGTCATGCGGTCGGCCTTGCGGATCACGGCCTGGATCATGGAGCGATGGTCGCGCAGGTGGCCGCCGAAATACACTTTCGCCACGCGTGCCTTGTCAGCGTTCGTTACGACCGAGTGGGGGGCCGAATGCAACAGCGCGGCCAGGTCCTTCACGCGCCAGCGCCGCGTGACGCGCTTGCGGATGTCGGCACGGTTGAGGTCGGTGACGTACAGTGTGTCGTCGTGACCGACGCGGATGTGCACGAGATAGAAGTCGCGGTGGTTCACGCCGCCTTCGTGCATCTGCTTCAGGATGCCGCCGAGGTCGCGCGCGATCTTCTGGCGGCGCAGCGGCTGGGGATATTCGCCGAACTCTTCCATCAGCACGGTCTGGAGGCTGTGCTGAGCGTCAAGACCAATCGTCAGCAAGGCCGCGCGCTTGACGCCGCCGTTCACTTCCTCGATGCAGGCCGCGCCGCGCATGGTGGGCACGCCGATTTCGTGCAGCTTCTCCAACACGTGCCACTCACGCGAGGCAGGTGAATCGAAGCGTTGCGCGAACATGCCGGCGAAACGCGAGGGCGGCTCGACCTCGTGGTACAGCTTCAGGTACAGCGTGTGACCGCCGGAAGTCTGCAGCCGGTAGGTCTGCCTTGAGGTCAGGCGCGCCTTGATCGTGTGCAGGTCTTCGCGCGCGCAAAGGGCGTCGAGGTCGAGCAACCCCTCGCCCTTGAGTTCGGGACGCAGCTTCGGATCGGCGAGTATGCGGATTTCGGCCATGCGCCTCGGGTCAATCGTCCTCGACCGACCAGTCGATATAGCGTTGCATTTCGGCGGGGGAGGTGCTTGGGCGGATGTACGTCTTGGCGCGCTCGAAGTCGGCCAGCGTAAGCGGGCGCACCTTCACCTGGTAGGCCCGCGTGGCCGCCAGCCCGCTGTCAATCAGGTCCGGCAGGTCGGCATTGAGTTCGCTGATCATCTGCGACGTGGCCTGCTTGGCGAGGCGCTCGATTTCGCGCCCGGAGTAACCCTCGGTGTCGTCGATCAGCTCAGCCAGGTCGAAGTCGAGCTGGTAGCCCTTCTTGTGCAGGTGAATGTCGAGGATCGCGTGGCGGGTTTCCTCATCCGGCAGCGGGATCAGGATCTGCTTCTCGAAACGCGACATCACGGCCGCGTCGATTTCCCACGGGCGGTTGGTCGCGGCGATCGTCAGCACGAAGATGTCGCTGCGCCCCTTTTCGGCGAGCCCGTCAAGCTCGGCCAGGATGGTTGAAAGAATGCGCCGCTCGGCGCCGGTCTGCTCGCTGTCGCGGTTGCTGGTCAGCGATTCGAACTCGTCGAGGAAGACCACGCTGGGGCTGTTGTCGCGTGCGGCGCCGTAGATTTCGCTGATGATCTTGCTGCTTTCGCCGAAGTACTTCGAAAGCACGCCGCTGACCTTCACGTTGAAGAACAACGCCTGGCCCTCGGTGGTGACCTTCAGGCTGTTGCTGGTGGCCGCCGCGAGCAGCGTCTTGCCGGTGCCGGGCGGGCCGTAGAACAGCATGTTGCGGAAGGTTGTGATCTTCACGTCAGCGGGCGGTTTGGCCAGCGACAGACCGAGTGTGTACTTGATGTCGCGCTTGGTTTCCTCGAGCCCGCCGATGTCGTCCCAGGTGATGGTGCTGGTGTGCACGAGCGCCGAGACGGCCTCACTGATATTGCTTTCCGGCTCGCCGCCGGCGGTTTCGTGGCTGCGGTTTTCATCCACGTGGTTGCTGGGCGGCTTTGGCAGATTGGACTTGGCCTGCGGCTCGGCGCCGACCTCACGCAAACGGCGGGCGAAATCACGGTACTCGATCGCCTTGCGCTTGCGGGCGTACTCCATGCTGCGCGACTGGGCGTGCTCGGCGAACTTGAACATCGCCTTGCTGGCAGCCTCGAAATTCGCGGCGGCCGTTTCCGAGTCGCCGGCCTTCCAGGCCATCTTGGCCTTGTGCAGGGCGTCGTCGCAGGCGCGTTTGAGTTTGGGACCAAGATCCATGAAGCTCCCGGTGAATCGAGTGCTACGCCGTGAAATGAACGGGATAAAGCCTGCCGGAACAGCGAATAACCAATGACCAATAACCAATATCCAATTTCGGCCCATTGGTAATTGGATATTGGTTATTGGTCATTTGCTGTTCCGGAAGCAGGTTAAACCGCGCCTTCTTCTGATTCGAGCTTGGCGCGCAGTTCGTTTTCCGTCTTGAGAGCCTGCTCGAAATCGCCGCCTTCTTCGGCCTCGTTGATGGTGTCGATCTCGGACAGGAAGCGGGCCTTTTCGGGATCGCTCTCGTCCAGGTCTGCGTCGACCTCCAGCCCCAGGTCGTCGAGCGTGGCGTTCAGCTCGTCCATGTAGGCTTCTTCGTCGATCTGCTGCAG
>JAGQRI010000322.1 GCA_020425515.1 Planctomycetota bacterium | reverse complement strand
GGATGATGCGCACGGACGCCCTTCGGATATGAATCAACGGATATTAGCGAGGCGACTCCGCCCCGCAACGCGTACATGGTTTTCGGGACGTTGCTAGCCGGCCTTGCGTCGCGCGGCCTTCGCGGCGGCACTCGCTTTGCGCTTACCGGCATAACCGGGTGCCGGGCCGCCTTTGACACGCTGCTTCCGGACGAGTTTCCCGTCCGTGTAGACCTGCACGTTCGAAATCGATTGCTTCTTTCCGTTACTCATCGGCTAAAGTCTACCACACGGGTGCCGGCCACGCGACCGTCGATCATGGCCTCGACAACTGATCGGCCTTCGGGTGGATCGACGTTTTCAAGCGGGAAGACAATGGTGTGAGCGTCGCCGTCGTGCAGGGCCAGTTCGTCCCAGGACTCATACCATGTCCCGGTGTCACCGGTCATGCCCGGCACGCGGCAGCGGATCCGGACCGACCCGTCGGCACCGCGTAGTTCGATAAAGATGACAAATTGAGTCGGGATGTCGTCGAGTACGCGGAACACACTGATCAGGGTGAACAAGTCCCGTGGATTACCGGGGGCACTTGCTGAACTTACGTCAAGGCAGGTAATCAGGCCCTCAAGGCGCACGGATGTTCTCCTTTGCCCGGCCTTGGATGATGCGCACGGACGCCCTTCGGATATGATCCAACCGATGGTACGCGAGGATTCAGGCTCAAGCAACGTGGTCGTGCGCGCCCCCAACGCGCTGGGCGACCTGGTGATGGCCACGCCGGCGTTCGCGCGGCTGGCCGCATACTACGGCCGCGAGAACCTTACCCTCGTCTGCATGCCGATCGGCAAGCCGCTGCTGGAAGGCAATACCTGGTTCCGCGAGATTCTTCCCTACGACCGCAAGGGCAAGCACCGCGGGCTGCTGGGCACGGCGCGCTTCGCCTCGGAGCTGCGCAAACGGAAGTTCGATCTTGGGTTCATCCTGCCGAACAGTTTCAGCAGCGCGTGGCTGTTCTTTCAGGGGCGGGTGAAAGAGCGCGTCGGCTATTTCAAGGACGGGCGCAGCTTTCTTCTGCACAGGGGCCGCGAGCGCGACATGGATGACGAGGGCCGGTTCGTGCCGAAGTACACCGGCCAGTACTTCATGGAACTGCTGGACGTGGCAGGGGTATCGCCCGGCGAGCTGCGCCCGAGCCTGCCTGTGAGTGACGCCGAGCGCGGGAAAGCCGAGGCGTTCATTGCCGAAAAGAGCCTCGGTGGGGGACCGCTGGTAATTTGCGCGCCGGGCGGAGCCTTCGGACCCAGCAAGCTGTGGCCCTCCGAGCGCTACGCGAAGGTGTTGAATGAGTTGGCCGATGCTGGCGCGAAAATCCTGATCAGCCACGCGCCGAATGAACAGGTCGAGGCGGATGCTGTCATCAAGGCGTCAGGGCGTGATTACCCGACCAATGCAGGGCTTGATCTAGGGACGCTGAAAGCCGTGTACGAGAAGGCCGCGCTGGTGCTGACCAATGACACCGGGCCGAGGCATATCGGAGTGGCGCTGGGCAGGCCGGTGATCTGCGTGATGGGGCCGAACGACCCCCGCTACACGGCGCTGCCGGGGGTTGAGCTGGGCGAGGTCATACGCGAGCCGGTGGATTGCACGCCATACAGTTGGCCGTGTCAGTTGAAGGAGTGCCCGATCGACCACCGCTGCATGGATGCGATCAGCGTCGAGCGCGTGCTGAACGCCTGCCGCCGGGTGCTAGGCAGGAGCTAGAGCTTGGATTCGGTTCATTCGCGTGGCACAGACAATCCTGTCTTTGGTCGCGGCGGTTTTGCCGCGACGGATTGGGCCTCGCTTCGCTCAGCCCCACAGGCAGGATTGCCTGTGCCACGCGTCTATTGTCTTTGCGTTCAGTGAGTGGAAATGCTCTGGGATCTATTCCTGCTGGCCGTCGTCGGATTTGCGGTCTTCCTCTTCCAGCATCTCGCGGATTTCGTTCAGCGTGCGGTGGATCTTCAGCAGCTCGATGCGGCGGATGCGGTCGAACACGGATTCGTCGTAAAGGCGATGGCCGGCCTCGGTGCGCTCGACGGGGCTGATCAGCCCGAGCATCGTGTAGTTGTGGATAGTCTGCCGCGACAACCCGGTGTGGCGCATGATCTCGCCGACCTTGTAGCGTTTGGGTGGCGCTGGCATTGGGTGCTCCGCGACTTTCGGTGTGCAGGTGTGCTACTTAACTCATGGGCGCGAAATGTGCCACGGCGAATTTGTGCGCGTTACTTCGCAAATAGGTCTTCCGGGACAATGGCGGCGCGCTTGAGCAAGGCCTGCTCGACCTTGGACTGGTTCTGGCTCAGGCGCTGGGTTTCGATCCGGTTGCGGATGCCCTCCTGTACCTTGGGGCTTTCGAAGTTGCGTTCGTCGCCGTCCGTGCGCGAGAACAACTGCACGAAAGTTACGCCCTCGTACTGTTGACCATCTTCGTCGGTTTCGTCCGCTCGACCGATTTCTGATACGCCTCCCGTAGGAGCCACAGACAACACCATCTGGTAGGCGGTGGCGTCGAGTTCAGAGTCGTCCTTGGCGGTTTTGCGCTTGGTGACCTCCAGTTTCACGCCCGGGATGCCCAGGTCTTCGATCAGTTTCTTGAGGCCCTCCGAGGCCTTTTCCATCGATTCATTTTCCTGTACGCGGCTGCGCACGCTGTTGTCGCCCTGCCAGACGGCGTCGATCATCTTGCGCTTGGCATCGAGTGAGATGTCGGACGGGTACAGCAGTTTGAAC
>JAGQRI010000321.1:297-5278 GCA_020425515.1 Planctomycetota bacterium | reverse complement strand
TTATCCTTCGCGTTCCTTGCTGACGATTGCTTCCACCACGATGTCCGCGGTCAGCGGCATGCCGTCGTAGTGCCTTACGCTGCGCAGCTTGCTGCTGAAGCGCGGCAGTTCGGCGTCGAGCGCCATGCGCATCTGGCCGTCGCGGTTCAACTCCACCACGTACACGCGTTCGTGCTTGTTCAGGAAATCCTCGACCTCCTGCGTGAACGGGAACGCGCGCAGGCGGCACAGGTCCAGTTTCAGCCCGTGCTTCGCCTCCATGGCCGACACCGCCTCGCGGATCGCCTCGTGCGTCGTGCCGAAGTACAGCAGCCCGGCCGCGTGGCCTTCATCCTTGATTTCCGGTTTCGGCACCATGGTTTTGGCCGTCTCGAACTTGCGCGTGAGGCGGTCCATGTTGGCTTTCCAGACCTCGGGCTTTTCACTGTAGGTGGCCTGCTCGGTGTGGCCGGTGCCGCGCGTGAAGTAGGCGGCCTTCGGGTGGTCGGTGCCGGGGATCGTGCGGTAAGGGATGCCGTCGCCGTCCACGTCGGCGTAGCGGCCCCACTTGCCGCCGAGCTTCTCCAGTTCGTCCTTGTCGAGCACCTTGCCGCGGCGGATCGGGTCGGTCGGGTAGTCGAAGCGGTCGGACATCCAGTAGTTCATGCCGAGGTCGAGGTCGCTCAGGATGAACACTGGCGTCTGCAGTTCCTCGGCCAGGCTCAGCGCCTCGCCCGCCATCTCGAAGGCTTCCTTGGGCGTGTTCGGGATCACCACCACGTGCTTGGTGTCGCCGTGCGAGGCATAGAACAGGCTGAACACGTCGCCCTGCATGGTGCGCGTCGGCAGGCCGGTGCTGGGCCCGGTGCGCGCGACGTTGCAGATCACGAACGGGATTTCCGCGAAGTAGGCCAGCCCGATGAACTCGTTCATCAGCGAGATGCCGGGGCCGCTGGTGCTGGTAAAGGCGCGCGCGCCCGCCCAGCCCGCGCCGCACAGCATGCCGACGGCGGCAATTTCATCCTCGGCCTGCACCACGGCGAAGGTCTTCTTGCCGTCCTTCATGCGGTACTGGTTCAGGTAGCCTTCGAGGTACTCGCACAGGCTGCTTGACGGCGTGATCGGGTACCAGGTGACGACCGTGACGCCGCCGAACATCAGCCCCAGCGCCGTGGCCGCGTTGCCCTCAATGATGATCTTGCCCTCGTTGGCGTTCATCTTCTCGGCGCGGAAAGGGTCGGCCTTCTTGAGGTTTTCGTCGGCCCACTTGTAGGCGAAGTCGAGCGCGGGCTCGTTGATGTCGATGGCCTTCTGCTTGCCGGCGAGCTGCACGTGCAGGGCCTTCTTGATCTCGCCCATGTCGATGTCGAACAGCTTCGCGCAGACGCCGACGTAAAGCATGTTGATGACCAGCTTGCGCAGGCGCAGGTCCGGGCAGCACTCCGCGATCAGTTTCTTGAAGGGCACGGCGTAGTGGACGCAGTCCGGGCGTTTGTCGCCCAGGTTCAGCGATTCTTCGTAGATGATGACGGCGCCTTCGCGGGCGGTCTCGACGTCTTCGTCGCTGGTCTCGGGGTTCATGCAGACGACGATGTCGGCGTCCTGCTTGCGCGCGATCCAGCCGTTGCCGTTGGCGCGGATCGTGAACCACGTCGGCAGCCCCTGGATGTTGCTGGGGAACAGGTTCTTGCCGCTGACGGGGATGCCCATCCCGAACAGCGCGCGCAGCAGGACCATGTTGGAAGTCTGCGAGCCGGAACCGTTGGCGGTAGCGACGTGCAGAACGAAGTCGTTGACGATTGTGCCGGTCTCAGCTTCGGAGACCCCTGCGCTAGCCATGTGGCATACTCCAGCCGGAACTACGCGGGCGCAAAAGCGCGCCCGACAGCCCGTTTATACGACGGCAAGCCTCTACTTCAACGGGCGTGTGGGGCTGAGGCGAGAGGGAAGCAGAAGGCGGCAGGCGGAAAAGTAGTTACTCCCGCCTGCCGCCTCATGCCTCCTGACTCAGGACGCCTTACCCCCCGGAATCCATCCCGCCGGTCTGGGGCGGGGGAGGCGGCGAGTCCACCTTGATGGCCTGCAGGGTGTCCACGTGCAGAAGGTCACCATTGCAGATCAGGTGGATCTCGAAGGTGCCTTCCTTGGTGAACTGCAGCCCGGGCAGGTTGATGCCGGTCTCGAAGTCTTCAAGCGGCTTGTTGTGTTTGACGCCGCGCAGCTCGGCCTTGGCCAGCGTGTTGCCCTCGGTGGGATCGACGAACTCGATGGCGAAGTTGTACTCGCCGTTCATTTCGCCAAGCATCATGTAGACGCCGAAGCGCGCATGGAACACCGGGAAGTTCGGCGCATGCACCCTCCGGAAGATCCCGATGATGCTGTACTTGCCGTCCGTGGACCGGATCACCTGGTCACAGATAAGGAAGGCTTTGACTTTGGGGTTGCTACCACTCATGCCCCGAGTCTGACGCCGGGCGGCATCAAGGGCAATAGGGCATCACAGCGGTCAGTTCATCTTGTCTAGGCGCTCTTTGATGGAGTCCTCGGTTTCCTGGTCGAGGAATTTTACCTGGCCGCTGTCCCATTCGATCAGGAGCATCAGCCAGGCGTCGCCGTCCGTCTTCGGCTTGGCGACCAGCGCGCCCCGGGCGGCGTTGCGCGCCAGGCCTGTGTGAATGTCCGTTACCGTGTACGAGCCGCCGTCGAGCTTGCCTTCCTTCTTCAGGCTCTCGAAGCGTTCAACGGCGTCACCTTCGGACCGACGCCCGAGATAGCTTGCGCGGCACTTGCGGTAGACGTCCATCAGCAGCGTTTCGCCTTCCTGCAGCCGGTCCTCCTGCGGCGACACGCCGGGCCAGCGCACGTCGTAGGACGCGCCGTCCTTCAGGAAATCGGTCAGCGATACCTTGTTGCCCGGGCGGCTGAGCTCGAACAGGTCAACCCGCCAGTGGCCCCCGTCGCGCACGAACCACATTTCCAATTTGCCCAACGCGACGCTTTCGAACCGCGCGAAGCTGCCCTCGACCATGCTGTCGCGGTGCAGCCCGTGAACGGGCGGGCGGAGTCCGCGCAGGAACTCGACCATCGCCCAGCGGTCCTCCGGGTGCAGTCGCAATTGCTTCGAGACCGCCAGCAGCCCCGATGCCAGCCCGAAGAACTCTGCGTCGCTGAGCATCTTCAGTCGCTCCGGCGCCGTGAGCCGTAACACGCCCTCAGGGTCCATCAACGCGAGGCGTTCCATCAGAGGGTTGGCGACCTCGCGGTCGGACAGGTCCATCCGGCCCAGCTCCTTGCGCATTTCCAGGTTCAACAGCCCGATCTCGCCCTTCACGTCACTGGCGAGCATGCCGTGGAACTTCTCGTAGTCGCCCGCGCGCCACGCGTCGAAGGCGGCCTGTGCGCTCTGGACCGGGTCCGCGGCGGGCTCGGGTTCGGCGCCGGCCAGTCCCCGGAGCGCGAGCACGCCGAGGGCGAGAACCAGCAGGCAGGCAAGCAGTGCGGTCGGCTTCATGCTACTTCACCTCTTCGCGCAGCTTGCTGATCGCGTCATCCATTGACTTCTTGTCGTCGTACCAGTTGATCGCGCTTTTCCCGCTGCCCCACTTGAACAGTATCGCCAGCCAGGGGTCATCCGCGTCGGTCGGGTGGGCGGTGATGGCCGCGTCGTAGTCCGATCCCGGCAGCTCCTTGATGTACTCCTTCACCTCGTAGTAGGTGCCGTCGAAGCTGCCGTTGGCCCTCTCGCGCTCGAACGGCTTGGTGACCGAGCCCTCGTTGCCGGTCTTGGAGTACTCGACGCGGCAGAAGTCGCGCGCCGCGCCCAGCAACTGCTCGCCCTCGGCCGCGCGGGATTTCTGCACGCTGGACCAGGCCTTGTGCCCCGTGCCGCTGCTGATTTCGTTCTCGAGCACGTTGGCCAATTCGATTCCGATGGAGCCGACCTTGATGTCGAACTCGCTGATCTTCCACTTGCCGCCGTCGATCTGCAGCAGGAACGTAATGTTGTCGCCGGCGCTGTTTTCGACCTTCACGTAGCCGCCCCAGGGCAGCATGCGGACCGGGTCGCGGCGGGTCTGCAGCAACCCGACCTGGTGGTCCGTGACGTACCAGTTCAACCGGTTCTTCTTGCGCATCTCGTTCACCAGCAGCAGCGTCATGCCCGAGTGCAGCGCCAGGAACTTCGACGGGTGCGCGCCCTTGAGGTCCTCCAGCGTCTTCAGCCCCAGCTCGCCGGTCGGATCCTGGGCGGTGATCCAGGCCTTGGCCTCGTCCCCAGTGAACTTTCCGTCGGCGATGCGGTTGTTCAGGCGCTCCTGCTTCAGCCCGACGGCGTTCTGCTTCCAGCTCGCGAGCGCGTTGAACATGGCCATGTAGTCCTCGGTTTTGAGCGCCGCCACGAACGCGTTGGGCGCGTCCTCAAGCCCTTCGCCGGCCATCAGGTTGTTTTCGGGGGCGGCCTGGGCGCCGGTATCCTGGCGGAATGCAAACAGCGCCAGCAGCAGGCACAGGCACAGCGTCACGTGCGTTTTCTTCATGGTTCGTCTCCAATTCGGTAGGACACAGAGCATACAACTTGCCGCTCCAAATTGAGCGAATTCTCACTTTGCCGGCTATACTGGCCGCCCATGAACGAGACGTCTCCTGACCCGGCGCGCCACAAGGCGGTTCTCGCGGCTGTGCTGGCCGTGCAGCGCGGCTACCTGTCGCCCGATGAGGCCGTGCGCGTGCTGGCCGACCTGAAGCCGGACGCGGGCGCTGCTCCGATGCAGACGCTGCTGTCGGTGGCGCCGACCTCGGCCCAGGCGGAGATCATCGGCGAGGTCGAATCGCTGGCGGGCAACCCCGAAGGGCTCGCCGCCACGCTGGCCGAGATGGGGGTCAACGAGAACGACCAGGACACGCTGTTTTCGCTCAAGCCGGATACGTCAAGCGAAGCCGCAACGCGCGCGCTGTCGTCGCTGGCCGACAAGCAGCAGCGCGTCAAGGACATGACCTCGCGCCT
>JAGQRI010000321.1:0-277 GCA_020425515.1 Planctomycetota bacterium | reverse complement strand
CGCTACCAGGTGAAGCGCGAGTTCGCCCGCGGCGGCATGGGGTTGATCTGGGTGGCGCTGGATTCCGCGGTCGGGCGCGAGGTTGCCCTGAAAGAGTTGCTGCCGCCGAAGCTGGGCAGCGGCACCAGCCGCGTGACCGACTCGCCGGAACTGGTCGAGCGCTTCCTGCGCGAGGCCAAGGTGACCGGGCAGCTCGAGCACCCGAACATCGTGCCGGTCTACGAAATCGCGACGCGCGAGGACGGCTCGGTTTTCTACACCATGAAGCTGGTGCGCG
>JAGQRI010000320.1:3299-4630 GCA_020425515.1 Planctomycetota bacterium | reverse complement strand
CGGGCACATCTTCAATCTCGGCCACGGCATCCTGCCGAAGACGCCGGTCGACAACGTCAAGGCGCTGGTCGAGTACGTCCACGAAAAATCGGCCCGGTAGGGGACTGTCCCGGCACGGGACTGTCCCCGTCTTCAATTCGGTTTGTGTTCTCGAAACTTCAACCTGGTGGGCCGTCATCCCGCTGCCGCGTCATCCGAGCAATCGACGACGGGGACAGTCCCCAATTGCGGGGACAGTCCCCTTGCGTCGTCCCTACGCTGCGTGCCTTCGCCTTACGCGTTTCTGTGCAGCGATGCGGGCCTTGCGTTCGGCGCGCTCGGCCAGCCAGTGCGCCGGGCGGTGCATGACGTTGTGCGGCACGCGCTGGGGTGTCTGGCGGAAGTGCAGCAACTCGTGGTCCGCGGCGATGTGCTGGAACGTGGCGGCGATGATGCGCAACTTGCGCCGCGCGGCCTTGCGCTCGATGCGGTTGAACAGGCGGCGGTAGCGGCGGTTCCAGCGCTCGGTGAGTATGCCGGCCGGGCGCGCTTCCTTGCGGTAGAAGTCGCGTTTTTTGCTTTGGGGCGTGCGCTTGCGGCTGGTCGCGTTGTGCAGGCTCATGCCATTGAACGGGCTGCGGTTTCACCGGCCTGCCGCTTTTCATGTGACCACTTTCAACCGGCAGGGCCCGTATTTGCACGAATCGGCGCAATTGCATAAATCAACCGCCTTGGCGATGGGGTATGTCAGCGGTTAGAATCAGGGCGTCAGGAGCGCCATGGCGAGAAGAGGCAACCAGGATTTCGGCACCGATCGCGTCGCCAAGCCCACGCAGGAAACGGGCGAATCGACGCAGCAGTCACCCGCGCTGGCAACGCTCGTCCGGGTCGTCGACGGCAAGGATGCCTCGGTGCATCCGCTGCTCGGCGACATGTTCGTAATCGGGCGCGACAAGACCTGCCACATCCGCATCGAGAACGACACCAGCGTCTCCCGCAAGCACGCCACCGTCATCCGCCAGGGCGTCAGTTTCATGATCGAGGACAACAACAGCAGCAACGGCGTCCTCGTCAACGACCAGAAAATCAGCGGGCCACACGAAATGCGAGTCGGCGACAAGATCGAGATCGGCAAAACCGTCTACGTCTTCCGCCGCCGGGTCGAATAGGCAAAACAAACCGGGCTGACACATGGCGGCACGCCGCAATTCAGGAAGTGATTTTTCATCGGACGACATTGCCAAGCCGTCGGGCATGCACCTTGACCCGACCCGCACGGGCAACGTCAAGTTCGGCTTGCAGGAAACCGAGGACAGCGGCGAGCACGCCTTCCACGAAATCGTGACCGACAT
>JAGQRI010000320.1:0-3241 GCA_020425515.1 Planctomycetota bacterium | reverse complement strand
CGCCATGCCAGCATCAAGCGCCAGGGCATCCGCTACATCATCCAGGACGAGGGCAGCAGCAACGGCACCAAGGTCAACGGCGTCAAGATCGAAGGGCCTGTTGATCTCAAGCTCGATGACGTCGTGCTGATCGGCTCGCGCGAGTTCAAGTTTACGCGCGGAAGCTGAGCCCTTTCCGGCTAATCTCAACCCATGATCGCCCACGCGGCCACCATCCTGCTCGCGGCCTTCCTGCTGTTTCTCGTGCAGCCGCTGATCGGGCGTTACATCCTGCCGCTCTACGGCGGTACCCCGGCCGTGTGGACGGTCGCGCTGCTGTTCTTCCAGTCGGCGCTGCTGATCGGCTACGGTTACGCGTATGCGCTGATGCGGTTCGCCAGGCCGCGCGTGCAGGCGGTCGTGCACGGGCTGCTGGTGGCGGGGGCGCTGGCGTTCCTGCCCGTGATTCCCGCTGCCGACTTCCAGCCGGGTGACGCGCCGACGCTCGAGATCCTGTGGCTGCTGTCGCGCACGATCGGGCTGCCGTTCGTGCTGCTGGCGGCGACTTCGCCGTTGCTGCAGGCATGGCTGGCGGGCGAGACGTTCGCGCCGCGCGTCTTCCGCCTGTATGCGCTCAGCAACATCGGCTCGCTGCTCGCGCTGGTGGCGTACCCGTTCGCGCTGGAGCCCTGGTTCGGGCGCGACGCGCAGGCCTGGGCGTGGTCGGCGGCCTACGCGGCGTTCGCGCTTTGCACTCTGGCCGTGGCCGGGCGGCGCTGGTTCAAGCCGGCGACCGCGCCCGTAGCCGAGCGCACCGCGGATGCGCCGAGTATCGCGCGGCGCGTTTTGTGGGTGGCGCTGGCGGGCTGCGGGGTGTGGATGCTGATGGCGGTCACGAACCGGATGTCGATCAACATCGCGCCGACGCCCTTTCTGTGGGTGCTGCCGCTGGGGATGTACCTGCTGAGTTTCATCGTCGCGTTCTCGGGTGCGGGCTGGTACCGGCGCAAATGGGCGATCCCGGTGATGCTCGGCGCCTTCGTTGCGCTGAGCCTTTCCGCGACGGCCAGCCTGGAAGTGCCGATCATGCTTCACGTGGCGATGTTCGCGCTGGCGCTGTTGATCATCTGCCTCGTCCTGCACGCCGAGTTGTACCGCCTGCGCCCGGAGCCCGCCCGGCTTACCGGCTACTATCTGTCGGTCGCGTTCGGCGGCGCGCTGGGCGGGGTGCTGGTCGGAGTCGTCGCGCCGCACGTCTTCCCGATGTACTGGGAGTTCGAGCTTGGGCAGATCCTGTGCCTGGTCGCCGTGCTGGCGGCGCTCGCGATTGACCCGGCGAACAGGCTGTACCGCTTCCGCCCGTGGTACGCGTGGGTGGCCATCGCTTTCGGGCTGCTGTTCTGGACCGACGCGCAGGTGCACACGCTGACGCACCAGCTTGAACTGACGGTGGAATCGCGGCGGTCGTTCTTCGGTGTTTCGCGCGTCGTCGAGGATGAAGGCATGTGCGAGCTCGTACACGGCACCACCAACCACGGTGCCCAGTTCCTGGACGACCGCCGCACGCTGCCGACGACCTACTTCGGGCCGGACAGCGGTATCGGCAAGACGCTGCTTGGCCTGCCCGGGCGCCGGCGGGTCGGCGTGGTCGGGCTGGGTATCGGCACGCTGGCGGCCTACGGGCGCGAGGGGGACAGCTTTCGTTTTTATGAACTCGACCCGGATGTGCACGAGCTGGCGACAAGCGACTTCAGCTACCTCTCGGATTCAGGCGCCGACGTCAGTGTCGCGATCGGCGACGGGCGCCTGCTGCTCGCGCACGAGGACTCGCAGCGCTTCAACCTGCTGGTGCTGGATGCCTTCGCCAGTGACGCCGTGCCGGTGCACCTGCTGACGCTGGAGGCGTTTGAGATCTACGCCCGGCACGTTGCGCCCGGCGGCGTCATCGCGGTGAACGTGACCAACCACCATCTCGATCTGCGCCCGATTGTGGCGGCGGCCGCGCGTGAACACGGCTGGCACTGGAAGTACATCGAGGGGCGTGACGACGAACCTACCGGACAGATGTACTCGGAGTGGATGCTGATCGCCACGGATCAAACAGCGCTGGCGCACCTGCCACCCGGCGAGCTGGACCCGGAAACGCGCGAGCTGCCGCCCTGGACGGACGACTTCTCGAACCTGTTCCGCATCCTGCGCTGAGCGTTCCACTGCTGCGCGCAGGTTGTAGCAGCGACATCAGCCCGCGTGCCTAATCTGAAGGCATGAAACGCGTGCAACGATTCCCGACGCGCCAGACCCGGCTTCGCGAACAGGCGCTGTGGGATGCAGCGCTGGAGTCGGCGCGGCGCGAACCCAACAAGTACGCCCGATTGCTACGCTCCGCAATGCTGATCGGCACGTTCTTCTGCGGGTTCATAGTCGTGGTGCTCACGGTCGGCGCGATCGGCTTCGGCACCGACGCCGTTGAGGAGTACCTTGGCAGCAACGATTTCCTTTATGGGGTGTTGCTGCGCGGCCTGATCCTCGGCGCGTTCTTCCTGTTTGCGGGTTATGTAGCCGCGGGTTTGTTTGGCGACAGCGAGTACTGGTAATAGGTTGGAGCCGGGCCATGCAGTGAGGCAAGGACGCTCGCTTACGCTTCGCGCTCAGATTACGCGCTGACCGGTTGCGGGCTCTTGAACTTGTGGCCCTTCTGCGGGCCGTGCTTCGTAAGGGTCAGCACTTCCGGCCCGTCCTCGGTCATCAGGATGGTGTGTTCGAACTGGGCCGACAGCCCGCCGTCCACGGTGTAGGCCGTCCAGCCGTCGTTTTCGTCTACGCGCGCGCGCCAGGTGCCGGTGTTGATCATCGGCTCGATCGTGAAGCACATGCCGGGGCGCAGGATTTCGCTGCCGTGGCGGTTTTCGGCGAAGTGCGGCACGTGCGGGCGCTGGTGGAAACGCCGCCCGATGCCGTGGCCGAAGAAATCCTTCACCACGGAAAAGCCCTCGGCCTTGGCGATCTTCTGGATCGCGCGCCCGATTTCCTTCACCTTGCAGCCGGGCGTCAGCGCGTCGATTGCCGCCCACATGCCGTCGAACGAGGCCTGCGTGACGCGCACCGCGAGATCGCTGACCTCGCCGCAGAAGAAGGTCTCGCTCTGGTCGCCGAACCAGCCGTCCACGATGCTGGTCAGGTCGACGTTGACGATGTCGCCTTCCTTCAGTTTCAGGCTGCCGGGGATGCCGTGGCAGATGATGTCGTTCACGCTGGTGCAGCA
>JAGQRI010000319.1 GCA_020425515.1 Planctomycetota bacterium | reverse complement strand
TCGCGCTGCGGCGCGGTGCAGCCTTCGAGATAGCTGACGTACGCGCCCTCGTCGGCGATCAGCAACGTGCGCTCGAACTGGCCTGTGCCGGCGCTGTTGATGCGGAAGTAAGTGGAAAGCTCCATCGGGCAGCGTACGCCCGGGGGGATGTAGCAGAAGCTGCCGTCGGAAAACACGGCGCTGTTCAGCGTGGCGAAGTAGTTGTCGGTGTAGGGGACCACGCTGCCGAGGTACTTCTTCACCAGTTCGGGGTGGTCGGTCACGGCCTCGCTGAAGCTGCAGAAGATGATGCCCTGCTTCGACAACTCTTCGCGGAAGGTGGTCTTGACGCTGACGCTGTCGAACACGGCGTCCACGGCCACGCCGCTGAGGCGCTTCTGTTCGTCGAGCGAGATGCCGAGTTTCTCGAAGGTTTCCAGCAGCTCGGGATCCACGTCGTCGAGGCTTTCGACGGTCGGCTTCTTCTTCGGCGCCGAGTAGTAGATGATGCCGTTGTAATTGATCTTCGGGTACTTGGGCTTCTGCCAGTCCGGCTCGGTCATCTTCAGCCAGTGCCGGTAAGCGCGCAGGCGCCACGCAAGCAGCCACTCCGGTTCGTTCTTCTTAGCCGAGATCGCCCGGATGATGTCTTCGCTCAGCCCAGGCGGGAGCTGATCAGCATCCACTTCGCTGACCCAGCCGTGCTTGTATTCCTGCTCGGCCAGCGCATGAAGGCTTTCGTTGGTATCCGGCATCGTTGCACCCTGACAAACCCGGGGCCCAATACTGGACCCCTCTTGTCCTAAATTACTGCACACCCCACAGTGGACAAGGGGTAAACTGGACTGACTTAGTCCTTTATTCGGCCCGGCTTCGTTAATAAAGGAAGACGCGGAACGGAATATGGTATCAGGACGCAAAGGTCCTTTCAGCAGCGGGTTTAGAATGGGTATCAGCGAGCGCCAGCAGCAGATCATCGACGAATTTTCAGCCATGAGTGACTGGGAGGACCGCTACAAGCGGATCATCGAGTACGGGCGCGAACTGGCCCCCATGGAAGCCGAGTTCAAAACGGACAAAAACAAGGTGAAGGGCTGCCAGAGCACCGTCTGGCTGCACGCGCAGTTGAGTGACGACGCCGTTCAGTATCAGGGCGACAGTGATGCCATGATCGTGCGCGGGCTGATCGCGCTATTGCTGAAAGTTTACAACGGTGCGTCACCGGCTGAGGTTGTGGCCACGCCGCCGGATTTCGTCGAGGCGACGGGCCTGGCCGGGCACCTGTCCCAGACTCGCGCCAACGGTCTCGCTGCGATGATCAAGCAGATCAAGATGTATGCGGCCGTGTTCCAGGCTATGCAGGGCGGGAAATGAGGGGGCTGGACGCCTTTCGCGCCGTCGGCCAAAGTTAGGCAATGCGCTACTGGCCGATCGTGCTGCCCCTGCTCGCCTTCCTGGTGAGTTTTGCATTTACTTACCCTGGGGTTCTCGCGAACGCCGACGAAGCGAAGTACGTCCGCCAGGCGGCTGCGTTCGCGCACGGGCGGGCGCAGGTCGAACAGGTCGATCCTTACACCGGCGAGGTGTCGCTGGTGCGTCCCAGCGACTTTCCACCCGGCACCTCGCTGATGCTTGCGCCGCTCGTGGCGGTGGACGTGCGCTTGGTTTCGTGGCTGCCGGCGCTGGCGTTGGTTTTGGCGGTCCTGTTTACGGCGCTGGCGCTGCGTGCGGCACACCTGCAGCCGTGGTACGCTTTGCTGGTGCCGGGGTTTGTGCCGGCGCTTGTCATGGCGCGAGTCGCGACCAGCGACGTGATCAGCACGATGTTCGTCGCCCTGGGCTGGTGGCTGTTCTGGCGTGGCGCCAGTGAAACGGTTCCCGGGCGCCGACGATCCGTTCACTGGCTGGCGGCCGGGCTGGTAGCCGGGCTGTCACTGCTTTTGCGTGAGACCAACGCGCTGCTGTTTGCACCGTTGCTCGTTGGCGCGGCGGCGCGTCGTGACCGTGGCTGGTGGTGGCTGGCGGTCGGCGTGGCTGTTGGCGTAGGCGCGCGCCTGCTGGTCGCGTGGCTGGTATTCGGCGATGCGCTGTTCATAAAGGAAGCGGGCTACGGCTTTTCTGCATTCGCGCTGCTTGCCAATGCGCCCATGTACCTGGCGACGCTGCTGGTGCTGGCGCCGGGCGGTCTGGTGTTCGGGCTGGCGTACCGCGGGCTGCGCAGGCCGGAAGTCGTCATGACAGTAGTGCTGGTGGTGCTGTTCTACGGCGCGTATGAGTACACCGGGCAGACCAGCGGCTGGTTGAAGCAACTCGTGTTGGGGCCGCGCTTCTTCACGCCGTTGCTTCCCGTACTCGCGTTCGCGATGGGGGAATCCGCCCCGCGGCTGCTGCGGCGGCTGAAGGGTCGCCAATACCTGTTGCCCGCGGCGGCCGGCGCGACGACACTGCTGGCCGTTGCGGTTAACGTCGGCTTCGGCCACTGGACTGCGCAGCAGGCGGAGATTATGCAGGCCATAGAAGCACACGTGCCGCAGGGCGCGCCGGTCTTGACGAATGCCGCCGCCACCGAAAAGTTCGTGAGCGAGTTGCAGGGCTATCCCATCCGCGGCGAGTGCCGGCCCGGCGTGCCGCCCCCACCCGGGGCGTGGGTGGTGGTCCTGCAGCGTACGGACAGCCCGAACTGGGTGGCCGAGAGCAAGAAGATGGAGCCGTACATGGCAGGGCTGCACGCGGAGGTTGTGGTTGACCAGCAGTTCACCGGCACAGACCACCTGACCATCCTGCGGGTTGCGGGGGCTGAATGAGCGACGGATTCAAACTCAGCATCGTGCTGCCCGTGTTCAATGAACAGCAGTTCATCGACGAAATCCTCGGGCGCGTACGGGACGCCGCACTGCCCGAGGGCGTCACGCGCGAGATCATCGTCGTGGACGACTGCTCGACCGACGCCACGCGCGAAAAGCTGAAGGAGTGGGAGTCGGCGCCGGGCTTCCGTGTACTCTACCACGAGAAAAACACCGGCAAGGGCGGCGCGTTGCACACCGGTTTCGAGGCTGTGACCGGCGAATTCGTGCTGATCCAGGATGCCGACCTTGAGTACAACCCGGCCGAGTACGAGAGGCTGCTGGCCCCGATCGTCGAGAACCGGGCCGACGTGGTTTACGGCAGCCGCTTCCTGAGCGGGCAGCACCGCCGTGTGCTGTATTACTGGCACAGCGTGATGAACCAGACGCTCACGCGCATCTGCAACATGATCACCAACCTGAACCTGAGCGACATGGAAGTGTGCTACAAGCTGATCCGCACAGACCTGCTAAAGTGCCTGGTGTTGAAGGAAAAACGCTTCGGTTTCGAGCCCGAGGTTACCATCAAACTCTCGCGTCTGCGCCCTAAGCCGGTGTTCTATGAAGTTGGCATCAGCTACGCCGGGCGCACCTATGAGGAAGGCAAGAAGATCGGCTGGAAAGACGGCGTGCGGGCGGTTTGGTGCCTGATGCGCTATGCGTTGACGCGGACCAAGTCCCGCGACGCGTGACCGGCTGCAAACGTTTTACGCACAAGCTGGCCGAACTTGCTTGCCGTGCCGCGCCTCGGGACGAACAATGAACCTGTTGTCTCGAACAGGCAGTGTGACCATGAAGCACCATGTCGAACAACTGCGCTCGCGCCTGCATGCCAACGACTGGAAGGTCGTAAACGAAACCAGTGGCGAGGGCGGGCGCCCGTCGGTGTGGCAGGTTCAGCGCAAGCCGGAGCACGGCCCGTTCCACCTCGAATTCGAGGCCATCAACGAAGCCGAGCCCGCGCCGATCGAGCAGGCCTTCGGCGTGCGCCTTCGCGAACTCAAACAGACCAGCATCTACCTGTACCGCAAGCGCAACGAAGACGCCTGGCACCGCGTCGTGGACGAGCTGATGTCTGCCCTGGACGA
>JAGQRI010000318.1 GCA_020425515.1 Planctomycetota bacterium | reverse complement strand
CTGCCCGAGGAGATGTTCCACCGCGACAAAACCGCGGATTCGGACGACACCCTCGACCCGGACGCCACCCACGACGGCGACGCCGACGCCGCCATGGAGGCCGCCATCGCCGCCGAGGCCCAGGCCACACGCCGCCTCACGCAGGCCGAAATGGACGCGCGCGGCATCGCCACGGAAAAGGTCGCCAAGCCGGAAAGCCACATCCCCACCGAGAAGCTGGAAAAGCCGCCGAGGCTGATCGAGACCACCAAGGTGGACAAGGAAAAGCTGGAACAGGGGCTCGCCACCGAGCGCGTGCCCAAGCCCCCCGGCGTCGACGCCGGCCAGCCCGCCGGCGACACCGAATTCGTGCCCAAGCCGGGCGACGACGAGGACGCGGAAAGCACCGAGCCCACGATCCTCGATGAGGCCGGTCGATAATCTTCAAGAATTCGCTAAAGCCGCAGGCGCGATCTGCCGATCTACGATGCAGAGGACATTCTATCTGAGCGAGATCGAGCCATGGCCGACACGAAGCGTATTTCCAAGCGAACCCACACGAGTGTCCGCCTGAAGCGGACCGAGACCCCCGCGGCGCCCGTCCCCGGCGCCGAGCAGCCCCGCGCCCCGCGCCGCCGCCACAAGGCCCGCACCGGGCGCGTCGAGGCCATGCGCGCGATGCTGAACCAGCCGGGCTTTGACCTGGACGCGGCGTTCGACAAGGCCATCCGCGCCATGATTGAGAGCGAGCTGGGCTAGACGCGTGGCATGGGCGCCCTCGCCCATGTCTGCCGGTGATTTGCACTACATCAACGCCAGGACGCCAGGGAGCGCCACGAGCAGTGACTCATGGTACGCCCATAGGGATTTCCGATCCGAACCCGGCGGACCGCCCGGAGGACGCGGAATCAAACAGCCCGGCGCGTAAGCACCGGGGAAATGACGCAGAAAAAGGAACCGAGCCCCCGAAGGGGCGCCATAGAGCATACCGACCGGCTATGCCGCCCGCTCCGCGGGCTTTTGGCTGCGCCCTGCGGCTTCTGCGTTCCGTCACGTTGGATTCGTGGCGTTGCTTTGCGTCTTGGCGTTGGGTATTTCGCCATCACGGCTGGGGCGGCACACGGGCGAGGGCGCCCGTGCCACGGCTTCCCTGCCTCCTGCCTCCTGCCTTTCAACTTTTCTTTCACTTACCGTTGGAAGCGTAACGGGGGATGCTACGTTTAACCGGCATACTACTTCGCCCGGCCCGGTGGCCCGTTGCCCCAGTGCTGACGAAGAAACTTTATAGCGGCTTCCATGACTCCGCGAACGGTCATCGCAGAAATTGCGAAGGCTCAGCCAACGGCTGGGCAATGACGGTTCGCGGTTTGCATTTGGCCGCGGAGGAAACCCATGTCGAAGAACATCGTTCACGTGGTTGGGACGGGCACCATCGGCGAGCCGCTGATCGGCATGCTCACGCATTTCAAAGAGCAGCTCGGCATCGACGAAGTCACCTTCAACAAGCGCACGCCGCTCAAGACCGACCGCTCCAAGGTCGTTGACCTGCTGCGCCGCGGCGCCAGGCTCGCCACCGGCAAGGACCAGATGTCCGGCTTCGAGAAGATGGACTGCAAGGCCGACTTCGAAACCGAAGAAGCCATCATGCGCGCCAGCGTCGTGATCGACTGCACGCCCAGCGGCGCGGGGCTCGCGAACAAGGAACAGTACTACACCAAGGCCGCGCAGGAAGGCGGCAAGGGCTACATCGCGCAGGGCAGCGAGTTCGGCTTCGGCAAGATGTACGCGCGCGGCATCAACGACGACACCCTGCAGGCCGGCGAAGACAAGTTCATCCACGTGGTATCGTGCAACACCCACAACCTGGCGGCGCTCATCAACATGTTCGCGATCGAGCACGGCAACGCGCCGGAGAACATGGTCAGCGCGGACTTCGTCTGCATGCGCCGCGCGAACGACGTTTCCCAGGACGACGGCTACATCGCCAGCCCCGAGGCCGGCAAGCACAAGGACGAAAACTTCGGCACGCACCACGCCCGCGACGCCTATCACCTGTACAAGACCAAGGGCTGGGAGTTCACGAACCTGTTCAGCAGCGCGATCAAGGTGCCCACGCAGTACATGCACATGGTGCGCTTCCACCTGAAGGTGCAGCAGGAAACCAGCGTCGAGAAGCTGATCGCCGAGATCAAGAAGGACGATCGCCAGGCGATCACTTACAAGAAGAGCGCGAACCAGGTGTTCAGCTTCGGGCGCGACCACGGCTTCTTCGGGCGCATTCTGAACCAGACCGTCATCCCCCACGAGGCGCTGACCGTGATCGGCGGCAAGGACATCTACGGTTTCTGCTTCACGCCGCAGGACGGCAACAGCCTGCTGAGCTCGATGGCGGCCGCCACCTGGCTGCTGGACCCCAGCGGCTACGAAGAGCGCATCCAGTGCGTGAAGCCGTACTTCTTCCCGGAAGTCTAGTTATCGGGTGGAACTTCAATGAAAAGGGGCGGCCTCTGCGGCCGCCCTTTTGCCGTTGTTGCACAGTTCCGCCAATCCGCACATGGCGCCGGGGAAACATCTTTCAATTCACTTGCATGCGACCGGCGCGACGAACGTAACATTCATCGCTCAATGCAATCGCTCACGGCACAGGAATCAGGAGTTCGGATGCCTCTGCTTACTAGAAGTCGGCGCACCAGCGCCGCGAGTCTGACTTTCACTACTTCGGTTACGTGTGCTGCTGTGGCGCTGATTCTGAGCCTGGGCGCCTGCAAACATCAGCAAATTGTTCCCGATCCCAACAACAGCGTCATTGTGGATCCGGACTTTCTACACCAACAAAACGGCCCGCCGGACGACTACGTACCACCTGCAGCGCCTACCGTCCCCGAAAGTGACAAGCCCTTTTTCGATCCTGACCATGTCGCGAACTACCTGAAGAAACTGAACCTGGAAAGGCCCGTTTACGCCACCAACCCGCCGTCGGACGATCTCTGGCGTGCGATGGAAGTGGCGTACAAAACGGACCAGCTCGAAAACCGCGGTTCTGACTGGCCGCCTTTCAAGCAGGAACTCAGTCGCGGCGTATACCTCTTTTCCCAGCGTGGCGAGGACTCGACGCTGGTGGAATTCCCTCATGGCGTGGCGTACTGGCGAACGCACGCCGCCCAGCCGGGTGAAAGCATGGACCCTAACCTCAATATCGGGCAACGAAACATAGTGGCCAAGGGTTACTACCGGCAGGGGCTGCGTCATGGGCCATGGAAGAGACTCAACGAAGACAACAGTCGGGACATAATCACGTTCCGCTATGGCTACCAGCACGGGGAGACTCGGCACTTTGATTCAAGCGGCAGCCTGTACCTACGCGCCCACTATCGCTGGGACAAGTTGGACGGGATGGTGGAGTTCTGGCAACCGGATGGAAACTATTTCGCTGAAACCTTCGTCTGCGGTGTAGAGCACGGCCAATACATCGAGTGTGACATCGACGGCCGACTGCTGCGCGCCGGTAACCGCCATGATGGCGTTCCCTGGGGGCTGTGGCAGTACTGGAATGACAGCGAGTATCCGGTGATCTTCTGCTACTTGATTGAGGGTGTGATCCAGGGCTGGGCGGGTACCTATACGAGTTCGGGTACGCTCGCCTTCATTCAGTGGTACACCGACGGCCAGGCCAGTGGGCCGTTCTACGCGTATGGAAAGGAAGGCGAAGTTTTCACAGTCGCCCGGAAACAGAACGGCATTCTCGACGGCCCGTCAACCGACTACTACCCCAGCGGGGCCGTCCTGAAGAAGAGCACCTTCAAGGACGGCAAGCTGGATGGCGAGGTCACGGTGTACTACGAAAGCGGCGGGCCGCATTTGGTCTATCACTACAAGGACGGGAAGCTGCACGGTGCGCTGGTGAAGTATGACAGGGACGGCAGTATCACCGAGCGACAGGAATATCGCGACGACGAACTGCTGGCCGTGGCCGACACGCCGGAAGCCGCCGCGGAAGCCTGGCTGAAGGCCATCAAAGCCGAAGACTTTGACGCCTACCTGGCGTGCTATGCGCCGGATGCGAGGGCGGAAATCGAAAACGACGCAGGCGCGTTCAAGAAGCGCTCGCGAAAACGCTCGATTGTTGACTGGGAACTCGGCGACACCGACGCCGGCGACACGACGGCCGACTTGAAAGTCAGTGTCACCATCAGCAACAAAGGCGGCGGGGAAGAAACGCTGACGATCACCGTGTCCCTCGAAAAGGTGGATGGCGCCTGGTGGGTTTCATCGACGGATTCGGATCCCTGAGCCGGCCGGACCCGGTTAAATGCGAAGGGCCGGCTCGGGAGGGCCGGCCCTTCTTAGCCGGGCAGCGCTGGGCACCACTGCCTGACTAACTTTTGTCTTGTCGGGGCGGGCCCGTGTGCCCGCCCGCCTGGCCGCCATGCCTGGCTTCCCGGGCCGCCACTTGGGGCGGCCCCTACGGGGTTACTCACCTTCCTTGCTTACTGAGTTCTGGTCGCCTTCGTCCTGGGCGCCGAAGTTCTGCGTCCAGATCGTCTGCCAGCGCGCCGAGCCAAGCACGCGCCAGCCGGGCGTCAGGATGTTGCGATGGTGGCCCGAGCTGTGGCACCACGAGTCGTGGCTGCTCTGGGCCGTCGGCGTGCCGCTGTTCATGTGGATGTTCTCGCCGCCGCCCGCGTTGTAGCCCTCGTACTTCATGCGGTCGCCGGGGGCCGCGCCGCGCGGCTCGCCCTGGATCACGTGGGCGATCTGTCCGCCGTTGTGCTCGACGCAATACTGGCTGTGGTGGTGCGCGGCCCAGTACAGCTTGTCGTTGATCTTGAGCGCCATGCGGTCGAACATGATGCGGTACTCGTTGGTGATCTTCACCTGGGCGCGGCTTTCGGAATCCGCATGGCCGGCGCCGGTCGGGAAGTCCTCGTTGTACTGCATGATCTTCACGTTGGCGTTGTAGAGCGCCTGCTTCTTGGTGTCGTCGCCGGTGTAGTTGCGGATGCTCAGCGCCTCGTTGGCGATGTTCGAGATGTACTCGACCGTCTCCTCGGGCGTCTGCTTGAAGTAATCCTGCTGCGGGTCGATGGTCGCCATGCGCTGCGCGATCGTCTTCACCTTCTCGATCACCGCGTCGAACTCCGGGTTCGCCTGCCCGGTGTACTTGGCCGGGTCGTTCCAGATTTCGCGCACGGCCGCCACGCGCTCGTCGACGTCGTGCTGCACCTCGGCCTGGTTGGGGCCGTACGGGTACGGGTACTTCTCGGTGTCCATGATGAGCTCAAGCGCGTAGGCGCGGCGCCGGTCGAGCTCGGTCAGCAGTTCCTTCAGGTGCGCGTCGTCCGCCAGCAGCCCGGTGGCCTTCTTGGCGTTTTCCATTTCCTTGTCGAGGACACCCTGCAGGATCTCGATGGCAGGCTTCACGGCGCGCTCGCCCATATCCAGCAGTTCGCCGAAGGCCTTCTCCGAATCCTCGCGCTTGCGCTTGTCCTTGTTGTTGATGCCCTTCTCGAAGCGTTCCAGCACGGCGCGCAGGTTGGCGTAGAAGATCGCGCCTTCCTTCTCATCGGGCGTGACCAGGTGCTCGTCGTACTCGACGAAGCCCTCGGTCGGGATTTTGATCTTGCGCTTGCTGGCGATCAGGATGTCGATCGCTTCCTTCCAGTCGTTGCGCTGCTTAAACAGCAGGAACGCGCGGTGGGAGGCCTCGTCCATGAACGCGCTGTCGAAGCAGAAGATCACCACCGCCAGCATGTCCTTATCGGTCAGCGCGGGCGTGCGGTCATAGAGCTGCAGCATGTCCTCCGGCTTGACGTCTTCCCACTTGGCCGAGGTACGGTAGACCAGCTCTTCGCCGGACTTCTTGTCGACCGAAACCACTTCGAGGCTCAGCTTCTTGTCGTCGGCGCCGCGGATCTTGGCCTTCTTGCCCTTCCAGAAGAACAGGTTGTCGGTCAGGGCGTCGGTCTTCGCGGCGTCGATCAGGCGCCCCTGCAGCGCTTCCAGCAGCTCGACTTCCGAGCGCTTGCCGTTCGGCAGCAGCGGGTTCTTGCCGGGCAGGTGCCCTTCATCCTTCTTGACCTTGTCGAGGATGCTGGGGCCCTTCTTTTCGTCGTCGGGCTTCTTGACCACGGTGTCGGTGCCGCCCAGTTTGTCGTTCTTCGCGGCTTCGAGCTTCTTGCGCTCGACCGCCCAGGCGTCCTTGTCGGCGGCGCTTTCGAACCAGGCGTTGGCCACCACGTCGTCGCAAAGTTGCAGCGCTTCGTCGTAGCGGAACTGGTTGGCCAGGTCCCACATCTTGTTGTAGCTGCGCCCGAGGTAGGCTTCGTTGCCGCCCTTGACGTCGGTGACGGCCTGCTCGATCTTCAGCTTGTGCGCGGCGCCCAGGTTGGTCAGCAGCGGGTCGCTTTCGAGGTGCGCCTTCAGCGCGTCGATGTCGGCCATGGCCCTGGCGTAGTTGTCGCTGCCGGCGTCGGCCTGGGCGCTCTTCAGCGCGTCCTGCACCTCGATGGTGATCTCGGCGTCGAGCTTCTTGCGGAGATCGGTCTTCATGTCGGTGATGTCGCTGAGCGCCTTGCTGCCGCGCTTGCCCTTCAGCTTGTCCTGCAGGCTTTCGAGGCGGTTGATCTTCTCAATCGTCGTTCCGTCGCTGGACAGGATGCCCTCGGCGACCTTGAGCGCGGTCTTTTCGTCCTCGGAAAGCTCGGCCTGGCGCGGGCCGTTTGGCCCCTCATCGGCTACGTCGTCACCGCGCGGGGCGGTGTTGATCTGCGAGATCACGAAGTAGCCGCCCGCGCCAAGCACAAGCACAATAATCACGAGCGCCGCGAGGGCCGGTACCGGGCTCTTGCGCGGAGGAATCGGCGGGGCTGCACGTTCCTCGCCGGGTTCGCCGGCCGGGGCCGCGGCCCTCGGCGCTTCCGCCCGTCGCACAGGACGGGCGGGCGCCGGCTTCGCCCCGGGAGCGGGGTTAAGGCCTGTAACCTGGATGCTGGTTCCGCCGATGCGGATAACGTCGTCTTCCTTAATGAACGCGAAGTTGACCTTCTCATCGTTCAGGACGGTGCCGTTGGCGGACATCTGGTCAACGAGCTTCCAGCCGTCCACGGTGCGCTCGAGCGTCAGGTGCTCACGCGAGGCGGCCTTTTCGCCCTTGAGGACGACGTCGTTGCCGTCGGCGCGCCCGATGGTGATGATTCCGAGGTTGGGGTCCGGGGTGAATTCCTTGACCGACCCGTCGAGGGAGATGAGTAACTTCATCAGAGGTAACTCCGTTCGCATGGCTGTAAACAGCGTTTCCTACACAGTTTCCAGCAATGCCGAGCGTTGATGTTTCCAGCCTGTATGCGCATGAAGCGTGCCAATTGCGGACGTCGGCGGGGATTGGCGGAAACTGGGCGATGTGCGAATAATCTGAAAGCGTGGCGCCGCCGTATTCGGGTATATTTTATACAGATTGGGATAAACGGAACCGCGGCAACCAAGCTGCCAACCACCCCCAGTGAGTGGAAACGTTGATTTCAACAGGGTTGCCAATCGGGGCCATGAAAAGTGCGGTGTAAACTATTTACACGCATCCGGTGGGCCGACTGACCGGCATTTGCCTCGCGCAGAGAACGCAGAGTGCGCAGAGCCTGATAACCCGCGGTGCAAACCGTGGGGATTGGGTGCAAAGACGCTCCACCAGCAACAGCGCCCGTCGAAGCAAGCCAGCGCCCCCAAAGACCAGGCGCGGAGCGCCGATACAAGATTAGCCCCCGGCAGCTCTGCTGCCGGGGGTGCCAAGGCCCGGACCGATCAAGGCGCGGAGCGCCGACACAATGCGTCGATGCGTTGTACCGGCGCGTCCGCGCCTTGGGATTTTTGCACTTGGTACCCCCACCGAACGCGAGCGTTCGGTGGGGGCTAATCCTGTGCCGGCGCTCCGCGCCGAACTGCAACTGCCGAACCGGCGCGTTGCGCGTTGTTGCAACTGCCGTCGCCGATGTTTTGCGCGTTACTCCGTCGCCGTTGGGTTGCACACCGCAGCGACGCCCGATCTGCGTTTCGCGCCGTTCCGGGTCGACTGCTTGTCCGCGTTGATGATCGCGCTGCCTGGCCGCTTGCCTTTGATTCCGATGCCCCGGGGCCAGCGGCGTATCCCCCACTCACGAATCCAGCTCTGCGCGCTCTGCGTCTCTGCGCGATGCCTGTAGTTCAAACCCCTTCAAATGCACCCTCAAAGGGGATGTCGCGTATGCGGGGTATACTCCCGGCGGAAAATCTAAAGGAGAACTCCCATGTCCAACAAGAAGTACCGCACGCCGCCGAAAGACGACGCCGGCAAGCAGACGAGCACACAGGAACAGCGCCACAAAGAGACCTACGAAACCAACGACGAATTCACCGTAGACCCGCAGGACTACTCGCCGGATGCGCCCGCAAACGGGCGTCTCGGCGGGCGCTACATCAGCGAACTCGAGGCCAAACTGATGCTCGCGCGCTCGGCCCGGCTGCTCGACATGGTCGAGGAATTCGGGTTGCGCCTGCTGTCCACAGTCCGCGCCGATGACCTGCGCAACGTGGTGGCCGAGGACGTCCCCCTGTCGGAACAGGCCAAACAGGCGGGCTGGAAAGAACCGGCAAAGCCCGAGAAAACCGAAACGAAAGAAGCGGACGAGTCCGAGGCAGGCGCCAAAGCCGACAAGGGCGGCAAGCCCAAGCCCACGCACCCGTTGATCCGGTTCATCTACGCACTGCTGCGCACGAGCAGGCTGAAAGAGCGCATCCTGGCAATAGTCCAGCCGGACATCGGGAAGTTCATGCCGATGGCGGACATCAAGCGCTGGCTGTGGGTGAACTACGAGATCGGCGAGCCGCCACGCAAACGCCCCGGCAAGGACCCGCTGCGGCTGCCGAACCTGCCTGACCTGCCGAACCTTTAGCACCAGGCGGCCTGACCCCAGGAACGGGCACAAAAAAAGCAACGGCGCACCCGCGCCGCCTTTGTCGTTAAGTGGCTGCGCCAAAAGCGCGATTTTAAGGCGTTACGAGGCGTTGTTCGCGACCCGGCAGAACGATTTCAGCCCAAATCACCGACCTGATTGAGTGACCTGTGACACCTAGTGAATTGGTTTTTCACGGCGGGGGTTTTTAGGCCACGAAAACACGAAAGCACGAAATGACTCGCTCATGCTTCGCACTCGCGATCAGTTCTTACGCGAAGGTGCGAAGTACGCGAAGACCGCGAAGAATCACTCGTGACACGATAGACCCTTCGCGTTCTTCGCCACCTTCGCTCCTTCGCGTTAAGAATTTCTGCGAGTGCGGAGCGCGAGCGAGTCATTTCGTGCTTTCGTGTTTTCGTGGCTGAACTACGCAGTGCTAAAAGAAGAAGGGCCGCCTTGTGGCGGCCCTTGTTGGTTTGGCTCTGCTGCTAACCGCCTGAGAGTTCGCGGTCGGCTTCGCGGTACCAGAACGTGCGCACCCTGCGGATCAGGTCGCGGTAGTTCTCGAACTCGTCGCCCAGGCGCTCGTAGCGCACCCGGTACGTCCAGTCCTCATCCACGTAGCGCGGGTTGAAGAACGTCTTGTCCACCGGCGTCTCGCCGTCGGCCGGGCTGGGCATGTTGGCGACTGACGTGTCGACGCTGAGCCCGGCGTTGCTGACCTGGCCGCGCAGACCCTTCACGTACACGTTGGCGTAGTCCCAGTCGCGGTCGACGCCCTCGAAGATTGCCACGCCCCACATCTCGCTGATGTAGCGGGTCAGGAAGCGCGGGGCGTCGGTGCCGTCCCAGCGGTTGGCCGGGCCGATCTTGTCGGCGAGGCGCGTCAGCACCTCCCACTCGCCCTGGTCGTTCAGGAACACCATCGGCGGCGGGACGGTCCAGCGGCTCCAGGTCTTGGAGGCCTTGCTCATGTCGATGCCGTTGCTCTGGTCATCGGTCTGGTCGTATTCGTCGTCGCGGGGGCCTGTGCCGCGGATGTCGTTGCCGCCCGAGGCGATGTGGTCGTTGCGGAAGCGGTTGACGTAGCGCAGCACCTGGCGGTCTTCCACGGTGCCGCCGGCGTCGAGGATGCGCTGGCGGGCGTCGTCTTCGGATTCGGCGGTCTCGCCGTCGTTGAGCTGGCGACCCTCGGTCCAGACGCCGACCACCACGTCCTGCTCAACGGGCTCGGCCTTGACGACCTTGACGGTGGTGATGTTGCTGACGCGGATGGCGCCGTCGCTGCGCTCGGTGCTGAAGCTGACGTCTTCGCCACTGCCGGACTGCCAGACGGTCTGCGACTTGGTCGGGTCTTCCGGGTTCATGGCTTCGTTGATGGTGTTGTACTGCTCCTGCGTGATCTCGAGGACTTCGCCGTTCTCGTTCATGGCGCGGTAGCCGTCGACGACCTGCGGGTCATAGACGGTTTCCTTGCGGGTGATCAGGCGCTGCAGCGGCAGCACGATCTCGACTTCCTCTTCGACCCACTGGTCGCCGTTCAGCTTGCGGACGGTCTGCTTGGTGTGGGCGAAGGGGATGGTTTCCTTGACCAGCTCGAAGCGGTCGCCGCCGTAGGCGCCTTCGAAGCCGTCGTCGTCCTGCGCCATCGTGTCGTACTCGTACAGGTAAACGTACTCGTACTCGTAGTCCTTCAGGTACAGGATCTGGTCCTGCTCGTCGCGGACGAGGTTGCCCTCGTCGTCGGTCAGCGGGATGCGCGAGCCCGACAGCTCGTCGTAGTAATCTTCCCACGCGCCGTACTGGTCGAAGTGCGGCACGGGCACGGACTCGGCGGTCGCGTTGCCGAGCGGCGCATAGACGTATTCCTCGCCGGAGTTCAGGTCGGCCCCCGGCGGGATCGGCGCTTCGCGGTTGGTGCTGAACTCGCCTTCCGGGTCGCGCATGAAGTCTTCGGGATCGATCTTCTTCGGGCTGTAGCGGCGCCCGGTGACGTAGTTCGCGAGGTCGAGGATCACCTCGCCCTGCGGGCCGCGGCGCCCGGTGTCGATACCGCGCTGGATTTCCTCCGGCGCCTTGTCGTCTTCGTCGCCGACGAACGTGCCCATCTTGATCTTGGGCAGCCCGATCACCGGGTCATCGGCGGTCAGCACGCGGCTGGTGATGTTGTCGATGTTGGCGTAGCGCGAAAGGATGCCCGGGCCCAGGCGGCGCTTCCAGATGTCCCAGGCCGCCTGCGAGATGCGGTCGCCGGCTTCGTAGGTGACGACGTACTTGCGCACGGCGCGCCCGCGCTTGTCGATGACCTTGACCGGGCGCCCGACGACGTCGCCGCCGAACTTCTCGGTGCCGCTGCTGACTTCCTCGGCGTCGCCGTAGCGCGGGTCCGCGGGCAGGACGATCTTGCCGTTGATCATGTAGTTGGCGTTGGGGATGTCGGCGTGCTTCATGCCGGTGTCAAAGCCGAATAGCACGTGGTCGCCGTCCTTGTACAGGCGGTAGTGCGGGATCTGCACCGGCTGGCCCACGGCGGGGTGGTCTTCAGCCAGCACGCCGTAGCTGCCGTTCTTGCCGTCGCGGCTGCCGGCGATGCGGGCGTTCAGGTAGCCCGGGTCGTTCACGCGCAGCGGCTGGCCGAACTGGTCGACGCAGTCGCCGGCCATGTAGCGGCGCTGGGTGAGTTTCCCCCACATCTCGTCGCTTTCCTCGTCAACGAGGCGGGCGCCGTCGGGCAGCGCGTCGCCCTGGCCGAAGACGCCGGCGAAGGTGTTGTCGTTGTTGTAGACGGCCACGTAGCGCATGGCTTCGCTGCGTTCGCCGCCCTCGAGGGTGACGACGCGGTACGAAACACAGCGCGGGCCGCTGAGGTCCGGCGCGGTCAGGTTGTGCGAGAAGCCGATCTGGCGCTGGAAGTCGGACAGCGGGTGAAGCAGCATCACGGATTCATTGATGAAGCCGTAGTTGCCCATCCACTCGTACAGCCCTTCTTTCTCGGCGATCTTCTGCAGCACCGCGTGGTTGCTGACCGGGTAGTAGGTGCTCTTCATGTGGGCGCGGCGCAGGGCGATCTGTTCGGGCGTGAGCACCGAGTCGTCCGGGTCTTCCGGGTAACTTTCGTCGTACGGGTCCTTCTCGATGTCGCGGCGGTAGACGTTCAACTGGAAGTCGAGGTGCGCGTTGACCGGCACGCCTTCCTTGTCCTGCGTCACGCCGCCTTCGACGACGCGCGGGCCCGGCGGGTTGTCGAGGTCGACTTCGCTGGTGTCGATGCCCGGCAGGTCGGTCTGCTTGATGTTGCGGGTGTTGTCGTTGATGACCCGGAACAGCACGTACCAGTACTCCGAGCTCGTGCCGTCGGCGTGGTTGACCACGATGCGCTTCGGGTCCTGCAAGTCGATCTTCAGTTGCCACTGCGGGTCATTGAGCTGGCGCTCGGCCTTCTCGATGAACTGCTGGTAGCTTTCGGGGCCGTACGGGTCGGGGCCGCCGAAGCGCCCGTCGCGGCTGGAACGGTTCCCCTGCATGGGGTTGTCCGCGCCCTGGTGGGCTTCCCGGGTGCCGTCCTTGGTGAGGTCGCGGTCGGAACCGTCGGGCAATTCCTCAAGGGCCTTCTGGGCGATGGCGAGGTTGAAGACGAAACCCAACACCGCCACGATCGCCACTGCGCGAAAAACATAACGCATGCGAAACTCCACGTTTCGTGAGCTGCAAACCACTGCCGGGGGAGCCCGAATCTTAGATGAAGCCCCTGTAGCGTCAAGGCTTACAACCGTCACAATCCCTACATCGTAGGGACACGCTGCTGCGTGTCCCTGTGTATCCCCTGCCTTGGGGACACGCAGCAGCGTGTCCCTACAAAAGCTGAAAAACCCGGAACTCGGGCCGGGCGTCTTTGCGTCTCATCCCCAACGGATAGACTACCGTGCACGCTGTTTTATCTATTTGACGTTCGGAGAACTCCATGTTGACCAGGCTCTCGAAGAAACCGCTGCTGCTGGGACTCGGAAGCGCCATCCTGATCGCCGTCACCTGCATGATCGTCGGCATCAGCTTTGCCGAGGAAAAGCCCGACAAGCTGGCCGAAGGCGACAAGCAGTTTGAGGAAAAGAGCTACCGGAAGGCCTATGAGGCTTATGTGGACTATCTCAAGGACCATCCCGACAGCGCCGACTGGTTCCGCATCAAGCTGCGCATGGGCCACTGCCAGGCGCAACTCGGCAACCATGACAAGGCCGAGAAGGAACTGACCGAGCTGGCCGACAAGGACGGGCTCAGCGACCTGGAGCGTGGACGCGCCGACTATCGCCTCGGGCACTACTTCATGGAGCGCCCGCACTACTATTACGAAAACAGCAAGGGCGTCAAAAGCTGGGGCAACTGGATCGCCGACTCCAGCTACCACAACACCCAGAAGGAAGACACCGAACGCGCCAAGGACCGCCTTGCCGCGTCTTTCAAATTACTCGAACCGGAAGGGCGCAAGGCGCTGAAGACGCTGGGTGAAAACCCGGACAGCGTCTCGATGGTCGAGGAAGCTTACAACGCAGGGCTCGACGCCGCGGCGGCCCTGCACACCTGGCAGTACCAGGCGCAGCAGGAACGCAAGTCGATCGACTACTTCGACGCCAACGGCCAGAGACAGACCTACTACTATTACCTGTACAAGTTTGAGGACCGTGACGAGGTCATCAAGGACCTCGACGCGCTGGTCAAGCTCTCGCAGGACCTGAAGCAGGGCTGCCAGTCGCTGCTGGTGCAGAAGCGCGAGTTCCCCAAGGACGTCATGGACGCCATCTCGGCCGGTCCCGCCAAGGGCCAGAACATGGCCGCGCTGGCGACCTACCGGAAAGCGCAGTTCCTGGTCGCGCTGACCCAGATCGACGACTGGTACATGCAGAACATGCTGTACAACCCGGACCTGAAGGACCTCGACCCGCTGAAGGGCGAATACTCGCCGATCCCGGTGCTCGAGACCATCTACAAGGACTACCACGACACCCCCTACGCCGACGACGCCCAGTACTTCATCGGCTACTGCTACCAGCAGGTCGGGCAGCACCTCGCGGCCGACGAGGCCTACACCAAGCTGATCGAGGACGCCGATTTCAAGGAAAGCACCGAGACCAGCAGCGCCAGGTACAACCGCCAGCAGCTTCGCGCCCAGCGCCTGACCACCGTCACGGTCGCCCACGAGGACGCGATCAAGGACGAGAAGGAGGTCCGCAAGTGGGCCAACAACGCAAGCTGGTACTTCCGCGACAACCCCGGCACCGAGCGCAGCCTGTTCAAGAAGGGCGAGCACCTGGGGCTCTGGGTCGAGACACGCAACGTCGAGAAGTACGACGTCCGCGCGCTGACCTTTGACGCCGCCGGCCTGATGAAGGACCGCGACTTCCTGAACGCAGAAGCCGCCGGGCTGGGCAACATCGGCGACTCCACGCTGACGGAAGCCGTCAAGCGCTACACCGGCGAGCAGGTGTTCACCCACACCTACACCACCGGCGACGACGGCAAGCACAACTACACTCGCATGACTTTTGAGCTGCCGCAGACGCTGCCGCCCGGCGCGTACCTGGTGGAAGTCGACACCGGCTCGGTCGTCGACCGCCGCCTGGTCGTCGTGACCGACGCGCAGCTCGTGGTGCAGACCTACAACCCCGACGAGAATCTCGCGATCCTGGTCGACAGCGAAACCGGCGCCCCGCTTTCCGGCACTTCCTTCATCTACAAGCGCTGGAACACCTGGTGGGACGACAACAAGATCCGCTGGAGCATCGACGTCTCCCGCTACACCAGCGACGAGCAAGGGCGCGTGCGCGTGCCAACGGTCGGCAACAGCGACTGGGACGGCTACCTGCTGTT
>JAGQRI010000317.1:2541-6471 GCA_020425515.1 Planctomycetota bacterium | reverse complement strand
AAGACGTGCTGACGGCGGGCGTCGCGCTAGGCCTGAAGCGCAGCGAATCCTGGGCCAACGCGATCCAGGTGCACCGCACGAACATCGAGCCCGAAGGGCGGATCGTGATGTTCACGGACGGCATCATCGAGTGCCAGCAGGATGACGGCGAAGAGTTCGACTACGCCGGCGTCCACAAGGTGCTGGAGCGCTCCGGCGTCGACGACAACGTGCCCGAGTTGATCTACCAGGCCGCCCATGCCGGGCACCGCGCCGTTGACGACGTGCTGATCATCAGCATCACGCGCGAACAGGCCGAGCTTGAGGACAGCAACACCCTGATGTTCCTCGCCGACGACACCGACAACCCGTTCCAGATCGGGTAACTTGACACGTCAACATTTGCGGCTAAAGTATTGACATGTCAATGGTGCTGCAATGAACCTCAGAGAAGCCTTTGCCCGCTGCAAAGCAGGCGAAACGGTCAGTTTCCGCCCGCATGGCGGCTCCATGCGCGGCCGGATCAAGTCAGGCCAACTGGTTACCGTAGAGCCCCTGGACGGCCGAACCCCGACGGTGGGGGAGGCGGTACTTTGCAAGGTGCGCGGTTGCGTATACGTACACCTGGTGAAGGGCGTCCGGGGAGACGAGTTCCTGATCGGAAACAACATCGGCGGAATCAACGGCTGGACACGCCAGTTGGCAGGCATCGTCGTTCGCGTCGAGGAATAAAAGCGGGGGAGCACCGGACCCCGCACAGGGTCCACCAGGTTGTCCAGACGGTGACGGCTCCCCCGCCGAATCTAGAAAGCAGTCTTCAACTGCGTGACGCCCGGGCAGCTCGTGTCTCCCGGCAGACGAGGGGGGCCCCCGGGAACGCTCTTCGTGGCGAAATCCAGCCCACGTGACTTCTCGGGCACGGGCTTCGTCTTCATGCCGCCGGAGCCGATCCGCACGGCGCAACTGCGCGGTTCGTGACCGCCTACCTTCAGCGCGAACGCCAGCCTGCCTTCCAGCCCGCCGGTGAAGGCCGCGAACTCAATGATCTTGCGCACGCGGCGCTCGATCTCATCGATCTCGTCCTCACGGGCACGGCAGATCCAGCAGTCATGGTTGTCGCCGGCCGGCACCCAGCCCGACATCTCAAGTGCCTCGCCGATTTGAACTCGCGCGCTGATGGGGTAGCCCTGGTTTAGTGCCAGGATCACTCGCGTTCTTGGTGACATGGGTCTCTCCTCAGGCGGAACTGCATATGTGTGCGACTTATGCATTAAGTGCAATATACCCTGTGCAAATGGCAACGGCAAATTGGAGAAGAGGATTTTGCAGTTATTCTTGAGCCGACGCCGGCCGCACCTGGTAGCCCGCCGTAAGTAGCTTCTCTTCAGCAGTTTGCGCCGAGACCAAGTCGGCCAGGGTGCGTGCGCCACGCCCGCCATCGGACAGAATCGCTTCGGTTGCCCAGACGCTTGGCCAGGCCGGGACATCCAGGCCGTTTTCTGCGGCCCGAATTTCGATGCTGTCGAATACCAAGCCGTCCGCGCCAAGTGCGTCCAGCGAAAGGATGCCGATTCGGCTGCCGAACGGACGCATGAGCGGTGAGCACAGCCGCATCCACCACGCCTGCAGCTTGAGCAACGGTCGCGGCGTCAAGCCGACCAGCGGAGCGGTCAGCCGAAGCCAGGAAGTGTAAAGGCGGCGATCGAACCCGAAACCGAACTCAAGCGGAACGGAGCGACCGCCCAGATCCACGTGATCGACTCCCGCCGGGTAATTCGCGTACCGCCGCGCCGGCAGATCGCCGTGTTCGCGCAGCCAGGACCGGCGGAACCAGCCGCGCCGCCCAACAGGTTCCAGCATGGAGTACAGCAGCGTGCCCGAGCCGGGGTTATTGGTCCCGATGCTGAGCTGCGCTCGAATCTTTGCGATCTCCGGGCGGTCTTTCCAGCGCTGCGCAAACACCTGGATCAGGCCGGGGACGGAGCTGCAGCCAGGCACGATTGCCGTATCGCCGACGCTTACGGATGCCTGCGCGATCCAGCCAGCGGTCTCCGCGAGGTCCAGGTAGTGCACGCCTCCGGCAACGCAGGCTTCGATGAGCGAACGAGGATCGTAGTCGAACGGACCGACGCAATTGATCAGGACATCCACACCCTCAAGCGCATCTGGTAACGGCGCGCGAACGTCCACAACCCGGTCGTTCGCAGAGCCGCGCCCACCCGACAAAACCTCGACGTCCGGAAGGGTCTGCTTCAGCAGGCGTATCACGCGTCGGCCCATGAAACCGCGCCCGCCGACTACCAGAACGCGGCTCACTTTGCGTCCTCATGCAGGCGTGGGTGCGCGGCCAGGTACGCCAGGTAGTGCTCGCGAATGCGCTGGGTTGAGCTCGCCAACGGGTTGGCGCGGGTCTCGGCCTCGAGCGTTCCCTTGATGGCCGCGCCCCACGGGCTCTCCGGTACCAGCGGGTAGGTCACAGCGGCATTCAATGCCAGAACACGGGAGGGCAGGCCGAGTTCGTCGCCATGCTGTTCGAATATTTCAGTGTACGGATTGGAAGAAGGTTCGCCGATCTCCGGAACTTGCACTGATGGACTCCACGGCGAGTCCGCAAACGGCACATAATCTTCGCTCCATGAGAAGCTGGTCAGGAACGCAACCGGGAGTGCAACGGCGCCGACCACCCACAGCAGTCTGCGCGGCGGCGTATGGATCAGCTTGCGCAGCCACAGCAGGCGGCCTTCACTCGGCTGGGCCGACTGCGGTACGGCAACCGCGGCCGACGCCACCGCGCCGATCACGAGGTTCTGCAGGAACATCACCAGCAGGAAGGTGGGGTACACGATACTGACTCCGAACGTATGCCAGGTGAGCCATTCGACCAGGCTCGCCTTCCAGCCCGATATAACCATCAGCGGAAAGTAGCTCAGCCGCCACGCCAGCAGCACACCGAACAGCGCCAGGGCGTTGCGCCCCACGTGCGGATCGTGCCGCATGCCGAAACGCCAACCCAGCAGCGAGCCCCCGAGCCCCAGCACCACGAATGACCAGAACAGATCGGGCTGGTGCAGCACTGTCTGTTGGTCCAGCAGCAGGCCTCGACCGACCGCCCCAACACCGAACAGCAGGACCAGCGCAGTCAGCAATCTGCCTGCTAATGGAGTGCCTTGCTCGTCCTCTTCCTGCACGTCCAACCCTTCGCGCCCCCGATTGAAAATAGCTTGGCTGCCCGTGCGGGAAAGCGGAAGTGCAAGGCCCCCGACGAAAGCCGGGGGCCTGAATGGGTGCGGCTGACACCTAATAGACCATCATGTCTTTCAGCTCGGGGGCGGCCTCATCGAGCCGCTTGCCGAGCTTCGCCCAGTGGCAGGTGGGCACGGCCGGGAACAGGTGGTGCTCGATGTGGTGGAACATCTGGTAGCTGATCGCGTTCTTCAGCCAGCCGCGCTGGGTGCGCGCAATATGGTGCGCCTCGTCGCAGCCGTGGTGGACGGTCCAGACGGCGAAGAAGCCCGTCCCGCTCTGCCCGGCCCACATGGTTACCAGGAACAATCCCAGCCACCACTGGTTCAAGGCGAAGGTCAGGTAAGCAACCACGCCGTACCAGATCACGTTGCCGATCAACTCGGCGTAGACCCACTTGAGCTGGTTGGGCTTGCCGGTCTTCAGCGCGAACCAGTGCAGCTTCAGCGGGAAGTACGGGCCGACCAGCATCGCCTGCCACCACTTCAACTTGGCCGTGAATCCCTCGACGTCGTCTTCGCCGAGATTGGTGCGGTGGTGGTGCAGGTGATTGATCTGGACCGCGTGCATGCTGCCGGTCATGACGATCGACAGGAAGTACATCAGCAGGTCGCATCCGCGCCGCGAAACGCCGACCGCGTAGTGGTAGGCGTTGTGCGTCTGGCGCAACCCGGTGAGGAACAGGTAGAACGCGCTGATCTGGGCGGG
>JAGQRI010000317.1:0-2450 GCA_020425515.1 Planctomycetota bacterium | reverse complement strand
CGTGACTTCCTTGAAGGCCTGGAACTTGTTCACCTGGACCAGGTCGCGCCACTCAACGCCTTTGACGCGCGGGTCCTTGGTGACGTGGTAGTCGTCTTCGCCGGGCAGAGCGCTCAGCGGCACGACGATTTCCATCCCGGAGACTTCGTCTTCCGTGGGCGTTTCGCCGGATGCATGGACCGTGAGGTCCTCCGGGCGCGGCGCGGTTTCGGTTGTCTTGGATTCAACAGGCGTCTCAGCCGTGGCTTCCGCGGTTGGCGACACTTCGTTCCCCTGCAAAACGTGCAACCCCTGCACACGCGCAGAATACCGTCATCCGGTTTATCAGCCAAGTGCAAGCGAAATACACGAATCGCTGGATACCCCAGGCTAACATCGGCAGAATCTCACCTATGAACCAAGACGACACTCACACGGACTTGCTGCATCTCATCGATGAGGTGCGAGCTATGCTGAATGCGCGTACAGAAGTTCTTTCCACCCTTCGCCGTAACTACAATTTCCTCGTCGGCTTTGCGGTTATCGGCGCCCCAGCGTTCTGCTTCGTCGCCGCCGTGTTTGGCACGGCCAGCTTTTTGCTTGGCGCGGGCCTCATCACTTTGACTATTTTGTTCATCGTCGCAGTGCTGCGTTCGTACTCTACCCTCCAGAAACGGCACACGCGCGCTAAAGACACTTTGCACATGCTGGATTGGGTTGTTGATCAATATGAAGCGGGTACGTTGACCGAAACGGAGACTCGTGAAGAAGTTCGCTTGCTAGCTCGCTCTGCTGGTTGGGGTGGGAGCCAGAAATAGCGTTATAACGCCATGCCCAACTGAACGAGGGAAACGAATGCCCGGGCACCCGTTTCCCTCTCCGCAAGCTGTCTCCAACTAAAAGCCTTCTTCCTCTTCGGGGCTGTCGTCCACCGGGTCCTTCTTGGTGGGTTTCGGCAGGTCCTTTACCTTTTCGTACAGCACCTTGATGCCGGCTTCCTTGATGGTGTCCTGGCCGGCCGCGTACTCGACGAGGTCCTTGACCGGGTGGGTCGGCTCGACTGGGTTGCCTTCCAGTTCAACTTTACCGTACACGAGATCGCGTACGTTCTGGGCCGGGTACAGCAGGTAGCTGCCGTCGGAAAGCTGGGCGAAGGTGCTGCCAAGCACGGCGCCGAGTGTGCTTTCGCCGACCACCGGGCCGATATCGAGGTACTTCCAGTTGGCCGCGTAGACCTCCTTGGCGCTGCGCGAGCCGTGGTCGGTCAGGGCCACCACCGGGCGCGTCCATTTCGGCATGCGGTAGTCGACCTGGCGCGGGGGCATGCCGGGGAAGGTGCTCATCGGGGGCGGATCGCCGAACGGGGCGAAGCAGGCGTTCATGACCATCGGGCTGCCGCCGCGCCCGCGCAGGTCGATGATTACGCCGTCGCACATCTCCCACTCCTTCTTCAGGGCGTGCTTCAGCGCGCTGGTCATGCCGTCGTGCAGGAAGTGCCAGAAGCGGATGTAGCCGAATTTGCGCCCTTCGTACTCGATCACGGTGACGCTGTTCTTGGTCGCCTGGATCATGTTGATGCTGCTGGGCTTGATCTCGAGGTCGATGTTTTCCGTGTCGTCGGCGTGACGCTTCACCTTCACGTTCAGCGTGCCGTCGGCCGGATTGCGGATGAAGAAGTGCGCGTGCTGGTCCGGCAGCCCGGGGTCGCCGCCGGCATCAAGCAGCAATTCGCTGTCCGCGATCGGCTCGCCCTCGAGCTCGAGCACGCGGTCGCCGCGTTTCAGGCCGGCCTTGTCCGCGGCGCCGCCGGTCAGGATGTCCGTCACGAAGTAGTCGCCCTTTTCGAGCTCCGTGACGTCGAAGCCCACCTGGCTGCGCTTGGTGTTGTCCATCTCGGGCGCGAAGTGGTCGTTGTAGGCGTCGGCCTCCATGACCGTGAGGTGGCTGACATGGAACTCACCGAGCAGTTCGCGCAGCACGTCGTGCAGCGGCATGCCGGGCTCGGCCATGGCCGCGCGCTTCACGTAACGCGCCCGCAGGTCCTTCAGGTTCAGCCCGGTGTACTTCTTGTCATAGAACCCGCGCCGGATCACGTTCAGCATGCCGTCCAGCACCTCGACGTTCTTCTTCTGCGCATCGGTAAGCTCGGACTCGTCAAACGCCGCGCCGGGCTTCTCGTCGGCCACAGTGTCTTGCGCCAGCATGGGCGAGTGGACCGCCCAGCCGAAAAAGCACAGCGCAAACAACAACAGGAATCGGTACTTCATAAGGGCTCCTATCAACACCCCGGACTCGGGGCAGCGGGTCGTGTCGTTGACTCCGGGGGCTTTGCCTATCAAATACGGATGATCACAGTCTAAAGGATAGTCCCAACATGAACTTTTCCCTCACGGAAGAAGCCCGCTTTTTCAACGGGCTCGGCGCAGGCTACCTCGAATCGCAACAGGCCGCGGCCGACAACAAGAACAACT
>JAGQRI010000316.1 GCA_020425515.1 Planctomycetota bacterium | reverse complement strand
TCTTGAGCCAATTGGGTGCATAGCGAAGCGAAAGCCCCAGCATCCACTCGTCATCGCGCACGCGCGACAAATCGTTGATCAGCATCGCCAGCGCCATCACCGTGAACTGCTTGTCGAAGAAACTGCGCTGGATGCGGATGCCGTCCCACGCGCGTGACGCCGGCGACCATTCCAGCGTGCTGATCAGGCGCTGGTTGCCGACCGTGAACTTCTGCCGCCCCACGTAGGCCTCGATGCCCAGATCGAACAGATTGGTCGTGTAGAAGTAGGCCTGCAGAACATCCAGCCCCTCGAAACCGGAGCTGTTTACCGTGTTCGCCGCGGCGCGGGGCTCGTCGCCCCAGAGGCGAACATCCTGCAACTCGAACAGGAAATTGGCATTGCCGGGGAAGCGCGCATCCACACCCAGGCGAGTGCGCATGTTGAAGTTCTGTACTGAGGTCTGGTCGGCAAGGGCGGCTGTGTAGGTGGCCGGCGTCCTGATTTCGTAGCGTGTGCGGTGCTGCCCGAAGAACCTGAGCTTGATGCTTGGCGCGTCCTCCTCATCGGACAGCGGAATGGAAAGGCTGAAGGGGTTGTACTTTTCTTTGGGTGGCTCTGGTTTTGCAGTCTCCTCTGTTGTTGCTGCGTGCCGGTCGTCGTCAGTCTTCTTCTCTGCCGGGGCGTCTTCGGCATAGGCGGCGGCGCACAGCAATACCGCCGCGAGCGCCCAGAATGCGGATCGCGCGAACATGATGCTCTCCCGAATGCGGAACCAAGGTCATACCTGAAGCATGCCCCGCGCCCCCGGTGGCGTCAATAAGATAACCAGGTCTGATTAGCTATTTAATGCCGCTCGCCGGGTCGCGCGGCGTGCCGGCCTGATCTGCCAGCCCCGCCGTGAAGACCTGACCGAAAGGAAAAGAAGCAACCCGACGCTGCTCACGATTCGCACCAACCAGATGCTCCAGTCCGGTAACAGCCCGTGCAGCCCCGGCAACGCGTGAGAGCCATCACCTTCCAGCCCCAGCATCACCGGCAGCTTGAACCAGTAGTAGATCGCAACCGCCAGCGCCGCAAATAGGTGGGACAGAGTTCCGGTCGCGCGCGGGCGCAAGCGCGCAAACCCGGCGTACAGCAGCGCGCTGACCAGCATCCCGGCCAGCGGGTGTGCGTACGCCGTTCCCAGCGCAGTGGGCAGAGGCGTCGAGGGCTCGAGCTTCACCAGGTACCATCCAAGCACAAAGCCCGGGAACCCACCCACCAGCAGAATAGCCGCGCCGCGGCCTGCCCCCGTTGTCAGCGTCGTTTGCGGAGTCGCACCAGGGCTCGAATCTCGGCAGGGCGAAACGCACGAAGAGCAACTGCTGCAGTGGGCATTCTTGACGGCCAGCAACGGGCGAGAGCCGTAAAGCAACTCGACAGGGTAGACCGGGCACAAGCCCGAGCACCAGGCGCTCTTCCAGTCGAAGACCACGCCCAGCCCGAGCGCGAGTGCGGCCGCGGCCAGCAGCACGATCCCGGTGGCTACGCCGTACAGGTCCAGCACCACGTGCCGCAGCGGCACGATCAGCAGAAGCAACCCCACCGCCCCCGCAAACAGCCGCGACTGCCAGCGCCGGGATACAACACGCCGCCGTGACAAGCGCATGCGGGCGGGCAGAATCGAAAACGTCCCCAGCGGGCACACATTGCGCCACACGCCGGGCGCCATCACCAGCAAAAGCGGCGCGACCGGGATCAGCACATCCCACAACAGGTACAGTCCGAGCGCGGGGCGGACCAACAGTGCCAAGACAATGCCGGCGCCGATCAGAAACACCAGCAATTGAGCGGCAGTCCAGGCGCGGCGCTCGAATGTAGACATGAATGCCGGCACAGGCTGGTTCATTGCGGGACCTCCTGCGCTGCGGCCGGGCCAGGTGTTGCCATCTGTTCCCAGAGCGGGCCGCGAACGCCGTGGCTGCGCCGCCGCCGCCAGTACCGCAGCCAGCGGTTGCCCTCCAGTCCGGGGAAGTACCAGTTCGGGTGCGACGCGGAAAGCTCACGCGCGCGTTGTTCGAGCCCGTCCGCGACTTCCGCCCCGAGATAGAACACCGGGTCCAGACCGATTTCCGACTCGCGAATCAGCCCTTCCTGCTCGGCCCTGCGAGCGAGGCTCGTGCCCGGGTACAGGCGCACGCCAAGCATCACGAAAACCGCCGAGGGATTGGTGGACTCGATGACGTCAACGGTTTCACGCCAGCTCTCGGCTGTTTCGTCCGGGCCGCCGAGGATCAGGCTATGCGCGAACTTGAGCCCGGCCGCCGTTGCCTTCCTTGATGCGTCAATAACGTCGATCTGGGTGAAGGATTTCCCCAGCGCACGCAACGTGACTTCCGATGCCGCATCCGTACCGAACTCGACGCTGCTGCAGCCGGCGTCCGCCATCTGTTGCAGCAGCCCGGGTGCCAGCCGCGCCGGCGACACGTACGCCGTCCAGCTGACGTCCAGCCTGCGTTTTCGAAGTTCGCTACAGAATGCGAAGGCGTGATCCGGAGGGTGGTTGAAAGTGTTGTCCACCACGAAGAAGTGACGCACGCCGTGACGATCCAGCGAGTACTGCAGCCCGTCCACGACCGTTTCGATCGTGCGCGGACGCGGCTGTCGGCCTTCCAGCACGGGATAGGTGCAGTACGTACACTTGAACGCGCAGCCCCTCCGAGTCTGCAAGTTCAGCGCGCCGCCCCTCGCGTAGTACTCATCCACGTCGAGCAGATCCAGCGCCGGGGCCACGTCCGGCACCAGCACCGGGTGCGCCCAGGAGATACTCCCCGTACCGTCAACGTCGACACGCGACAGCAGATTGACGAACGCCTGCTCGCCTTCGCCGGCAATACCGTGATCAGCCCCCAGCGCGTTTATGAACGCGCTGGGCATCAAAGTGAATGCCGAGCCGCCCAGCACCAGGCACGCGTCCGGGGCGCTCTCCCGAATGGCGGCTGCGAGTTGCTTGTAATAGGGAAGGTAGCTCTGTGCGGCCGGCCAGCAGACGTCGTCGATGTTGCGAATCGACAGCCCGACCACCCGGGGCTGGAAAGCCCGCAGGGCCTGCCTGAGATCTGAAGCCACGCGTTCGCCCCGGAAACACGCATCGAACAGGCATACGTCATGCCCAGCATTCCGAGCGGCCGCCGCGACCATGGCGGCGCCGAGCGGGACCACGGGATCCGGCTTGTGCTCCTGGTTCGCTGCCACGATCATGACACGCAAGGCAATGCCCTCCGATGCGCCGCGAGTGTACCATTATATCAGGACCTTGTTATCTTCTTTATAGCAACTGCACGGAGGGGCCTCCCCATGCGCTGCGTATTTCTACTGATCCCGTGCCTGCTTGCAGGCTGTGTCGCCCGCAACCCGACCCAATCAAAGCCGCTTCCAGATCGCTTCGATTCCCGCTGGAACGCGGCCGAGGACTGGCAGAGGGCCCGGCAGCGATTCTCCGGCCTGGCGTCGCAACCCGACGAAGAGGCGCTTCCCGGGCTGCTGTTCTGGCCGGATTTCACGGATCGGGCAGGGCTCGGCGGCAACGCGATCGCCCGGTACGCGGGTCGGTGGGAACTCACTTCGGGCAGTGAGCGTGAAGCACTGCTGGCCGAGATACGATCCTGGCGGGCCGATCAAATCCTGACTCGGACATACCGGGTGGAAGCATCGGTTTCAGCCGAGAGCGAAACCGCGGACATGCCGGCACCCTCCCTGCCAGACGGCGCCTGGGTATGGAAAGTCCCCTTCGGGCGCGAGTTGCTTGATGCGCAGGATCACCCGGTGCGGTTCCGGCTGGAAGCCGATCGCAATGCACTGCGTTTGTTGGGTGCCGGAATGAACGGCAACTACCGAATCCGCGTGCTGTTCCGCCTGGATGCGGAGCCGATCCCCACGGAGAGCTACCGCCACGGCGACGAGGTCACGATTGCGCGCTGGGGGTGCGCACTGATCCCGGTCGCGTTTCAACTGGCGCAGGACGGGCGCAAACCGGTCTCGCTGTTTCTCGAACAATCGGCCAAGTGACGCGGCCCGGGAAGTTTCCCGGGCCGCCGACTGTGTGCAGCGCATTTCGCGTAAGGCACACTGCTATTTCTTGATGCTTCGGATGTATGCAATCACCTGCCAGATCTGGTCTTCCTTCAGCGTATCCTTGAAGGGCGTCATGCCGTTGTATCCGAGCGCTTTGCCGCCCTCTGCGATATGCCAGTACAGGTAGTCGTCTTTCACGGCATCCTGCAGCTTCGCGTCGGTGAGGTTGCTGGCCGGCGGCGTCAGCGCTTTGCCGGTCGGCGAGTCTCCGTCGGCATTCGGGCCGTGGCAGGTCACGCAGTGGTTGGCAAACAGCTTCTTGCCTTCCTCGGCCGCGTCCGGTGTCGGGTTGGTCTTGTCCGCGTACTCGGGCGGCGGCAACGGACGCCGGATCTTGTCGTCCTTGGAGACGCTGTTGCCCCCGCCGGTTTTGCCACTGTCGCCGCATCCCGCGACGAGGGCTGCCACCGTCGCACACATAGTGACAGCCAGCAGTAGTTTCCGTTTCATGGTTGGCTCCTTTCTCGTTCCCTGCTGCCTAGTAGATGTCATGCGCGGTGTTGTAGACGTTGAAGTGACCGGTCGGCGTCACCATCCAGTCGCCGGTGATGATCTTCTTGATCTCCAGCGTCGTGTCGTCCACGACGATGATCGCACCGTGCTGGTCCTTCCGGCCCCAGGCCGAAATCCAGACCTCGGTGCCCGCGCGGTTGTATTCCATGTGCACGGCCTTGAATCCCTTGTATTGCTCGGGCAGCACGATCGTCTTCTTGTTTTCGAGCGACTCCTTGTCGATCACGAAGATGCTGTCGGCCAGGTCCTTGTCGTTGTTCAGCGGCCTGTCGCAGTAGATGTTGTTCGAGTTCGGGTGCGTCTTGACGAACACGTTGCCACCGCCGACGCCCGGCAACTCGAGTAGTTTGACGACCTTCCAGGCGTACTCGGGGTGGCCGTCCGGGTCGGTACCGATGAAGCTGACGTGGTTGCTGCCGATATGCCCTGTCGTCCAGATTGGCCCGAACTGCGGGTGGTCGAATGTTGCACCGCGCCCCGGGTGGGGCGTGTTGCCGCCCGTCTCGACGGTTGCGACCAGTTGCTGCGTTTCCGTGTCGATCACGCACACCTTGTGCCGTGCGTTCGCCGCGACCAGGAAGTAGCGCTTGCTGATGTCCCAGCCGCCGTCGTGCAGGTACCGCTCGGCGTTGATCACGTCCACACGCAACGAGCCGTTCGCCTTGTTCAGCCCGGAGTAGTCCACCAGCCACATCTGGCCGGTCTCCTTCACGTTGACCACCCAGGTCGGGTGATGGTGATCGGCCACGATGGCGGCTACGCGGGCCTCACGGACGTAGGTGCCTTCGTCGCATTCGTAGCCGGAGGTCGACATGATCTTCAGCGGCTCCAGGGTGTCGCCGTCCATGACGACGATGCTCGGCGGCCAGTATCCACCGACGATCGCGTACTTGTCCTCGTACCCGGGGAAGCGGCTGGTCTCGATGGAACGCGCCTCGAGCACGGGGCGCAGCTCGGCCACGCGGTCGGGCTTTTCCATCCACAGGTCGATCAGGGTGACCCGGCCGTCGCGCCCGATGCTGTAGAAGTAACGCCCGGAAGCCGACGTGCGAAGGATGTGAACGGCGAAGCCGGTGTTCACAATGTTGATCATCTCGTAGGTGTCGCCGTCGATGATCGCCACTTTGCCGGCGTCGCGAAGCACCACGCCGAAGTAGTTCTGCCAGTTGCGTCCTTCGGGCGGCGCCTTGGGGCGATCCTCAACCGGCACGAACACCTTGTGCGAGGCCTTGATGTCAGGCATGCCCCATTCGGGCGGCGCGGGAACCGGGTTCTGCACGTACTTGGCCATCAGGTCGACTTCGTCCGTCGACAGGATGCCCGACTTGCCCCAGTCCGGCATGCCGGCCGGCGAGCCGTTGGTGATCATGGCCTTCAGGTATGCGGTACCCTTGGCCTGGGTGTTCTTCGGCTCGATGTTCTTGCCGGTAGCGCCTTTCCGGAGCACACCGTGACAGCCGGCGCAGCGGTTGAAGAAGATCTCCTTGCCGCGCTCCATCTGTGTGTCGTCCAGGTGCCAGTCGGCGCTTGCATCGCCACCGCCATTGCCCCCGCCGGACGCGACTTCGTTGCCTTCGCCGCCGTTGCCCGTTGCCCCGTTACCCGGCACGGGTCCACAACCGACGGCCACGAAGCCGACGGTGATAAGCGCGAGTACGCCGAGTAGCCAGTGTCTTGGAAGGTTCATGATGCTCTCCTCAAACTACAGCCCTGTAGCCTTGATGTTCTGTGCGGCCCTTGCCGCCCTGCTGCCCTTGCCTGTTCCGACATCCTATCATTTCGGATATCAGTGTTCTTTTATCTTATTTTGACCCGCATCGGCGCCTGCGTCAAACCAGATCGACCTCGCAGAGCATTTTTTCTAGTCCCACACGAACCCGTGCTCGGCATCGAACTGCACAACCCGGCGATGCGAATCCTCGAATTCCTCCACGCTGTTCCACTCGTAGCTCCACACTTCCGGGTCTGCCGTGTCACCCAGCTCAATCCGGATGCGGTGGGTGCCGGCCGTCATCGGAAGCTCGACGGTGCCGACACTGGCGCTGTCGTCGTGGACGCCGCGAGGCGCGAACGACTGCTCGAGCACGACCTCGCCATCCACGGTCACACGCAAGCGCACCGGCAGGCGTTCGACCCGCGTCTTCATGCCCTTGAACTGGCGCAACTCGCTGTCGACCTCTCCCGCTTCTTCCTTCGGCTGCCCCGCATGCTTGAAAGCGAC
>JAGQRI010000035.1:6774-19396 GCA_020425515.1 Planctomycetota bacterium | reverse complement strand
CGCTGTAGCCGGCCGTCGTGTTCACAACGTCAATCGTGACGCTCTGCGCGCCGGCCAGTTCGATGCGCCAGACGCCGTTTGCCTGCGGGCCAAGTATCGGGTTCGGGTCGGCGCCGGACCAGGCATCCAGGGTGTCGGCGGTCGCGCCTGCCCCAACCGTGAGCACCGCGGGGAAATTGTCGCCGCCGGCAGGCGGGAAAGCCTCACCGTAGGCTCCCATCAAGGTGTTTGCGTCCGATGCGCTCAGGAAGCTGTCGTCCACCAGTTGCTGTAGCAGGCTGGCCATCCAGGCAACTTCATAGGGTGCGCCGCGCGTTTTGAGCGCCGCGAAGCTGGCCAGAAAATCCGCCAGCGGGATATTCGCCGGGTCGCTGTCGCCGTCGCTGGGGCCGCCTGCGCCGCCGTCGAACAGGTCCCATGTCGCGCGCGTGATCGCAAACTCGTTGCCGTAGCCGGTGCCGGTGCCGGGCAGCACACCGGATTCCATGTCGAATTCGAATGCCAGGCTGCTCGTGCCGCCGACGTAACCGACGGTGTCGCGGTAAACGCTTTGCCCCAGCAGCGCCAGCCCGATCGCCGTAACCACACCTTCGCTGAACGCGGCGCTCGGGATCAGTTCTTCGCCGAAGTGCGCGCCGCCGAAGTTGTTGTCGCGTGACTGGGTCAGTTGCAGGAAGCTGGCCCATTCGTGCGCGATGATCGTTTCGTCGTATTCGTCGTGGTCACTGTTCGGAATGTCGCCGGGGGTGCCGCCGATCAGGTAGATCGAAGGGTTGCCGTTGGGGCCGTCAAGGCCGGTGACGGTCGTGATCGTAATCGTCTGGCCGCCGCCGTTCTTCAGGAACTGCGTGCCGGTGTTGCCGTTGCTCCAGAACACATCGAGTTCGCCCAGGGCCGGGAAACTACCCGCCGCTGCCGCGCGCAGGCGGCGCACGGTATCGAGCACCGCGAACGCGCCGGCCTTGTTGGACGCGTCCGCCGCCGCGTGGATGTTTACGACCTGGTTGCCCGCCGCGCGGTTCAGGACGGCGCTTGACGCGGCATGCACGACGACGGGCGAACTGGCCGAGTGATAGACGCGGTCGACGTTGGTGGCGCTGCCGCTCTGGGCACGCGCGCGGATGTAGTAGTCGACCGTCGTGCTGAAATTGATGGTGTAGTCGCCGTTGCTATCCGTGACGCCCGTGGCCAGCGGAGAGTAGTAGTCGTCGTAGGGAACGGCCTCCACCAGCACGTTTACGGCGGGCTGGCTGACAGGGTTCGCCAGGTCCAGCCCAGTGGCGGTCACACTGAGCCGGTCGTAGCTGATGTTGCCCGTGATGGTCAGGCTGACCGGCGTGCCGCCGTCAGGGTCGGCGGCGCCGCCGGGCTCGGGGCGCAGGATCACATAGTCGGGGGTCGCACCGCTGCCGCCGGTGTTGCCGCATTTGCCGGGGCGATTATCGCAACCGGCAAGCACGACAAGCGGCAACAACGCGATGAATGCGAGACGCCTGGTCATACACGTACGGAAGGGGTCAAACAGGGGCTTGAAGCCTAGCAGATATGGGCTCAGTCGTCAGCAGACTCCAGCTTCGCAATCTTGTCGTCGACCTCTTTCAGTCCTTCCGGCCACCAGTCTTCGATGCCGGCCTCGACGATCAGCGGGCGCCCGGCCTTGTATCGCTTGAGCGCTTCTTCGGGCTGGTTTTCGTCAACCAGCAAGTCGGCGAGGTAGATGTTCCCCCAGCCGACCCACTCGGTGAATTCGGTGTTGTCGGGCTGGTCGGCGTGGTACTGCTGCGCTTGCTCGAAGCTCTGCTCGATCCAGTTGCGAGCCTGCTTGAAATCCTTGTTGCGCCACCAGGCACGCCCGACGCCGAAGTCGGCAACGAGTTTCGACAGGTCGTTGCCGACCTCGTAGTGGTACTTGCGCGCGTTCTGCAACGCCTCCAGCATCTTGGGGTACTCGCCCTGTTCCTCGTAGGTCCAGCCCAGGTTGTTCCACAGCACGGCCAGCCAACCCTTCTCGCCGGCCTTTTCCGCGGCATCGATTGAGTTCAGCGCCCACTCGACCTGCTCGTCAGGCGGGGCGACGATCGCAACCATGTGTGCGGCATCGAGTTGGCGGCTGAACAGCTTCTTTTCCTTGCAGTACTCGTACATCTTGATGAAGGTTGTCTTCGCCTTGTCGTTGTCCTTTTCGTCGCGCCAAAAGTAGCGCCCCTGCACGCCGAGAAAGCGCGACCAGCCCAGCGGCTCCTCGGAGTCGGCATGTTCCTCAGCCCTGGCCAGCCACGGACGACCCTCGTCGAACTTGCCCTCGACGCTGTACATACGCGCGACCTGCGCGAGCGCCTCAACCAGCACCTGTTCGTTATTCTCGTTCCCGGCCGCCTCGGCGGCTTTCTCGTACTTCCGGCGAGCCTCGTCGTACTTGTTCTGCCCGAACAGGCTGTCGCCCTCCTTGAGCAAGCCATCCGCAACAAGAACAACTGTCTCGCGAGGGGTCGCCTCGGGGACGTTCTCATTGTATTCGGGTCCCGCCATCGGGCGTTCACTGCCGCGCTTGGCCGGCAGGCGGCTGCTTGCACAGGCCGCGAGCAAGAGTGCGGGAAACAGCAGAATCGCATATCGCATGGTCGTCTCCTGTGCGGATACTAACGCGCCTTGACCCTTCTGGCAGCAATGCCCTACAACCCTTTCATGCGGCGTTGGCTGTTCAACTTCGGTTACCTGTGGCTGGCCTGCTGGATCTGGCCCTGGTTCCTGTTCAAGGCGCTCACGACCGGCAAATACCGCGCCGGACTTGCGCAGCGACTGGGCGGCCTGCCGGATCGTCCCGGCGGCAAGCCTTCCATTTGGCTGCACGCGGTCAGTGTCGGCGAACTGCTGCAGATCAAACCGCTGCTCGCCGCGCTGAAAGAGCGCCACCCGGGCCACGACATTGTCATCACCTACACGACGAAAACAGCCGCCGAAATCGCCGCGCGTGACTTCAAGGACTTCTACCACTGCTACTCGCCGGTGGACCTGAGCTGGGTCGTGGCGAAGTTCTTCCGCGTGCTGAAACCGGAACTGCTCGTGCTGATTGAGTTGGAGCTGTGGCCAAACTGGCTGATGCACGCGAAACGCTCGGGCGTGCCGGTGCTGCTTGCCAACGGGCGTATCAGCGAGAAGAGTTTTAAGAACTACCGCCGCTTCAAGTGGCTGCTGCAGCCCGCCTACGACGCGATCAGTTGCTGGGCAATGCAGGACGAAGCCTACGCCGAGCGCGCCCGTGCACTGGCAGGCAAGCACATGGGCGCGCCGGGCGGGGCATCCGGCAGCGACTACTCGATGCAGGTCGTATCACCCGAACGCGTGCACATCGCCGGCAACCTGAAGTATGACTCACTCAGCGGCGAGGCCGACCCGGTCAAGCTGGAGTTCTACCGCAAGGTCTTCAACCTGTCCGACGACAAGCCGGTGCTGGTCTGCGGCAGCACCCACCCCGGCGAGCACGAGATTCTTGTAGAGATGCTGCCGCGCCTGGACTGCCGCTGCGTGATCGTGCCGCGCCACCCGGAGCGCTACGAATCGGTCCGCGAACTGCTGAACAAGGCCGGGCTCGCGTGGGTCAACCGGAGTGACCTGTCCGCCGAGAAACCGGCTGACGCCGACGCGGTCGTCCTGCTGGATACTATGGGCGAGTTGTCGCATGTTTACGCAGTCGCCGATGTCGTCTACATCGGCGGCTCGCTGATCCCCCACGGCGGGCAGAACATGGCCGAGCCGGTGGCGCTCGGCAAGGCGACACTGTTCGGACCGCATACGCACAACTTCAAGGCCACCGTGCGCGAACTGAAAGAGTGCAAGGGCGCGGTCGAAGTGCAGAATGCGGTCGAGTTGGAAAAGGAAATCAAGTCGTTGCTGGCGGACAAACAGACACGAGAGGCTATCGGCAAGGCCGGCCAGGCGCGCCTGCTGGCCTCGCGCGGCGCGCTCCAGCGTTATCTGGAACTGATAGAACAGCTGTTGAGCGTTAAGGATGCATCGTGAACGAGCTGACACCCGAAAAATGGCAGGAGCTGCATGAGAAGCTCGAGGGCGAGATGGAGGAAGCCCAGGCTCGCGAGAAGGCCATGACGCTGACGGCCGGCAAGCTGATCCTCGCGGCGCTGGTGCTTCTCGGCGTTACCGGCGGGCTGCTGTGGGTGCTCTCCGATGTGTCGTGGGGACGACTCGCCGCGATGCTGCCCGGGTTGCTGTTCCTGATCTCGGTGCTGTACGTGATGCGCTATCGCAAGCTGGCATCGCTGGCGCGCAGTGACATCGAACGCATCCAGCGCGATATCCGGCAGTGGAAAAAGAAGCGCCCCAGCGGGACCGGCAAGCTGCCCAAGGGCTAACTTGCGTGGGCGCGCGGATGCGCTTAGCTTGGTCCAATGATCCGCTACGCCGCGACCATCTTCCTCAGCGCGTTCCTACTGTTCCAGGTTCAACCACTCATCAGCCGCTACATCCTGCCGTGGTTCGGCGGCACACCGGCCGTGTGGTCGGTGGCACTGTTGTTTTTCCAGGGTGTGCTGCTGGCCGGTTACGCCTACGCGCACTTTGCGACGTCGCGGCTCAAGCCGGCGTGGCAGCTTGGCGTGCACCTGGTGCTGCTCGGCGGCTGCGTGCTGACCCTGCCGATCATCCCGCCTGAATGGCTGAAACCGGACGGCACCGAGGCCCCGACGCTGCGGATCCTGCTGCTGCTCGGCGCGAGCGTCGGCCTGCCATACTTCGCGCTGTCTTCGACGGGGCCGCTGGTGCAGGCGTGGTTCAACCGCAGCTATCCGAAGAAGTCGCCCTACGTGCTGTATGCGCTGTCGAACATCGGCTCGCTGCTCGCCCTGCTGAGTTATCCGTTCGTGGTGGAACCGCTGTGGGGTCGCGAAACCCAGGCGGTCAGTTGGTCATGGTTGTTCGGCGGATTTGCCCTGCTGTGCGCGGTCGCTTCCGTCACAGCCTTCGCCCGGTCACGCAAGCCGGTCGAAGTCGAAATAGCGGAAGACAACAAGGAAGAACCGCCCCCCGAAGCCCGGCGCAGCCACGCCCCGTTGTGGATCTGTTTCGCGGCCTGCGGCACGGCGCTGCTGATGGCGTACACCAACCAGCTCTGCCTCGATGTCGCCAGCGTGCCCTTTTTGTGGGTGCTGCCGTTGAGCCTGTACCTGCTGTCGTTCATCCTGACTTTCGCGGGCGAACGCTGGTATCCCCGTCCCGTCTTCATGCTGCTTGCCGCGGCGGCGATGGCGGCAACGATCCTGGCGAACCTGTACTCATCGCACTGGCCGCTTTGGGCGAACGTCAGCGTCTACATGGGCTCGCTGTTCGTGCTGTGCATGATCTGCCACGGCGAGGCCTTCCGCCTCCGCCCGCCCGCGAAACACCTGACGCGCTTCTACCTGTCGATCTCGCTGGGCGGGGTGCTGGGCGGCGCGTTCGTGGCGCTGGTCGCGCCGTACATCTTCTCGTTGTACGTCGAATTGCCGGCCGGGATCCTGGTGACCTACGCGCTGTTGCTGATCGGGCTGTCGCGCGACCCGAAATCGAAGCTGCACGGCGGCAAGCCGCGCTGGGCGTGGGGCGTGCTTCTGCTGATCGCGTTAGGGATGGCCGGCGGCATGGGTTACAGCGTGTATCACTCGCTCGACGAAACCATCGAGGCCGAACGCAATTTCTACGGCGTGCTGCGGGTGAAGGAAACGCCGATCGAGTCGAACGAGGAATGGAACCGCAAGCTGTATTCCGGCACCACGCTGCACGGCATCCAGTTCATGTCGGAAGACCGGCGCAACGTGCCGACGGCGTACTACGGCATCCAGTCCGGCGTCGGCATCGTGCTGGGTGCGCACGCCAAACCGGGCGGCATGCGTGTCGGCGTTGTGGGCCTGGGCGTCGGTACGGTGGCAGCCTATGCGCAGCCCGGCGACGTGTATCGGTTCTATGAAATCAACCCGCGCGATGTTGCGCTGGCGCAGGAGTACTTCACCTTCCTGAAGGACTGCCGCGGCAAAACGGAAGTCGTGGTCGGCGACGCCCGCCTGCAGCTCGAACAGGAGGAACCCCAGCAATTCGACGTGCTGGTGCTGGATGCCTTCAGCAGCGACTCGATCCCCGTGCACCTGCTGACGCTTGAGGCCTTTCAGCTCTACCGCCGGCACCTTGCGCCCGACGGCGTGATCTGCGTACACATCAGCAACCGCTACCTGAACCTTGCGCCGATCGTCTCGGGCATCGCCGACCGCGTCGGGCTGCAAAAGCTGGGCTGGACGTCAGGCGGCGACCCGCGCAGCGGCACCGTCGTGGCGGAATGGATCGTGCTGACGGACAGCCAGCAAATGCAACTAGCATTCGAGCAAAGGGCGAAGTACCTGGTCGATTTCGAAACCGAACACGGCGCTATCGGGATGTACGAGCCGGGCTTCGCATGGGTCACAGATCTCGAAGACGCCGAGGAAGACTTCCCTGTCTGGACCGACGACTACTCCAACCTGTTCCGGATTTTAAAGTGACTGCAACAGCGCGACTTCGCCGTCCGCACGCACGCGCGTGTGCATCTGCGCGAGATCCGGGTTGTGATCCGGGTAGTCGCGGCGGTAGTGCACACCGCGGCTTTCGACACGAACAAGCGCGGACTTCGTCATTGCGAGCGCGACAACCAGCATGTTCTCAAGTTGCCATTCGCTGGGGAAACGGCGCTCTTGCTCCGAGGTCATGCGCGCCCAGCCGGAAAGCTGGCGAATGAACTCTTCCATTCCGCGCTGGTCACGCTCGACGCCCATGTAACGCCACATGGCGCCCTTCACGGACGCGATCACGTCCGGGATGTCGATCCGGCGGGTACTGCGCATGGGGCGCTCGAACGTGATCCGCGGCGGCTTGCCGACAAACTCGCCCCTCTCACCGGCCTGCTCCCCCGCCCATTTGCCGCAAACGAGGCCTTCGAGCAAACTGTTGCTGGCCAGCCGGTTCGCACCGTGCAGCCCGGTGCTGGAAACCTCACCGACCGCGAGCAAGCCCTCGATCGCCGTCGTCCCGTCCAGCCCGGCCTGCACGCCGCCAATCATGTAATGCGGCCCCGGGCGAATCGGCACCCATGATTTGGCCGGATCGATGTCCGCGTCGTCACAGGCCTGCATGAAGCTGGGAAATTTCTGGCGCAACTCGGCCTGGTCGAGATGCGTGACGTCAAGGAACGCCGCCGGGTCGCCCGTGCGATGCATCTCGCGGTTGATGGCGCGGCTGACGACGTCGCGCGGGGCAAGCTCGGCCAGTTCGTGCTGCCCGACCATGAAGCGCTCGCCCATCGAGTTGCGCAAGTAGGCGCCGTGCCCGCGCAGGGCCTCGGTGATCAGGCGGCGGTCCAAGCCGGCCACGTACAGCAGTGTGGGATGGAACTGCACCATCTCCATGTCGCGCATCAGGGCGCCGGCGCGGATCGCCATCGCGTGGCCGTCGGCGGTTGCGACGGCGGGATTGCTGGATTCTCGGTAGAGCTGCCCCGCCCCGCCTGAGGCGAGAATCGTGGTGCGGGCCCACACCACGTGCAGTTCGTTGTGGCGTACCATGATCGCGCCATGGCAGACATCGCCCTCAGTGAGCAGGTCGAGCACGAACGTGTTCTTGTACGCGCGCAGCCCTTGTGTTTTCAGGCCTTCCGCAAGCAGCGCCCGGCTGACCTCGGCGCCGGTGGCGTCGCCGCCGGCGTGGATGATGCGGTGACCCGAGTGCCCGCCCTCGCGCCCGAGGTCCAGCTTCCCGTCCACCGTGTCAAACTTCGCACCGCATGACTGCAGGAACTCGATTCCGTGCGGGCCGCCTTCCACGATGCGATAGACAGCCGTCGGGTCGCACAGCCCGTCACCGGCCGTCATCGTGTCCTCGACGTGCGAACCAAGCGAGTCGTCACTTGCGACCACGGCCGCGATACCGCCCTTCGCGTGCGAGGTGTTGGATTCTTCCAGCACCGTCTTGTTGACCATCAGCGTCGCCGCACCGGTACGCGCGGCCGTGATGGCGGCCGTGACTCCCGCGACGCCGGTACCGATCACCAGCACGTCCACGGTTTCGTGGCTGACGTGCTTGGTGTCGAAGCTGACGAGGTAGCGATCCAAAATCAGAGCGTCTCCGCGCCGTAGTGTGGCTGCAGCGCCTTGGGAATGTTGATCGTGCCGTCGGCCTGCTGGTTGTTTTCGAGCAGGGCGATCATGGTTCGCGGCACCGCCAGCCCGCTGCCGTTGAGCGTGTGCGCGAGTTGCGGCTTCTTGTCTTCGCCGCGTACGCGGATCTTCGCGCGGCGTGCCTGGAAGTCGCCGAACGTGCTGCAACTGCTGACTTCGAGCCAGTTGCCCACGCCGGGCGCCCAGGCCTCAAGGTCGTAGCAGCGGGCCGCGCCGAAGCCGAGGTCGGCCGTGCAGAGTTCGAGGCGGCGGTGCGGGATTTCGAGCCGCTCCAGCACGGTCTCGGCGCAGCGGGTCAGGGTTTCGTGTTCCTCATCGCTCCTGTCGGGCGCCGTAACCACCATCAGCTCGACCTTGCTGAACTGGTGCACGCGCAGGATACCGCGTGTGTCTTTGCCGGCCGCACCTGCTTCGCGCCGGAAGCACGGGGTGAAGGCGCAGTAGCGCACGGGCACCTGCTCGGCATCGAGGATTTCGCCGGCGTGCACGCTGGTGAGCGGGACTTCGGCGGTGGGGATCAGGTACAGGTCGTCGCGTTCGTCGGCGCGATACAGGTCGTCGTAGAACTTCGGAAGCTGGCTGCTGTTGCGCAGGGTTTCGCCGCGAACCATGAACGGCGTCCAGCACTCGGTGTAGCCGTGTTCGCTGGTGTGCAACTCCAGGAAAAAATTGATCAGTGCACGTTCGAGTTTCGCCAGCTTGCCGCGCAGGAACGGAAAGCCGCTGCCGCTGATGCGCCCGCCGATTTCGAGTTCGAGACCCTTGTCGCCGACCAGGTCCCAGTGCGCCTTCGGCTCGAAGTCGAACTCGCGTTTTGTCCCCCACTCTTTGCGGATGACGTTGTCGTCTTCGCTTTTGCCGACGGGTGTTTGCGGGTGCGGCAGGTTCGGCAGGTTCAGCAGGATGCCGTCAATCTGGTTCATGATCGCGTCGGCCTCGGCTTCAACCTTGTCTTTCTCTTCGCCGAGCAGGCGCAGCTTTTCCTTGGCGGTTTCCGGGTCGGCCGGGGTTTCACCCAGAAGTTCCACGAGTTGTTGGGGCGCGGGCATGTCCGGGTTCTTCTTGCGCCCGCCCATCCACGGCCCGAAGGCTTTGTTGGCCTTGTTCAGCGCGGCCTGCTGGACCTCGCCCTCGGTCTTCTTCGCACGCCAGGTTTCGTCGAGCTTGAGGACTTCGTCGATCGGCTCCGGTTCGACCTTGCGGTCAGCCAAGCGGCGCTTGACGTCGTCAGCATCATCGCGGATGAGTTTGATGTCGATCATGTTCCACCAGGGACAAACGGTTGCAGGTTGCCGGTTTAGGAAACAGGAGCCGGGAGCGCTAGGTCGCGCAGCAACGGTCGCGAACAGGCGCACTGCACCTGGAGCGACCGGTTGGCGTGCCGACCCTGCAGGGCAAATTTACCCGTCGCTTGCGCTCCGGGCTCCTGTCCTCAAATCGCGCGGGCGATCAGGTTGCCGCGACTGAAGGATGCGTACAACGGAGTTTCGTTTTCGAGCATGGCCTTGAGCAGCCCGTCGCGGTCGTTGCCGGCGCCTTGCGGCAGGCCCCAGACGGCGAAGTCGGCCGCTTCGTTTTCGATGCCCAGGGCCTTGCGTCCGTTGATCGTGGCGGCCCTGAACAATTCGGTGACGTTCGCGTCCGCGTGGTTCGCGGCCTGGCGGATTTCGCCGAGCATGTCCAGGCCGTCGTTGCTGGCGAGGCTGTCCGTGCCAATCAGCAGGTTCACTCCGGCCTCGCGCATCTGCGCCAGCGGCCAGGGCTCGTGCTTGAAGTAGGCGTGACTGCGCGGGCACCAGCAGACACTGGGTTTGCTTTGCGCCAGCAACTCGAAATCGCCCTCGCGGGCGTAGTTGCAGTGGACGAGCACCAGCCGGTGGTTCTCGGCCCCCAGCCACGGCATCAGCCAGTCGCCGAGCAGCAGAGCCAGCGGCGTCACGCCGAAGCCTTTGAAACTTGACAGGTCAATACCGAGCTTGCCAAGCAGTTCACACAGCGGCCCGCTGCCATCGCGGATGAACTGTTCTTCTTCCAGCGACTCCGCCACGTGCGTGGTGCAGACGCGTCCCTCGCCGAAAGCGCGCCCGAAGGCGTGCTGGTACAGCTCCATACTGGTGCTGTAGGGCGCGTGAGGCGAGAAGGCGTAGTCGATGCCGTCGGGTTTCGCCGGCGCGTCGGCCTCGCCCGCGTCGTCGCCGAGGCGCTCGCGGTCGAGGGCGAATTTCGCGCGCACGATTTCGTCGGCGTGCTGCATGGCCTTCTCGGCAGCGTCACCGGACCAGCCCAGCACCTCCAGCGCGAGCAACCCGTTCACGCCATGCTTGCTGAGGGGCGTCGCGGAGTCGCCGTTGACACTGATGTCGAGCACGCTGGTCGTGCCGCTCGCGACCACCATACGGCAGGCGTCGTCGATACCGGCGTCGATCATCGCCTGTGGCATGGCACGCCCGGCGATCACAGCCGGCGCCCACTCGGGAAAGGTCAGCCCGTTCGGAATCTGGCCGTGCAGGTGGGAAAGGTCCAGGTGCGCATGCGAGTTGACGAAGCCGGGCAGGCAGACCGCGTTGTCGAAGTCCAGCGTGTGCTCGGCCAGGCCTTTGAGCCCGCCGCTGACCTCCCCGCCCACAATCACCTCGGCCACATGCGAGCCCGAGATCAACAGGATCACATCGCGCTGAAGTTCAAACGTAGCGGGGTCAACGTAGTGGCTGACTCGAACGGCGTAGTCCATGCGGGTTGTTTAGCTGCTCTCGGTAGCACAGCCAAGCACCTGCTACCTGCTCATCCAAACTAGCTTCCAGCCATTGTCTTTCTTCTTCACCCAGCATAGAGCGAAGTCTGCATCGGAGTTGTCCCCTTCAATCTTGTTCGATTGAAGGGATTCTAAGCCAGCACGAATCAAAACGACTACGCACCGTTCCGGGTGCTTCTTGCGCACCTCAGCAAACTCATCCACTTCGACTTCAGTCAGGCCACGATCGGCAAAGTTGGGAATTCCACTCTCACCCTCCTTCAGATTCAGGAACGTCAACTTATGCATAACCACATTGAACTGGCGGAGTTTGTTTTTGTGTTTGCGACCTGACTTGCGGTACTTGGCCTCGTCTGCGGCTTCATCTGCATCCTGCTCTTCCTTTGTCTGATACCACTCATGATTCCAGCAAAGGGGATACGCTACGTCATTGTAGTCCGGATCGATCTGATACATCGCCTCCCAAAACTCCCCAACCTTCGCGATAACCTCGAAGTTGCCGGGGCGGTCGGGGAGGCGTTTTTCGTTGTCGAGGTCTTTCGCGTCGTAGTCCTCCCAAACGGACTCACCCTCGGGAATGGGTTCCGGGCCGGGTTCATCTTCACCGTAACTGTTGGACGGGGAGACATTGCTGCGATGAAGATGCCTTTGTGGGAAGTTGCCCTCGGCGCTTGGATCGCTTGGCCCAAAGGTCTGGCTGAAGCCAACCTGTGTAAGATACCCAACCGCCGACAGCATCGCGAACACGACAACCGCCACGACTACACCAGCGATCTTCATCATTAGCCTGTTCATGATTTCACCTCTGCGACCAGCTTAGTTTGGGATCGCTTCAACGAGTACTGGTACGTGAATTGGGAGGGCAACTATATTTCCGCCCTGCGGGCGGACCCCGGCCTTTCGGCCGGGGCTCTTGTTAATCGATGCCGGTGTCTTTGCGGATCTTTTCGTGGCGGCCTGACTCTGTCGGCAGCTTCAGGATGTGGCCGAGCTTGTCGCGCTTGGTGCGCATGTAGAAGTTGTTTTCCTCGCCGGGCGGCAACTCAAGCGGCACGCGGTCGGTGATCTCTAACCCATAGGCGTTGATGGCTTCGCGCTTGGCCGGGTTGTTGGTCAGCAGGCGCATCTTCTTCACGCCCAGGTCCATCAGGATCTGGCAGCCGGTGCCGTATTCGCGCTTGTCCGGTTTGTGACCGAGCTTGACGTTGGCCTCGACCGTGTCGTAGCCCTGGTCCTGCAACGCGTAGGCCTTGATCTTTTCTGTCAAACCGATGCCGCGTCCTTCCTGCCGTAGGTACACCACCACCCCGCGCTCGGCCTGCTGCACCTGATACATGGCTGCGTGCAACTGCTGGCCGCAATCGCAACGCTGGCTGCCGAACACGTCGCCGGTCAGGCATTCGCTATGGACGCGCACCAGGATCGGCTCGTCGCTGTACTCCATGTCGGCCGCCCGCAGGTCGCTCGGGATCACTCCTTTGCACAGGGCGATGTGGTCCTTGTTGTCGGCGAGGCTGTGATACACGTGTACGTCGAAGTAGCCCCACTCGGTCGGCATGCGCGCACCGGAGATGCGCTTGACGATGCGCTCGTGCTTGAGGCGGTACTGCACCAGGTCGGCAACGCTGCAGATTTTCAGCCCGTGCTTCGCGGCGAACTTCTCCAGGTCCGGCAGGCG
>JAGQRI010000035.1:0-6746 GCA_020425515.1 Planctomycetota bacterium | reverse complement strand
TCATGATCTCGCAGATCACGCCGGCCGGCTTTAGGCCGGCAAGGCGGCACAGATCCACGCTTCCCTCGGTCTGGCCGTTGCGTACCAGCACGCCGCCGTCGCGGGCGCGCAGCGGGAAGATATGGCCGGGGCGCACCAGGTCGCGGGCGCGGGCGTCGTCTCGAATGGCGGTCTGGATGGTATGGGCGCGGTCGTGGGCGCTGATGCCGGTGGTGACGCCCTCGCGCGCTTCGATGCTTACGGTAAAGGCCGTGCCCAGCGGCGCCTCGTTACGCGCGGCCATGGGCGGCAGGTCGAGGCGGTCGGCGACGTCGTTGGTCAAGGCAAGGCAGATCAACCCGCGCCCTTCGCGCGCCATGAAGTTCACGCCGTCGGGAGTGATTTTTTCGGCTGCTACGACAAGGTCGCCCTCGTTTTCGCGGTCTTCATCATCGACGAGGATGACGGGCTTACCCTGGCGCAGATCCTCAAGTGCTTCGGTAATCGGTGTAAGCATTCGGCCTCTTTGCTCTACAAGTCACGGGCGATGATAGCGAGTCGCGCCGAAACCGGGACCGCCCGACCGGTTTTCAGCGAATTATCCCCCTCATTGACAGGTAGTCGATTCAGGGGAAAAGTGCACCCTTCGCACGGTAGATATGCAGCCTCCGGCCTTGTCGGAAGTCCCCAAGGTCAACGGGCTTGCGTTGTAACACGAATTGAGCGATAAGCCGGTTCACCCCCGAAACGGCTGTTGTGAGTCTCAGGTAGGGTTATGCCCGCAGCCAAGATCATCATGTTTACGGACGGCGTGTCGGAATCGAACCGGCTCGCAAAGGAAGCGCTGGAATCACAGCACCTGTCCTGGAACGAACGCAACATCTCCACTGACGCCGAGACCAACGCCTTCATCCGCAAACTCTGCGGCGCGGCCGTCTCGCCCGTGTTGTACGTCAATGACGAGTGGCTGCCGGACCCGACGCAGGAAGAACTACTTGAAGCCACCGGCGTGCGCTTTGATATCGAAAGCCTGGAATCGCGCGGACAGACGATTTTTGACGTCGTCGTCGTGGGGCTCGGCCCGGCCGGTCTCGCGGCCTGCCACGGCTGCCGTCTCGGCGGGCTGAGCGTGCTGGGGCTGGATGAAACCGAACCCGGCGGTCACCTGCTGCCGCTGACCGACGTCGATGAATACCTGGGCGTGGGTTATGACGAAGCGGTGCCCGGCGCGGACATCGCGGCCAACTTCAGTGAGCACGCCCGGCATGTGGGTGCGACCCTCATGGGAGGGAAGGTCAACAGCATCCGCATCCAGGGCGCGTTCAAGCGCATTCACAGCACGGCCGGCAACTTCTGGGCGCGGGCGGTAGTCATCGCGACCGGCGCCGCCCAGCGCGAACTCAAGATCGACGGCGTCGAGAAGTTCCTCAACAAGGGCATTCGCTACGGCGCGCAGGTCGACGCGCAGATTTATGCCGACCGCCGTGTGGCCGTCATCGGCGGCGGCGACGAAGCCATGCACGCCGCGATCTTCCTGAGCCGCTACGCGAAGTTCGTGACCGTGCTGTGCCCCGACGACGAACCCACGGCCGAGCCGCTGCTCGTCGAGCGCGCGGTGGGCAACAAGGTGCGCATCATCCCGGGCACCAAGGTTGTAGCCGTGAAGGGCGATGACGCGCTGGACTACCTGTTCTTTGTCGAGAAAGGCATCCCCGAAGAGCAAGGCCTGCCGCTGGACGCGATGGTCGTCGCTCTCGGCCCTGCCCCGAAAACGCCGATCCCGGGTCTTGAGCGCATGCCGCAGGACGAGGGCTATTTCGCACACGGCGAAGGCGGCAAGACGATGTTCGGCGGCATCTACGTCGCCGGCGACTGCACCAACATCGACACCCGCACGCTGATGAGCGTCGTGGCTTCGGGCAGCCTGTGCGCCAAGCGCCTCTGGCAGTGGCTCGCCAGCCACCCGCTGCCCAAGCTGAAGGTTTAGCACTCCCCTTTCCCGCATCGCGCGTGTGCGCTATGGTTCCGCGCCATGGCTAAGAAATCATCCGAAGTGCTGACTCTCGACGGGCGTTCACTGACACTGGCGCAAGTAGACCGTTTCCTGCACGGCGGCTACTCGCGCGTCGAAGTCTCGGCGCGGGCGCGCTCGGCCGTGAAGAAGGCGCGGCGTTTCGTTGAGAAGCTGCTGAAGCAAGACCGGGCCGTCTACGGCGTGAACACTGGCTTCGGCAAGCTTGCGAACGTGCGCATCCCGGACGACCAGCTCGGCGAGTTGCAGACCAACCTGATCCGCAGCCACTCGTGCGGCGTGGGCGACCCGCTGCCCGAGCACACGGTCAAGCTGGCAATACTCTTGCGTATCAACAGCCTGGTGCAGGGCAACTCCGGCGTGCGCGAAGAGGTGGTGGACGCATTTCTGGGCATGCTTAACAGCGAGGTCGTGCCGTTTGTGCCGAGCAAAGGCAGCGTCGGCGCGTCCGGCGACCTGGCACCGCTGGCCCACATCGCTCTCAACCTGCTGGGCGAGGGCAAGGCGTACCATAAAGGAAAGTTGATCGGCGCGGGCACGGCGCTGAAAAAGGCCGGCCTGAAACCGGTCAAGCTGCAGGCGAAGGAAGGCCTGGCGCTGATCAACGGCACGCAGATCATCCAGGCTATCGGGCTGGTGACGGTCTGCGGCATGCGGCGCTGGATCAAGCTGTGTGACGCGACGGCCGCCCTGAGCCTCGAAGCCCTGCGCGGCAGCGACAGCCCGTTCGACGCGCGCGTGGCCGAGATCCGCCCGCACCCCGGGCACGCACTGGTTTCACGCAACATGCTCAAGATGCTGCAAGGCAGCGCAATCCGCGAAAGCCACCGCGAAGGCGACGAACGCGTGCAGGATGCCTACAGCCTGCGCTGCGTGCCGCAGGTGCACGGGGCCGCGCGTGACGGTTTCGAGTTCGTGCAGACAATTTTCGAGCGCGAGCTGAATGCCGTTACCGACAACCCGCTGTTGTTCCCGAACGACGGTGACGTCATCAGCGCCGGCAACTTCCACGGCCAGCCGCTTTCGCAGGCGCTGGATTTCCTGGCGATCCTGATGTCCGAGCTTGGCGCGATTTCCGAGCGTCGCACCGAGCAGATGGTCAACCCGGACCTGTCCAACCTGCCGCCCTTTCTCGTGGAAGGCAGCGGGCTGAACAGCGGCTTGATGATCGCACAGGTTGTGGCGGCAGCGCTGGCCAGCGAAAACAAGGTATTCAGTCACCCGGCCAGCGTGGACAGCATCCCGACCAGTGCCAACAAGGAAGACCACGTCAGCATGGGCGTAACGGCCGCGTTGAAGGCGCGCACGGTGTTCGAGAACCTGCAGCACTTGGTAAGCATTGAGTTGCTGGCCGGGCGCCTGGCGCTGGATTATCACAAGCCGCTTAAGGGTGGGAAGAAAGTCGAACAGATCGCCGACGCGTTGCGCAAACAGGTCAAACCGCTCAAGCGCGACCGCGTCCTGCACGAAGACTTCGCCAAAATCCGCGACCTCGTGAACAGCGGCGCACTGGATTCCGTTCTGGCCATTCTCGAGTAACTGTCGGTTCAGCTTTTGCGGATCTCGGCCAGCCGGACAACTTCCGTAATTTCCTCGGCCGGCACCACCACCTGCGGGATTCTTGGCCAGTGCCCCCACTGTGCGGCAGTCTTGATGTAGTCTTCGTTGGACTTGCCGTCCTGGCCTTCGGCGTGTTTGTCGGCGTCGTTCAGGAAGATCCCTGTTGGCGTCTGCGTGTCGCAGCGGCCGATGTAGACGGCGTTCGTGTTGGTGCGCACCACTACCGTGATGCCGTGCAGTGGGCCTTTGTCGCTGTGAAATGTTCCCATCGGTTCAGCCCTTTCGCATCTTGAATCGGTCTGTCTCAAACCCGTCTTCTATCAGGTGCGGTTCGCGAGGCTCGTAATGATCGCACTCCGAACTCTGTGCCCGGATACACGGCACGTCAATGTTCCTCCATCCAGCCGGCTTGATTGCTTTCAGGAAGGTGCAACCCTGCGCAACGGGGACGTCCCAGTCGAAACTCAGCGTCTGCCACCACCAGCAATACCTACGCGGACAGTCTTCAGCAGCCAGTTCGTTTGCCCGGCGCAGATCATCGCCTGTTGGTTCGTTTGGCTCGAAAACTCGCTTATCCATCTGCGGTGGCAGCACCTGGCGTATCGCCGACGGATTCATGATCGAAGTTGACGGAATTGTCCTTCCACGGCTGCTTCACCAGCAGTTCCATGCGGGTGATGTCGGCCTTGGGGATGAAGACCTTTTTGATCACGGGCCAGTGGCCCATGTTGACGGCGTTTTCGAGCTTCTCTGTGTTCTTGTCCCAGCCGCCATGAAGGTGGTCCAAGTCAACCATGATCAGGTTGTCTTTCTCGAAACGCGAGCAGCGCCCGATGAATGTCTGATCGAGCTTCGTCTCCACGACGCAGGTCTTGCCGTGGAATTCCTTCAGGCGCTTCTGCGGGTCCTGGTCCATGGCGATCCTTCTGGCAAGCAGGGCCCCGGGGCGCGGCACATTCGCATCCCCGAGGCCCGCTGCCTTATTTCAGCTTGGCGTACGCGCCCTTGAGCTGCTCGGCGACCGACTCCGGGTGGCCGCCCTCGAACACGTGACGCGGCACGTAGGCGACCGGCTCACCGTTCTTGAACATGTAGACGCTCGGGCTGCTCGGCGGCGCCTGCGGCACGAGGCTGCGGACGTAGTTAACCGCGTCCACGTCGTTGCCCGCGAACACCGTGCCGACCGCATCCGGCTTTTCGTCGCCTTCGAGGCTCAGCAGGATGCCGGGGCGCGCGGCGCCGGCGGCGCAGCCGCACACGCTGTTCAACACGATCATCACCGACTTGTCCTTGTTGCGCTCGAGGAAATCCTTCACGGCATCGGCCGTGCGCAATTCCTCAACGCCGTTGTCGGTCAGCTCAGCGCGCATGGGCGCAACCATTTCTTCAGGGTAGGGCATATTGTTCTCCGGTTCCTTCCGGTTGCTTCCGTTTAGGCCGTTGCAGGCTGTGCCGCCGCGGCGTGAATCGCGATCTGTTGCGCGACCTTGTGGCTTACCTGACGCAGCGCCTTGGCCGCGGGGTCGCCGGGGTCGCTTTTCAAAATCGGCTCGCCGTTGTCGCCGGCGTGCACCACCTTTTCGGTCAGCGGCACTTCGCCGAAGAATTCGATCTCGTAGCGCTTGGCCGCGCGCTGTCCCGCGCCGTGGCCGAAGATGTCGGTCTTCTCGCCGCAGTGGCCGCAGATGAAGCCGGACATGTTCTCGACCACGCCCAGCACCTGCACGTTCACTGTACCGAACATCCCAATCGCGCGTTGCACGTCGGCCAAGGCAACGTCCTGCGGTGTGGTCACCAGCACCGCGACACCCTGCGGCACCATGCGCGCCAACGACATCTGCACGTCGCCCGTGCCCGGCGGCAGGTCGCAGACCAGGTAATCCAACTCGCCCCACTCGACCTGGCCGAGGAACTGCCGCAGCGCCGAGTCCAGCATCGGGCCGCGCCAGATAACCGGCTGGCCTTCCTCAAGCAGAAAGCCCATCGACATAAGCTTCAGCCCGAACTTCCGGTGCGGGATAATCTGTTGCTCGTCAGTCGCGTTCGGCTGGTGATGCAGCCCGAACATGGTCGGCATGCTGGGGCCGTAAATGTCGGCGTCGAGCAGCCCGACGCTGGCGCCGGTTTCGGCCAGCGCCAGCGCCAGATTCGCGGCCACGGTGCTCTTGCCCACGCCGCCCTTGCCGCTGGCCACGAAAATCACGTTACGCACACCCGGGATCAGGTCGCTGGCGGTCTGCATGCGCGTGGTGTCCGCGCTGAAGTTGACCGTCACCTCTTTGGCGCCAAGGTTCTTGACCAGCGCCGCCTTCACGTCGCCACCGATCTGGTCCTTCAAAGGGCAGGCCGGGGTGGTCAGTTGCACGGTCAGGCTGACGTTCTCGCCGTCCACCTTGATCTCGCGCACCATGCCGAGCTCGACCAGGTCCCGTTTCAGGTCCGGGTCCTGGACGCCCTTGAGCGCCGCCTTGATGTCGTCTTCCGTCCAGCTCATTTCGTCTCCGGTGAGGCTCTTATCGTGCCCTCACCTCGCGTCCAGAGGGTAAATTGCGGACCATTTTTGTCCACTATTGGTCAGGTGGTTATATCGGACCAAGCCCAGAGTCGCCTTCGCGTTCAGCCCCGTTGCCGCGCTTGCCGATATGTCTGCAGGTGCCTCTATGTTCGACGGCAAGGTCAACTACATAACGGCGGGGATGGCGCTGGTGTTCCTGATGCTGCTGGGGCGGTTCGCCTACATGCAGGTCGTGAACCACGAGTACTACGACGACCTCGCCCAGGACATGCGCACCAGCATCACGCTGCTTGAGCCCCAGCGCGCCGACATCGTGCTGAGGGACGGCACCGTCGTCGCCCACACGGAAAGCGTCTGGGACGTCTACCTCGACTACGACCAGTTCGCCAATCCCCGCACCATGCTGCAGCGCGCCCACGCGTCGCCCTCGCGCTACGACACGGACGCCGTCGAGGACTTCATTGATCACAAACTTACGCCCGTGCAGGACGCGAAACTCGCGGGGCCGAGCGGTCGCCGCCGCTGGTTCCTGTACTGGCAGCTTCGGCAGGACCCGGTCGCCCAACACGACCTCGACGTCTGCGCCCAGCGCCTGTGCCTGATCACGGGCATGACCCGGGGCGAGCTGGATATCAAGCTGAATCAGCTCGAGGCCGAGGT
>JAGQRI010000006.1 GCA_020425515.1 Planctomycetota bacterium | reverse complement strand
CGCATCGTCCGCAAGGCCGGCAAGTCGTTCGTCGGCGGCGGCAAGTAAAGAACAACGCCAGTTGATGGCGACAGGGACAGAGGCAAGAAGATGAAGGCTCACAAGCAGGCATATCGTCGCACCAAGCGCCGCGCGCTCAGCAACCGCAACCGGATCCGGTCGTCGGGCACACGCCCGCGCCTGTCGGTGCACCGCACCGCGCGCCACATCACGGCGCAAATCATCGACGATCAGTCGCAGAAGACGCTCGCCTACGCCACCACGGTGGGGAAGGCGAACGCCGACAAGAACTCGGGCAACATGGAAGGCGCCAAGGCGGTTGGCAAGAAGATCGCCGAACTCGCGATTGCGGCGGGCGTCAAGCAGGTTGCGTTCGACCGCGGGCCCTTCCGCTATCACGGGCGCATCAAGGCCCTGGCGGAGTCCGCGCGGGAAGCAGGCCTCGAGTTTTAGTCGAAGGAATTGAGAAACCTGGCTGCCACGGCAGTCGTTAGCAGGAACCAGACACAGGATTAAGCATGGGTCAGCGTATTTCAGCACGAGACCTGGAACTTGGCGAAGAGAAGGTCGTGCGCGTCAACCGCACATCGGCCGTCGTGAAGGGTGGCCGGCGCTTCAGCTTCGCGGCCGTCGTTATCATCGGCGACCGACGCGGCGTGGTCGGCTACGGACAGGGCAAAGCCCGCGAGGTGCCGACCAGCATCGAGAAGGCCGTCCGCGATGCCCGCAAGAACCTCGTTCGCTATCCGCTGCGCGGCGACACCATCCCGCACACGGTGTGGGGACGCTATCGTGCCTCGCGTGTGCTGCTGCGCCCCGCGGCGCCCGGTACCGGTATTAAGGCCGGCGCCACGGTGCGTGCCGTTGTCGAAGAACTCGGGGTGCGAAACATCCTGACCAAGGTCTACGGCAGCCGTAACCCGGTGAACATCGTCAAGGCGACGCTCAACGGGCTCGACCAGTTACTTTCCAAGAAGGACGTCTTTGAGCTGCGCGGGCTGCCCGTGCACCCGGATCGTGAGGGGCCGAAGCTGGAGCCCGTCGGGCTCGAGCCGGACGAGCGCCGCAAAGGACGCAAGGACACGCGCCGCCAGCGCGGCGGCAAGGACGGCGGAGCCCGTGGTCGCGGTGGACGTGGCGGGCGCGGCAAGCCGGGCGATGCCGCCGCTGAAAAGGCGGCCGAAGCACCCGCGGCAGAAAAGCCAGCGGAGCCGAAGGCCGAAAAGCCGGCGGAAGCCCCTAAGACCGACGAAAACAAGGGCGGCGACAAGGAATAGCGCCGCAGGACGACAGGCGAAATGCCGAGTGACGCGGCGCGAAGCCGACGGAGCGAGAGATGGAATTCAGCGAAATCAAAAAGCGCGGCAACACGCGCAAGAAGGCAATGGTGCGCAAGGGCCGCGGCCCGGGCACCGGCAAGGGCAAGACTTCAGGCCGGGGCGGCAAGGGCGCCAGCGCCCGCACCGGTTTCTCGATGAAGTACTACTTTGAAGGCGGCCAGATGCCCCTGGTGCGCCGCCTGCCCAAGATCGGCTTCAACAACTACCGCTTCAGCAACGACATCGTGGTGCTGAACGTCGAGAAGCTGAACGGCTTCGACGACGGTGCGGAAGTCGGCCCCGAAGATTTCCTGAAGGCCGGCCTGATCAACAAGCTGGCTGACGGCGTGAAGGTGCTCGGCAACGGTGAGATCGAGAAGAAGCTGACCGTGCGCGCCCACCGCTTCAGCAAGACCGCCCGTGAAAAGATCGAAGCCAAGGGCGGCAAGTGCGAGCAGATCGAGGCAAAGCAGGCGAAGTAACGCGGTACTGGCCAAATTGAGCAGCGTGTGTTAATCCCGGCGCCTTGGATTCAGCCGGGTCCGGATCAGGGATCATCGAGGGAACGATGTCGCAGTCAGCAGGGCCATCCGAGCTTTTCATGAACCTGTTCAAGGTTCCCGAGCTGCGCAAGAAGGCCTTGTTCACACTGATGATCCTGGCGGTGTTCCGCATCGGGCGCACAATCCCGGTCCCGGGCATCGACAACATTGAGTTCGCCAAGACCTTCGCCGAGCAGACTTCCAGCTCGTGGGTGTACAGCTTCCTGGGCATCTACAACGCGCTGTCCGCCGGCGGCCTGACCGACTTCACCATCTTCAGCCTCGGCATCATGCCGTACATCAGCGCGGAGATTATTTTCCAGTTGCTGACCAAGGTGGTCCCCAAGCTTGAGGAAATCCAGAAGGAAGGCCAGAGCGGCCAGCGCAAGATCCGCCTGTACGCGCGCCTTGCGACCATTCCCATCTGCCTGGTGCAGTCCTTCTTCACGATCAAGTTGCTCACCAGCCAGGCGAACCTCGCCAGCGCGGTCGTCTGGGACCTGAACACGTTCACCATCGTCGCCATGGTCACCATGACCGCCGGCGCGTTCTTCCTGATCTGGCTCGGCGATCAGATCACCGAGCACGGCATCGGCAACGGCGTCAGCCTGTTGATCATGGCGGGCATCATCGCTTCGATCCCGAATGCTTTGCTGGGCTTCCTGCAGCCCATGCTGGACAGCACCATCGCGCCTGAGGTCAGCCTCGACGCGTTCCTGAGCCTGTCCACCCTGATCGTGATGTTCGTGGTGATCACCTTCGGCATCGTGCTGATAACACTGGGACGCCGCGAAATCGTGATTCAGCACGCCAAGCACGTACGCGGCGCCAAGACCGTCGGCGGCCAGCGCCAGACCTTCCCGCTGCGCGTCGACCAGGCCGGCGTTATCCCGATCATCTTCGCCAGCGCGCTGATGACCCTGCCCACCATCCTGTTCGGCAGCCTGCAGAACGTGGTGGAGAGCGGCGGTTTCATGTCGAACATGCTGGCCGACCTGAGTGACGCCTTCAACAAGGGCGGTTTCACCTGGACGCTGATCTACTGCACGATGATTTTCTTCTTCACCTACTTCTGGGTGCAGCTGCAGTTCAACCCGATCGAGCTGGCGAAGAACTTCAAGGAATGGGGCGCTTTCATACCCGGGGTCCGTCCCGGCAAGGACACGGTGACCTACCTGTCCGAAATCCTGCGGCGCATGACGCTCGCGGGTGCGACGTTCCTGTGCCTGGTGGCCGTGATCCCGAACGAGCTGCCCAACCTGATGATTTTCGTGTTCGGTGATTCGCCGACATTGCACCAGAATCGATTGTTCTTCCGCGTCATGGGCGGCACAGGCCTGCTGATTGTCGTGCACGTGGCGCTTGACCTGGTGCAGAAGGTCGAAGTTGCGCTCATCCAGCGCAACTACGAGGGCTACACCGGCATGGTGGGGCAGCGCAAGCGCTAGAGACTCTGAGCCCGAAGCTTGACGCGGGGCATGGCCCCCTGTTGACGCTTCGGGCTCTGAAATTTGAGGCAAGCCATGAGCAAGCAGATCTTCGTTTTCCTCGGCCCCCCGGGCGTCGGCAAGGGTACCCAGGCCGCGAAACTGGCGGCGGATCTGAAGCTGCCGCACATCAGTACCGGCGACCTGTTTCGCGACCACCTGAAGCGCGAGACCGAGCTGGGACTCAAGGCCAAGGGCTACATGAACGAGGGCAAGCTCGTTCCGGACGAGCTGGTCGTGGACCTGGTCATGGATCGCATCAAGAACGAAGACTGCAACGCCGGTTTCATCCTCGATGGCTTTCCACGCACTGTCGCCCAGGATGAAGCACTCGAGAAGGCGCTGTCGGCCAACGGTGAGAAGGTTTCCGCCGCGCTTTACTTCGACGCGCCGCGCGACACCATTGTCGAGCGCATCAGCGGGCGGCGAACCTGCCGCGGCTGTGGCGCGATGTACCACGTGAAGTACGCGCCCACGAAGCAGGACGGCGTTTGCGATGCCTGCGGGGGCGAGACCTATCAGCGCGAGGACGACGCCGCGGAAAAGGTCAGCGAGCGCCTGAGCGAGTACGACAACAAGACCGGCCCGCTCGTGCCGCACTACCGTGAGAAGGGCCTGCTGAAAGAATTCGACGCGCAGGGCGGCGTTGACGAGATTTACGCGCAGGTGAAGGCTTTCGCCGAGGGCTTGAAGTCACAGGCCTGAGGCGTCAAGTAAAAAGCGCTGTTTTTCCGGCCCGGAGCTTGCAAGGGGTTGACCCCCATGCTACCGTGCCGCGCCCTGAATTGGGGAGGGTCCGTCAGGCTGTTGTCAGGCCGGGCGTAACCCACTGTAAGGCAAGAAGATACGTTTAGCGGAGTACCTGGTCGGGAGCTTATGTCCAAGGATGATGCCATTCGAGTCGACGGTGTTGTGGTGGAGTCTCTGCCCAACGCGATGTTCCGGGTCGAGCTCGAAAACGGAGAGAAAGTGCTGTGCACGATCTCCGGCAAAATGCGCAAGCACTACATCCGGATTCTCCCCAGGGACCGCGTGGTAGTTGAGCTTAGCCCGTACGACCTGGAAAAGGGACGCATCGTCTACCGCAACTAGGTCGAGCAAGCAGGATTTGAGGAAACAACGATGAAGGTGAAGGCCTCCGTCAAGCGCATCTGTGATGGCTGCAAGATCATCCGACGCAAGGGCGTCGTACGCGTGATCTGCAGCAAGAACCCGCGCCACAAGCAGCGCCAGGGCTAGTAGCCCCGGCTGAATTGGACAAGGTTGGGGTAGCCGCAAGGCGTTGAGCCCAACAGGAGTTTAGAGAAATGCCGCGTCTTCTGGGTGTTGATATTCCGGGCAACAAGCAGTTGCCCTACGCATTCCAATACATCTTCGGTGTCGGCCGCTCGGTTGCCAAACAGGTCTGCGAAGGCCTGAACCTGGATACCAGCCGCAAGGCCCACACTTTGACGGACGAAGAACTCGCCCGCATTGCCGCGTTCATCGAAAAGAACTACGTGGTCGAGGGTAACCTGCGCCGCCAGCGCACGCAGAACGTGAACCGCCTGCGCGACATCAAGTGCTACCGCGGTCTGCGCCATCGTGCCGGGTTGCCGGTTCGCGGCCAGCGTACCCGTACCAACGCGCGCACCCGCAAGGGCCCGCGCAAGACGATCGCCGGCAAGAAGAAGGTCGCCAAGTAACGGAAATTTCAATGCGCCGCCCGGCGGGATTACGCGGGGCGGCGTGAACATTGCGGGGTACTTGATTCATTCAAGGTTGAGCCCGCGGAGGAAAGACAGATGGCCAAGCAGGCTGCCAAAGGCAAGGAAAAGAAGGTCAAGGTCAAGAAGATCAAGCGCAACGTACCGCGCGCGATCCTTCATGTGAAAAGCACCTTCAACAACACCATCGTGACTGTGACCGACCTGAACGGCGACACCCTCGCCTGGGACAGCGCGGGCAGCATGGGCTTCAAGGGCTCGCGCAAGGGTACGCCCTTCGCGGCGCAGCGCGCCGGCGAGAACGTGGCCGAGAAGGTCAAGAAGATGGGCGTGCGCGAAGTGGAAGTGCGCGTGCAGGGTCCTGGCGCCGGTCGCGAAAGCGCCGTGCGCGCCATCCAGCAGCGTGGCATCGACGTGAAGTCGATCGAAGACGTCACGCCGCTGCCGCACAACGGCTGCCGCCCCAAGAAGAAGCGACGCGTGTAAATCACGCTGGACAAACATTTTTCGCCGCATGATGTGATTACGATGCGCGGGTAACAGATGGTGCGCGGCGCACCGGGAACCCCGGGCAGGCCAGGGAAGCGAGGAGATGCCGTATGAGAATCCGCTGGCGTGGGCTAGAGCTGCCGAACCGACTGATTTGCGATAAGGAAACCCAGAGCGACAGCTACGGACGATTCGTCGTCGAGCCGTTCGAGCGTGGCTTTGGTACCACGATCGGCAACAGCCTGCGACGCATTCTGCTTTCCAGTCTTGAAGGAACCTCCCCGGTCTCGATGAAGATCAAGGGAGTCAGCCACGAATTCGAGAGCCCCAAGGGCGTTCTCGAAGACGTCCCGCACATCGTGCTGGCCGTCAAGAAGCTCCAGATTGCCCTCACCACCGACCAGCCCCGCACGCTGACCCTCAAGGTCAACAAGAAGGGCGAGGTCACCGCCGGTGATTTCGCGCCGGACGCCGAGGCCGAGGTCATCAACCCGGAACTCGTGATTTGTCACCTCACCGCGGCGCAGCCCTTCGAGATGGAAGTGACCGTCAAGCGTGGGCGCGGCTACCAGACGGCCGAGGAACTGAGCCAGAGCAGCAGCGAGCACGGTTTGATCTGGCTCGACGCCAACTTCAGCCCGGTTACGCGCGTGCGCTTCAAGACCGAGTACACCCGCGTCGGCAAGCTGACCAACTATGACCGCCTGATCCTCGAAATCTGGACCGACGGCACCAAAGACCCCGAGTTCTGCCTGGTCGAGAGCGCGAAGATCATGCGCAAGCACCTGAACCCGTTCGTCCAGTACTACGAGCTGAAGGACCAGCTCGTGGCGGAAGGCGCCAAGGTCGGCGACGCCGGGCGCAAGAGCGACGAGATGGAACGCCTCAAGCAATTGCTGCTGCGCCCCATCACCGAGCTCGACCTGAATGTGCGTGCCAACAACTGCATGCGCGCGGAGCGGATTCACACCATTGCGGACCTTGTCTCGCGCAGCGAAGACGACCTGCTCGAGATCCGCAACCTGGGCAAGACCACGCTCAAGGAAATCAAGAAGAAGATCGAAGACATGGGCCTGCACTTCGGCATGAGCCTTACCGAGTTCGGTATGGGCAGCGAGGGCGGGGTCGAATCAGGAAGCATGGCCGGCGCGCTGAACGAATAGGTAGCCACCCGGCAGGAGCAAACCAATGCGGCATCGCAAACGTGGAAGAAAACTCGGTGTCAGCCCGGCCCATCGCAAGGCCATGGGGCGGAACATGGTGCAGGCCCTGATCGACCAGGAACGCATCGTTACCACCGTCGAGAAGGCCAAGCAGTTTCAGCCGCTTGCCGAGAAGATCATTCACCTCGGCAAGAGCGATTCGCTGCACAATGTGCGCCGCGTCGTGAAGCTGGCCGGCAACCGCAAGCTCGAGAACGAGATCACGGCCACCGAGACCAGCGGCGAAGGCAAGGAAAAGGTCACCAAGACCCGCACCCTCGCCAAGACGACGGTGCAGAAGCTGTTCCGCGACATCGGCCCGCGCAACAAGGACCGTAACGGCGGCTATACGCGCATCATCCGTATGGCGCGGACGCGCACCGGGGACAACGCCAGCCAGTGCATCTTCGAGCTGGTCGAGTCGCCCTGGACGAAGGTTGAAAAGAAGTAGAGGCGGCCCCATGTGGCCGCCTGTTCGGCCCACAGGTAACGCCCAATGGCATTGCGCTTTGACATCTTGACCCTTTTCCCCTCGATGCTGAGGGCGGTGCTTTCGGAAAGCATCCCCCGCATTGCGGAAGAAAAGGGCGCCGTGGAGTACCACCTGCACAACTTCCGCGACAATGCGGAAGGCGTCCACCAGGCCGTGGACGACCGCCCGTATGGCGGGGGCGCGGGGATGGTGCTGAAGCCCGAGCCGATTTTCAAAACGATCCGTCAGGTGCAGCCACTCGCTGAGCAGCCGGCTCACCTGGTGCTGCTGAGCCCGCAGGGACGCGTGTTCACCCAGGGCGTTGCGCAGGAGCTGGCGGGTAAACCCCGCATCCTGATGTTGTGCGGGCGCTACGAGGGGTTTGATGAGCGGATCAGGCAGGGCTTCGAATGGGACGAGATCAGCATCGGCGACTACGTGCTGTCCGGCGGCGAGCTGCCGGCGCTGGTGATCACAGATGCGATTGTCAGGCTGCTGCCGGGCGTGCTGGGCGACGACGCAAGCGCCGAGCACGACAGCTTCGGCCCCGGGCTGGAAGGGCGGCTGCTTGAATACCCGCACTACACCAGGCCCGTCGAATTCGAGGGCATGCGAGTGCCCGAAGTGCTGCAGTCAGGCCACCACGGCGAGATAGCAAAATGGCGCCTCGAACAGGCGCGAAAGAAAACGAAGGAACGTCGTCCGGAGTTGCTGGACGAGGAATGATGGGGGAAAGCCCCCGGAGAAGGAACCATGACCGGCTTCGCACACGAACTCGAACGCAAGGAAGTCACCAAGACCGACATCCCGGTCTTCCACGTGGGTGACTCGGTAGACGTGCACGTTCGAATCAAGGAAGGCGAGAAAGAACGCATCCAGGTCTTCAGCGGCGTCTGCATCGCCCGCAAGGGCGGCGGCCTGCGTGAAACCTTCACGGTGCGCCGCATCGTTGAGGGCGAGGGTGTGGAGCGTATTTTCCCGCTGCACAGCCCCAACGTCGCCAAGATCGAAGTGAAGCGCGCCGGCAAGGTGCGTCGCGCCAAGCTGTACTACCTGCGCGACCGCGTCGGCAAGGCCACTCGCATCGCCGAGAAGCTCAACGCCACGCACATGGGCCAGACCGACGACAAGCGCACGGCCGACGAGCAGGAAGCCCCGAAGGCCGAAGAAAAGCCGGCCGAGGCTGAAGAGAAACCGGCAGAAGCTGAGGCCAAGGACGAAGGCAAAGAAGAGTCCAAGGAAGAAGCCAAGGCCGAAAGCTAGGCGCGCCACACAACCGATTGCTACCCTCACAGGGCCGCCTAGCGGCCCTGTTTGCATGATGGAGCACGTGATGAGCTACCGATGGCAGTGCGGCACTTGCGGCGAATGGCATGAGGAGCTGCCAATGTGCTTCGGTAGCGACGCACCTGATCAGTGGAGCAAACTTGGCGAAACTGAACGACAAAACTCCGAGCTGACGGAATCGGCGTGCCTGATCGAGACCGCGGAGGAGACGGCGTTCTTTGTTCGGGGGCACATCGAGATTCCCGTCCAAGGCCTTTCGGAGGCATTCTTGTGGAGCGTCTGGGTGTCTCTAAGTGAGCAGAATTTCGCGCGCAGCATGGAATTGTGGGGCGCGGAGGGGCGTGAAAATGAACCGCCTTACTTCGGTTGGCTGTGCACAAGACTGCCGGTTTATCCCGATACCATGTTTCTGAAAACGAGCGTACAGACGCGGCCCGCCGGGGTAGTTCCTCTTATCACGCTTGAGCCGACAGACCACCCGCTGGCGGTTGATCAGCGAAACGGAATCGACATTGCCCGGGTCCAGCGGTGGGCCGAGCAACTCCTTCACGGCTGACTATGTTCTTCTTTGAGCTGATAGGCGCGTTGTTTCGTGAGCTGCGCCCGCGCAAGGTGGAGGCGCGGGGGCGGTCGCGTACGCGCGCGGTGGGGGACGCGGCCGAGGAATTCGCGCTGGCCTTCCTGAAGAAGGAGAAGGGCTTCCGCCTGGTCGAGCGCGGCATGATGGATGAGGACGGCGAACTGGACCTGGTCGGGCGCGTCAAAGGCAACGAGGGATTGGTGGTGGTCGAGGTGCGCGCACGCAAAGAGGGTGGCATGCTTACGCCGCGCGAGGCCGTAGATTTTAAGAAGCAGCAACAGGTGGTGAAAACGGCGCAGCGGTTGCTGAGGCGCAAAGGTTTCTACGACGTGCTGCGTTTCGACATCGTCGGCGTCTACCTGAACGACCGCGACGAGCCGGTCCGGGCCGAACATTTCGAAGATGCCTTCGACCGCAGCGTGCTCAAGAAACGTCGAAGAGCCTGATTGCGAATCAGCCTTCGTCCGGCGGCTGGGCGCCTTTGCGGTAGATGTGGAACTTGGCGACCTCATGAATCCAGAGTGTCGCGTTGGTCGGCTCTTCTTCCCGCTTCTCCAGTTCCTGTTTTACTTCCATGGCGTGGCCGGTGCGCAGCAGGATCCACCAGCGCATGGCCGCCAGGAAATCGTCCGGTTTTTCCTGCTCGGCCAGCACTGTGTTCAGCGTCTCCAGGCAGGGGCCGTCATCGCGCGCCTTGAACAGCGCCATGATTTTCATGACCTGCAGGCCTTCCATGCCGGGCTCACGAATTTCGAGCTGCGCGACTTCCTGCAGCGTGATGGATGGCGCGCCCAGTCGCATGGCGTCTTCCGCGCGCCACAGGCGCATCAGGTTCGACAGCTTCGTCGCAATGGGCGGTTTGCCGAACTCCATTTCCTTGAGTTGCTCGGCGGCCTTCGAGGCTTCGTCGTCGTGTTTTTTGTCGAGCTTCAACAGTTGATAGCGCCGCGACAGTGTGTCCGGGTGCGAAGGCGAAACCGCATCCAACCGGCGCCACCAGTTGTCCACGTCCTCGGCCAGCGGGTCCCCGTTTGATTTTGCCGCACGCTGCACGTCGAGCATCCAGCTTCCGAACAAAGCCGCCCAGCGCATCTCGGCGCGGTCCTGCGTTTCAAGCGTCTTGACGAAAATCGGCTCAAGCGCGGCGCCGTCTGAAACCGCGGTCACCAGTCGTGCGGCATACTGCACCAGGCCCTCATAGTCAGGCTGCAGCTTCTGCGCTTGAACCAACTGTTTGATGGCGTCGTCTTCCTTGCCGTCGTTAAGGGCGAGCTCGCACAGTAGAACGTGGGCCCGCGACAACCGCTCGGCCGGCGCGTTCTTGTCCGCGATCAACTGATCGGCCAGTTCCCGCGCCTTGTCGGTTTGTCCGAGCGCCGCAGCCGCGTAGGCGTAGTCGACCATGAACTCCGCCTTGAACTGGGGCTCGGCCAACTCCAGCGCGATTCGGCGCTGCTCAAGTTCATCTTCCTCAAGGTAGGTCTGGTTGTACAACGCTGCCAGCGCGACGCGCGGCTCCAGCTTGGCGGGGGCCATGTCACGTGCGGTGATCAGTGACTTTTCGGTGCTGATCAGGTCGCCCTGCCAGCGGTGAAACTGCGCTGCCAGCAGGTGCGCCCGGTAGTCGCCGCCGTTGAACTTCAGCGCATGCGCGACCGTAGTGCCGGCGCCCTCGACGTCGCCGTCCTTGATCTGCAGGCGCAGCAGGTCGGCATGGCTGTCCAGGTCTTCCGGGTTGTCCTTGATGTGCGCGACCAGTTCTTCTTTCGGGTCGCTGACGCCGGCCGGCAACTCGTCGTTTTCGGCGGGCGTAAGCGTGCAACCGGCGAGGAGCAGCAAAAGGCAGGCAGTAAGCAGATACCGCATCAACGTCCTCGCGCGTCCTTGCGCAGCTCAATTCCCAGCCCCTCAAGCAGCTTTCGCAACTCGATGGTCCCGTTCGGGCGCAGCAGGAACACGCCCGGCGCCAGGCGCCGGTCCACCCAGCGGCGGAACTCGGGCATCTCGTCAAGCAACTCGGCCTGTTCGCGATTCTCGGCCAGCAGCACCTCGGCCCCGCCGGCGTAGGGGCGCGGGAACTCGCCTGCCCAGGTACGAATCGCGAGCGACAGCGCGGATGACAGCGGCCTGCTGAGCCCTTCGCGCAGGCGGCGCAATAATTCTTCGCCACCGATGGCTTGGGATGAGAGAGTCACCAGTTCGGCGTCGAGTTCATAGCGATCGGTCGAGCGGCTGTGGCTGACGAGTGCCAGAAGCTGCCGTGCCCGCAAGTGCAACTCTTCGCGCGGCGCGAGCAGGTCGGTGCCTTCGGTGGGGTTGATCACCGGCGCCAGACGGCGCGAGTAGTCCAGCACGGCGCGGCGCGGCGGCAGGTTTTCGCGCAGCACGCCCGGGTCGGGCGCCGGCACGGCGTAGTGTCCGCCGGCCAGCTGCGTCGGCTGCAAGGCTTGCAGCAGTTTTTCGGGCACAACCTTCGCGAGTTCTTCGACTCCCTCGGCTTCGATCAGCAGCGCGTCCGGCCAGATCTTGATGCGCTCGGAAAGCGTCGCCCAGTCATCCAGTGAGAAGCGCACGTTCTGCGGAATCGGCGAGCGCGACAGCCCGGCCAGAAAGTCGACCAGCCCTGCGGCGGGTTCGCCCCGGCCCAGGGCATCGGCAAACGGTTTGCGTTCCAGTACGTAGGTGCGCACGCGGCCCTCGGGGCGGGGCGTGGTGAAACGGGCGAGTTTCCAGAGCGCCGACGGGTCCGGGCGGTCGCCCAGCGCGACGACCTCGAAGTTCGGCTGCACCACTACTTCGAATGACGGCTCCGTAAGCCCGCCTTCGCCGGCGGGTGTGATCACGTCGCTTTGCGGGTCGTAGTCGATCCAGCCCAGCCGGGCCAACGGCAGCGTGCACATCAGGCGCAGGACGGCGCCTTCCACCAGTTGCCAGCTACCGTCACGCTCGACGTCTTCGCGCCCGCCGCGTTCGCGGATCCCGCGGTAGTAGGTGTGGCGCCAACTGCTGTCGTCGTCGTGGTTGACGAACAGGTTTCGATGTTCGCGCTCGAGGCGACGCAGTAGCTGGGCCAGCGTGATCTCGGCGTCGAGGCTGCTGACGACGTCCACCAGCAGACGCCGCGCTTCCAAGATGCGGTCGGCCACCGGCACGTCGGACGTAACGTCCACGGTGCGGCCCTTCTTGAGCGCAGGCAACTCCAGCTCGGGCGTGAGCGCGAACTCGTTCAGCTCCGTCGCGGCAAGCCAGGTTTCCCGCAGCCTGAGCAAACGCTCGCCGGAACTGATGGCGAAGAACTGGTCTGCCTCCGGTGTGACGACCAGCTGGCCATCCGCATTGGCGAGCAGTTCCAGGTTGCGCGCCAGGGTGAGCCAGAACTCGACCTGCACGAAACCGACGCCGTCAGCCTCATCGTCCGGTTCGTGAAGCGCGGCGTTTGCGGCGCGGAAGAATGCCAGGTTGGGCAGGCCGTTCTTGAGCACCTTCGGTGAGCGTGCGATGACGACTTCCAGCACGCTGAGCAGGTCAAGCTCGGCGGTGTGGAAGCCGCGGGCGGTTTTGATCGCCGTATCCGTCATCGCATTACCTTCGGGTGCAGCCCGTTGCCTTCGAGCGCGGTGATTACCTTTTCGCAGTCCTCACGCTCAAGCACGGCCAGGTTCGGTGCCAGCCTTGCCAGCACGCGCTCGGTGCAATCGGCCACGGCCAGCACTTCATTGAGCGTTGTTTCGTCGACCGTTTCGATTACGCCCACGTGCAGGTGGAACTTCATGGCGCGGCCTCCTGCTCGATGTGCGGGTCGGGCTCGGCGGGCTTGAACTCGCCGCCCAGTACTTCGCTGCCGTCGACGATGCGGTAGCGGTAGCCCTGCTCGACCAGGAAGAGTTGCCGGTTGGCCCCGAAGTCCTGGTCGCGGGTTTCGCGCGTCACGATGGTGTAGAAGTGCGCCAGCGTGCCGTCGTCTTTCGGGCGCAGAATCCGCCCGAGGCGCTGCGCTTCCTCTTGTCTGCTTCCGAACGTGCCGCTGAGCTGGACCATCACGTTCGCGTCCGGCAGGTCCACCGCGAAGTTGCCGACCTTGCTCACCGCCAGCGTCGTGATCTCGCCGCTGCGGAACTTCTCGTACAGCTCGTCGCGTTTCTTGCTGGGCGTCTTGCCTTCGATCAACGGCAGGTCGAAGCGCGTCGCCAGTTCGTGCAACTGGTCAAGGTACTGCGCGATGACGAGCGTGCGGTCCTTTTCGTGCAGCTTCAGCAGCGCCTCCAGCACGTCCATCTTTTGCGGGTTCTCGGCGGCGATGCGGTACTGGTCGCGCTGGCCCGCGAGCGCGTACGGCATGCGCTGGGTGCCCGGCAGCTCCACGCGAACCTCGGTGCAGTCGGCCGTGGCGATCCAGCCCTGTTTCTCCAGTTCCCGCCACGGCACGTCGTAGCGTTTGGGCCCGACGAGGCTGAAGACGTCTTCCTCGTGGCCGTCTTCGCGGACCAGCGTCGCGGTCAAGCCGAGGCGCCGGCGCGACTGTATCTCGGCCGTGGCGCGGAACACGGGCGCGGGCAGCAAATGCACTTCGTCGTAAACGATCAGCCCCCAGTCGCCCTTGTTGAAGATCTCGAAGTGCGGGAATTCGTCCGACTTGCGCTTGCGGTAGGTCACAATCTGGTAAGTCGCGACGGTCACGGGCGCGATGTTCTTGCTGTCGCCCGTGTACTCCGCGACCTGGTCTTCACGCAGGCTGGTTTTGTCAATGATCTCGCGAATCCACTGGCGCACGGCAACTACGTTGGCGGTCAGGATCAGCGTGTGCGCCTGCACCTGGCCCATCGCGCCGATCGCGACGATTGTCTTGCCCGCGCCGCACGGCAGCACCACCACGCCGCTGCCGCCCTTGACGCCGCCGCCGGCGTAGAAGACTTCAGCCGCTTCCTTCTGGTAGCGGCGCAGTCCGAAGTCGCGCCCGCCGAGCGTCTGGTCGCGCAGTTCGATATCGAGATGTTCGCCGGGGGTGTAGCCGGCCAAGTCCTCAACAGGAAAGCCGATCTTGACCAGCCCCTGCTTCAGGTAGCCGCGCGCCGACGGGCTGATCAGCGCGGTGTTGTCGTCCAGCATTCCCTCGAAGTACTGCGCAACGCCCTTCTGGTTCGTGAGCATCTTCAGCAGGACAGCATCGTCGCTGCGCAGGATGTACTGCCCGTCGCGCAGCTCAAGTACCAGGCGCCCATAGCGGCTGATGTATTCAACGACTTCGGTGCGTACCAGCTCGGGCACTTCGTAACGCGAGTACTTCTCAAGCGCGTCCAGCACCTGTGCCGCCGTGATGCCCGAAGCCGCAGCGTTCCACAGGCTCAGTGGGGTGATGCGGTAGGTGTGGATGTGCTCGGGGCTTTTGACCAGTTCGGCGAACGCGGCCAACGCGTCACGGGCCGACTCGTAGTCGGGGTGATCGACTTCAAGGAGGATCGTGAGATCCGCCTGGACGATTGCCGGTCCGCGTGTATCCGCCAAGTTAAATACCTCCAGGGCCCAACGGGCCAGAATTCCGCACCTTAGCATGGGGAGGCGATGCCGGAAATCTGGCAGTTCTGCCGGGAATCTGCCTGACAACCGGCATCCTTGAGGAACGCCTGAAAGGTGAAAGTGCTTCCCAACCCCTACGTCAAAGCATTTCGCCTAATCCCGCCGCATGCTCATCCGGATTGGCACGCCTCCTGCTTTAGCTACTTTTGTCTGGGAATAAGGGTTCTCAGGCAAAATGAGGAAGGCAGCCGGCGGTATGGCCCCACCGACCGGCTGCCATACTCATTCCCGGGCAGGGCGCGCGAAGCTTGTCACTTTGCCAACACACGCTTAACCTACGCGCTACCCCTGACCCCCGTCGGAGTATTTCGATGGCCAAGTGGCTGATCATTCTGGCAGTTCTTCTCGCCGCGCCGGTATACGCACAACAGGAGGGCGGCAACTCGGGCACCGATCCCGACAGCAACGCGGAACCCGTCGATCCCTGGGCCGATTTCGAAGTCAGCGGGCTGGCCGACGGCGAGTACCTGCCTTTGACGCTTGGCCGCGATCGTACCGGCATAGGGCTGCGCGCGCGTGGCTCATTCGGCTGGGATTCGAACATCTTCCGCGAAGACAAGGATGACGACACCGGGCTGTTCATCGACGGCGCCAGCTATGCCTACGCTGGGCTGAACCTCGGGCTGTTCTCGATCGGCGCTCGCGGGCAGATTGCCGGGCGCCTGTACTTCGGTGACCCCGACGCTGACCGCTGGGACGTCAAGCTCGGCGGCTTTTTCAAGATGCCCTACAACGGCGGCTTCGGCTTCGGGATCAGCGCCGATGTCCTGTACCAGCAGCTTACCACCTATGAAGTCACCGGCCCGTTGATCCGGCAGGACGACCTGCGTGCCAGCGGCGCCATTGCGCGCGCCTACGTCGGGTACGAGGTTGCGGGATTCATTATCTTTGAGCTCGGGTTTACGGGCCAGACCACCGACTTCACCGAGGAACAGCAGATCCCGAGCCTGGACAGCTGGACGATCGGGTCCGACTTCGGCATCTACTTCGATATTCTCGGTTTCCTCGAGTTGCACCCGTACGTCGCGTTTGACTACGAGTGGTTCCGCGACCAACTCGACCTGCAGGACGATGGCACGCCGCTCAGCACCGAGGACAAGCTCCAACTGCTGAAGTTCAATTATGGTTCAGACTTCAAACTCAACCTGCCCTTCATCGAAGCGGCCGGGCGTGTGTACAGCATTCGGCAGGACGACTCGGCTGCGGGCTATGAGCGTTACTGGCAGTACGGGCTGCGTGCCGCGGCGGACCTGAACCTGGTCGGCGATGTGCGCCTGACCGTGGGTGCGCACTTCTGGACACGCGAATATGACGACCGCGTCGACGTTGACAACGTGGGCGTCAACGGCACCAAGACCGTGCAGGAGCGATACCTGAACGGCTACGTTGAGCTGGCCTGGAATTTCTGGGAGTTCTTCGCGGTGGGTGCGCGCTACGCGTACATCCGGCGCACCAGCGACATCGACAACGCGGGCTACGCGCAGCACGAGATTACTGCGTTCCTGGAGATCGGCTGGTAATGAGCAAAAGGCCCGGCACCAGGACTGGATTTCTGCTCGGCTGGGCGTTCACGATGATTATGGCGGGCGCGCTCATGGTGGGCGCGCTCGTTGCATTCCAGATCATCCGGACCGGCTATGAGGAACAGCTTGAGCGCCGGCTGAAGACCTACGCGGCCACCTCGGCGGCGGGGATCAGCCCGCAAGCGCTGGACATGATCACCGGCACGGATGATGAGCTGGCGCAACTCTATCGCAAACGGCTGGAGGCGTTGCGGCAGAACAGCGGCGTGCGTCGCGCGGCGGTTCTGAAGCGTGACGGAACACTGGTGCTCGACACGCAGGACCACGCCCTCGGCAGCCGCGACTACGGCTTCGCCGCCGATGCGAACGAGCTGGAACAGTGTTTCGAAAGCGGCCCGGTTGCGACGATCACCTATGAAGACGCGGACGGCAGCCTTTACCGCAACGGCTTCGCGCCGATCCCGAACGACGACGGCAGTGCAAGTGACTACGCCGTAGCCGTTGAGGTCGAGGCTGACTATGCCGACAAGCTGGACGCAATCGCGATGACCATGGGGCTGACCGTCGCCTGTGTCTTCCTGGTGACGTTGGGTGCGGCGCTGCTGCTGGCAAATGCCTGGAACCGCCTGCAACGCGACCTTGCAAGGCAGACCCGTCTGGCGGAGCAGGCCCAGTTCAGCGCGGGTATGGCCCACCAGATCAAGAACCCGCTGGCGGCGCTGCGCGGCTACGTCGAGTTGCTTGCGCGCGGATTGGACGACCCGATGCAGAAGCAGATCGCGGACAAGCTGGTCAGCGAGATCGCCGCACTGGACCGGATCGTGCGCGACTTCCTTCAATTCAGCCGCGGCGCACATGGCTCCGTGGAGCGGATTTCACTTGAGGCCGTCCTGCGCCCGGTTGTGGAGAGCGCTCGGTCGGCGGGCGGCGGAAAGGTGGAAGTTCCCGCACTGGACCTGCCGGGTGTCGAGCTGGAGGTAGATTCAACCGCTCTTCGCGAGGCGCTGTCCAACGTTGCCGTCAACGCGGCCGAGGCGATGCGCGAGGATGGCGGCGAGTTGCGCTTTGCCGCGCACGTCAACGGCCGGCTGGTCACGATCGAAGTCGAGGATACCGGGCCGGGCATGCCGGACGACGTGCGTGAAAAACTGTTCGAACCGTTCGTAACGGGCAAGGCGGACGGCACGGGGTTGGGCCTGCCGATTGCGCGGAGATTGCTGCGTGACCTCGGTGGCGACTTGGAACTGATTCGCAGCGGCTCGTCAGGTACCATGTTCCGAGCGACATTCGAGAAAGAGGCGGACTAGTGGCGAACAAGCCCAATGTGCTCGTGGTTGACGACAAGGCCAGCATGCGCGACATGCTGGCGATGGCGCTCACTGCCAAAGGCATGGAAGTTACCCAGGCCGAAAACGGGCAGAAGGCGCTGGAAGCTGCCGAAGGAAAGCGCTTCGATGCCATCGTCAGCGACCTGAAAATGCCGAAGCTCGACGGGCTTGGGCTGTTGCGGGCGCTGAGTGAAAAGGGCGAGCCGCCGCCGTTCATCATGATCACTGCCCACGGCAGCGTGAAGGACGCCGTGGAGGCGATGTCGCTGGGCGCTGCCGACTTCATGGAGAAACCGTTCGAGCTGGCCGAGTTCGAGTTCAAGGTCGAACGAGCCATCCAGGAGGGCGGGGCTGCACTGGAACCCACCCGGCCCACCGGCGATGAAGCGCTGCCGGGGCTGGTCGGATCGGCGCCGCAGTTGCTTGAAGTTGCCGACATCGTCCGGCGTGCGGCCCGCAGCACCGTACCGGTATTGATCCTCGGCGAAAGCGGGACCGGCAAGGAACTCGTGGCCCGCGCTGTGCACGAACTGTCGCCGCGCGAGACGAACCCGTTCGTCGCCGTGCATGCGGGGGCTCTGGCTGCGGGTGTACTGGAAAGCGAGCTGTTCGGCCACGAAAAGGGCGCGTTCACCGGCGCCGACAGCCAGCGCAAGGGGCGCTTCGAAACCGCGGACGGCGGTACATTGTTTCTGGACGAACTGGGCGAAATCCCGCAGACGACGCAGGTGAAGCTGCTGCGCGTGCTGCAGGACAAGACATTCGAGCGCGTCGGCGGCTCGGAGCAACTGCGCACGGACGTACGGCTGGTCTGTGCGACGAACCGCAACCTGCGCGAGATGGTGAAAGAAGGTGGGTTCCGCGAAGACCTGTTTTACCGGGTCAATGTGGTCACGGTAACTCTGCCTCCGCTACGCGAACGCGGCGGTGATATCCCGCGCCTGGTGCAGTACTTCCTTGGTAAGGAAGGCTCGAAGCTGGCCATGCCCGAAGAGGTCATGTCGCGCCTTGAGGCGTACCACTGGCCGGGGAACGTCCGTGAGCTTGAAAACGTCATCCGGCGCTGCATTGCCCTTGCGACCGATGACAGCATCAAGGTTGAAGATCTGCCGCCGGAGATTACACAGGCAACCCGCCTGCCGCCGGGCGAAGAGCCGCCACAGGGGCTGGTCGGCGACCTTGAACGTATCGAGCGCAACTCGCTGCTGAATGCGCTCAAGGAAACGGGTTGGAATGTGTCGCGCGCTGCGCGCATACTGGGTGTGGGCCGGACCGCTCTGCAATACAAGATGAAGAAGTATGGACTCAAGAAGCCGGATTAGCCTCGGGCGTCTGCTGCTCGTGTGTGTCCTCGCGCTGGTCGCGGCCGGGAGCGTATTGGCCGAGCCCGACTACAAGAAGCTGAAAAAAGAGATACCCGAGCTCGAGAAGGCCGTCAGGCTGGCGCGCGATGAGCGTGACGCTGCCGACCAGAAAGTGGCCAATAATCGTGCCGCGCAGAAGCGCGCAGAAGGCGCCGCACTGGCGACGCTGAAAAAGGAAGCGAAGGAGCTCACTCGCAAGGCTGGCGAGAAGGCGGATCTGCTTGCCGAGGCGCAGCAAAAACTGGGCAACCAACAGGGCGAGTTGCGGGCTGCAGCAGCCAAGTACGCCGTCTCGCAGATTAACGCGTCCGGCAACTTGGCCGTGCGGGTGGCCGAGGCGCTCACCGCTCTGGACGACTGGGACGATGCAGTGAAGGGTTTGCCCGATGTGCCCAAGCTGCGCAGCGTTGAGGGAATTACCGATCCGCTTGCGCAAAAGGCAGTCAGGGCCGAGGACAAGAAGCAACTCAAAGCCTACGACGACTGGGCAGCCGCGGAAGAAAAGCGCCTCGAGACCGAGATCAAGCAGGCCGATGAGCTGATCGGCGCGAAAGAGAAAGTGAAGTCGGCTGACGACGGCGATCTGCTGGTCACCAACGCCCAGAGCCTTAAGAAGAAGCTCCAGACGCGTAAAGAAAGCGTCCAGAAGTTGCGCAAGAAGGCGAAGGAAACGCTGGACAGTATCGACTGAACGTGGGGGTCATGCTTCGTACCGGCCACATTCGTATTGCACTGCTGCTTCTGTGCGCACTGCCGCTGCTGCTGGCGGATGGCCGGCCCGCGCGAGCGCTCGCGCGTGAGAAGGCGGAACTGAGCTGGGAAGTCGACCCGGACCTCTACCTGCACTATGCCGTCGACACCCAGACGGCCATGGGCGCCGATGACGATCCCAAGCCCAACCTGCAGTACGTGCACCTGATGGGCTATGAAATCGGCCCGGACGGTTTGCTCGCGGATCGCACCGCGCCCTTCGTGCAGGAAGAAGTGCTCTTTCAGCTGGGCTCGTATCTGCCGAATGCCAAGTCCCGCGCCGAGGATACATGGGAGCGCGAATGGAACTTCGACAATGTCTACGGCACCCAGAAGCTGGCCGTGACGTCAAGCTGGGAGTTCGTGGACCGGCAGGCGTACGGCAAGTTTGATTGCGCCCACATCAAGGGAACACACAAGCTGAGTTCGGCGGACGGCGAGGCCGTGCCACGCTGGACGAAGTTTGAGCTCACTACAGAAGGCTGGTTCGACGACGAAGCCAAGCTGATGCGCGGGATGAAACTCAGTCTGCGGGGTGCGAAACTGGAGTTGGCTCCCGAGGCGGGCGAAGACCCGGTGACCAGGAACTACCTATGGGATGCCGAGTACAAGCTGGTTCCGACCATTGATTCCAGCGAGCACGACTGGCTCAAGAAGAAGGTCGAAATCGCCATCATGAACGGCGTCGAACGCCTCTGGAAACTTCAAGACAAAGAGGGGCTCTGGCCCTATGGCAACCACAAGCGCGGCGGCACGGCACTGTCTCTGCTGGCCCTGCTGATGTGCGGTGTGGACCAGGCCGACCAGCGCATCACCGACGCCTTTGCCTTGTTGAACGAGCAGAAATTCCAGACTACCTACGACGTCGCCATTTCAATCATGGCTTATGAGGCACGCTATATCAGCAAGGCCGAGAGGGAAGCCTTCCTGAAGGGCGAGAAGGCCGACAAGGACAAGCGAGATCTGAGCGACGAGGACAAGGCCGAGGTACAGCGCTTGACCGACTGGCTGATCAAGAATCGCAATGAACCCAACGTCATGTGGAACTACAAACGCGACGAGAAACTGCCGGCGCGCTACGACTTTTCGGTCACACAGTACGCGTTGCTCGGGCTGGGTTCCGCAATGCGTTGCGGAATCAGCATCCCGCCCGGCTACGTGCGTGAGCTGGTTGAGTTCGTGCAGCAACAACAGGCACAGGACGGACCGGAAATCAAACGGGTCGTCGGGTACAAGCCGGGTAAGAAGAAGCGCGGCAAGAAGGGCGACGACAAGGTCACGCTGTCAACCAAAGACGTAAAGGCGCGCGGCTGGACGTATGGCGCGGCCACCACTTACGTACGAGACACCGGCGCGACCAGCGCATACGGCTCGATGACGTGCGCGGGCATTACCTGCCTGATCGGCGGCATGGATATCGCGGCCAACATGGACGACGAAACACGCCGCACGGAATTCGGCGGAAGCTCGCAATATAACAACTGGCAAAAGCACGCCCAGCAGTCGCTCGAGGGCGGCATGGCGTGGATGGAGTACTGGTTCAGCATCACCCGCAACCCCAACCACGGGCGCGCCTGGTACTACTACTACCTTTACGGGCTTGAGCGCATCTGCATGTTGGCCGACGTGCGCTATCTGGGCACTCACGATTGGTACCACGAGGGTGCGTCGGCGCTGATCACGTTGCAGGACAAGGATGGCGGCTGGGGCAACGCGGTCGATACGTGCTTTGCGCTGCTTTTCCTGAAGCGCGGCACGGTGCCTCTGCGCAAGCCGGTGATCACCGGCGGCGAACACGACTAGTAGACGTCTTCGTCGGATTGGAGCAGCGGGTCGATGTTGACGCGCTCCATGAACTCGCTGAGCAGCGAGCCAGGCTGGCATGAGTTGTAGTCCAGGTCTTTCAGCCACGGCAGGATGCCCAGCACCGGCACGTTACCGAAATGCTCGATCTCGTCCGGGTTGGTGCGCTCGGGCAGGCCGATGGCCTCGCGCCCGAAGCCGTTGATGATCACCCCGCTGAGCGGAATGCCCATCATCTTAGCCATGTTGACGGTGAGCAAAGTGTGGTTGATCGTGCCCAGTCCGGGGCGCGACACCACGACCATGTCCAGCCCCATCTGCAGCACGAGGTCGGTGACAAGGTCATTGTTGTTCAGCGGCACCATCAGCCCGCCGACACCCTCCACGACAACAATTTCGTGCATCAACGAAAGCTGGAAATACTGGTCAACGATGTAGCCGACGTCGACGTGGACGTCCTCGAGGCGGCTGGCGACGCTCGGCGCCGCGGGGGCCTTCAGGCGGTAGGGGCACATCAGGTCGATGTCGTCGCGCAGCCCGGCGGTTTCGCGCACGAAGCGCACGTCCTGCGGTACGACTTCGCCGTCGAGCACCGGGCAGCCGCTCTCGATGGGTTTCATGTAGCCGACATTGAGCCCGCGCTGTTTGAGAGCAAGCACGAGCCCGGCGGCAACGATCGTCTTGCCGACCTCGGTGTCAGTGCCCGTGATGAAGATTCCTGTCCGCATTCAGACCTCGCCGGCAACGCTACTAGGTGCGCAACTTAGGATCAAGCGCATCGCGCAGCGCGTCGCCGAACAGGCTGAACGCCAGTGACAGAATGAACAGGAACATGGTGGCGAATGTCAGCGGCCACCATACTGAAGGATCGCGCTGCAACTCGGTCCGTCCGCCGGAGATCATCTGGCCCCAGGTCGGCAGCTTGGCCTCGACGCCGATGCCGACGTAGCTGAGGAATACCTCCAGCCCCACGGCGCCAATGAAGCCGATGGTGAAGGTGATGATCACGATGTGGAAGACGTTCGGCAGCACGTGCTTGAACAGAATCCGCGGTGTGCTGTAGCCCAGTGCGCGGGCGGCATCAATGTACTCACGGTTCTTGTGCTTCATGACCTCGGCGCGGACAAGGCGCGACAACCCGATCCACGTGGTCAGCCCAATCACGATCAGCACCAGGAACAGGTTGCGCCAATGTTTCTCGTCTTCGCCCAGTCCAACGGCCTCGAACCATTGGGTAATCATCTCGCTGTTGCGCACCGCCTGGATGAAGGCGATCAGCAGCAGCAGTAGTGGGATGCTCGCCATGGTCGAGATGATGAAGACGATGATGTCATCCAACAGCTTGCCGAAGTAACCAGCCAGCAAGCCCATGACGACGGCGATGATCGAACTGATCACGGTCGGGATGATGCCGATGATGAACGCCAGTTGCAGCCCTCGGATCAGCTTTGCAAGGATGCTCACGCCTTCGACGTCGCAGCCCATCGGGAAGCGCCAGGCTTTCGCGCTGAAAAGCCCCCAATCGCGGTCTTCCATGGGTACCGGTTCGCCGCCGGTTTCCTTCCAGTGGGGGTCGTCCTTGTCGAGGGCAAGTATCCAACTTGGCGGGTGGTAGCTGCGCTTCAGCCCTGTGACGGTGATGTCGACACCATCGTAGCGTTCCTTGATTTCGGCTTCGGCTTCCTCCTGTGCTTCCTTGTCGGATTTGTCCGGATAGTCGTCGTGGATTTCCTGCAGTAGCAGCAGGGTTTCGCGTTCTTTGAGGTTTGCGGCCGTGTCGGCCCCGGGGTTGGCATCCAGGTCCGAATCCGGCACCCAGACCTGCGCCGTAGCGGCAACGAACGCGCAGATCACGACCACTACGAAGCACGCAACAGCGAGCTTGCGCTTCATCAGCAGCCGGATGACTTCCCTCCAGGGCATTGCGATATCCTTAACTTGGCATCAGCTCAACTTCACGCGCGGGTCCACAACCGCGTACAGCACGTCCGAAAGCAGGGCTGCCAGCATGAAGCTGACCGAGCCGAACACAACAACCGCGCGAATCACATTGGCGTCACTGTTCCCGATCGCCTCAACGGTCAGGTAGCCAAGGCCGGGGATCGCGAAGAACGTTTCCAGCACCAGAGAACCCAGGTACAGCGACGGAATGGCAACAACCCAACGCGTGATGAGTGGGATCAGCGTGTTCCGCAGGATATGCTTGAACAGCACGCTGTTCTCGCTGACGCCCTTGGCACGGGCAGTGCGCACGTAGTCCTGGTTGGTTTCGTCCAGCATGACGATGCGGTTGAAGCGCACACGCTCGCCGAACGTGATGATCACGTACAGCATGATCGGCAATATTAGGAAGCGGATTGCCCCTAACCCTGACGCGTAGCCCGTAATCGGGAAGTAATTCCAGTCGGCTGCCAGGAACTTCTGGCCGAACATGATCAGCGCGATGGCATTGATGCTCATCAACAGGATCGAGCTGATCACGATCACGTGGTCGATCTTGGTCTGTCGGTACATCGCGGCGAACAGCCCGAAGAAGACGCCGATCAACTCTGCAATGAAGAAGCCGGGGATCGCCAGCGCCAGGCTGGGCCACATGCCTTCCTTGATCACGTCCATCACCGGGCGGCGGTTGTTGGTGTCGCCGAAGTCGAGGGTCGCGATGTCGCGAATGTAGTAGACGAAGTTGACGTACCATGCCGTGTAGACGAGGTCCGGCTCGACGCCTTCGATCTTGCTTAGGTTGTCTCGGATTTCCGAGCATGCCTTCCAGTCGGCTGCAAGCGTGCTGTCCGGATTGTCTGCAGATGCCTGCTTCAGCTTGGCGGCAATCGCATCCTCGATCTCCTTGACGCTGGCCTTTGCTTCCTCCAATTGCTTTTTGAGGATCTCATGATCGACGGATTCGAGTATCTCGACGTCTTCCTTCAGGAAGGCCAGCTCGATGTCCAGGTTGTCCAGCCCCTGCAGCTCCGCAACGCGCCCGCCCGCGGCGTCCTTGAGGTCGTCGTCGGCGACGCCATCCTTCTTGAGTTGTTCGCGAATCAGAAGTGTTTCCTCGACGCGGCGCGCGTCAAGCAATGCCTCCGCGATGTGGATGCGGTTCTCCAGTTGGCGGTTGGCGGCCTGCCCCTTCTTGTGCCCCAGGTCTTTCAGGTCTTCCGAAGGGCTGAAGCTGGTGTCGCCCTCTCCGCCGCCGTGCTCCTCGCGTTCTTCGGCTTCCAACTCGGCGATGTCGGTCTGCAGGTCAACCATGCGCTCGTGCAGGTCGTCGCGCTTGTCCGCGAACTCATCCAGCTTGCCGGCGACGAAGAACGGCGTGCGCTTGTTGTCGAGCACGCCCTGGCCGAGCAGTTCGCGCTTGGCGTTTCCGGCGTCGGTCCATGAAACCTGTCCCTTGTCGCTAAGGTATTCATAGATTTGCCGGCCGCTGGCCTTCTCGCCAAGCTGGATCTTCGCGAGCGACTCGGGCGTCGTGGACATCTGGAACAGCACGAACGTAATGAAGATGACACCCAGCAGGATGAACGGCATGTACACCAGTTTTCGAACGATGTAGGCGAACATCCGCGGTTCCTACTTCTGCTGGTAGACCTTGTAGCCCATCAGGCAGACGGGCACCAAAGCGACGACAATAATGAAGAAGCCGGGCAGGAACGGCGAATCAGTCCATTGCTGGGCGGATTCAGCCCGCTGCTCGGAGTTCGAGTAAGCGAACTTGAAATAGGTGTATGCAAATGGGTTCGGGTCCAGCGACGGCAGATACCAGTCGTGGTAGAGCGCGAATATGACGCGGAATTCCATCAGCACCCAGGGCACGTCGCGGTCCAGAACCTCGTGCATTTGCCGGATCAGGTCGACTTTATGGTCCAGTTGATCAGGCACCTGGTCGTCGAGCTTCGACATTTCCTCATACAGCTTGTCGTATTCGGACGATGCATAGCTGGCGCTGTTGATACCGGGTGGTTTGTTTGGGCCGTACAGCAACTGCAGCATGTTCTGCGCGTCCGGGTAGTCCATCACCCAGCCGGCATCGTAGGCCTGTCCCTTGCCTTCGTCTTGCCGCTTCAGGAACTCGGAAAACGTCAGCAATTCGGACTGCAGGTTGATGCCGACCTGCGCCGCCTGCGAGGCGAGAAAGTTTGAGTACTGTTTGGTCGTCTCGGACTGACTGCGGTAGGCAATTGTGATCGTCACCGGCTTGCCGGTATCTTTGTCGATGGCCTCGTACTTGGTGCCTTTGCGGTTCACGTCGAAGCCGGCGTCCTGCAGCACCTTGCGCCCGGCCTCTGCATCGTACCGCTGGCTTTCAAGCGTACTGGCTTTCTGGTAGCCCTTTACACTTGGCGGAACCAGCTGGCGCGCCGGCTCGCCACGCCCGTTGGCGTAGCGATCGATGTAGTCATCCCGGTTCACACACAAAGCCAGCGCTCTACGGATCGCCCTGCCCTTTTCTCCAGCCGGTGTCCCGACGATGGTGTCGTTCATGTTGAAGCTGATGTAGTGAATCGTGGGTTCGGCATATTTCTGAAGGTGGATGTTCTTTTCCTTCATGGCTGGCGTCAGTTCGCGCTGGGGCGTGATCGCCTGAGCGAACTGGTCCTTGTCGAGCCCGGAAGTGTCAATGTTGCCCGCCAGGAAGTTCAGGAAGCTGGCGCCGGATTCCTTGATGATGCGAAAGTCAATACGGTCGGCGATAGGCAGTCGTTTGCCCATCAGGTCTTTGTAAGGGGCGTCTTCGGGCTTGTCCGAAACCGGGAAGTACTCCTCGCGGAAGTTCGGGTTGCGCTCCCAGACAATCTCCCAGTTCGAGCGCCAGCTTTTCAGCACGAAGGGGCCCGTGCCGACCGGCTTACGGAACAAGTCGTCGCCATAGTACTCGGCGGCTTCGCGCGCAACCGCCGCACCGTAGGACAGGGTGATGGCGTACAGAAACTGTGGGTACGGCTGGTTCAGCGTGATCTGGATGGTGTGCTTGTCGACGACGTGCAGGCCTTCGACCTCGGCATTATTGAGGTGATCGCGCCACAGCTTGTCCGGGTCTTCGGGCGGGCCCTCCTTTGAGAGATCCAGCGCCTTGTTGCGGAACTCATCAAGGCCTTTGATCTGGCCCTCGATCACCCAGAAGCCGCCGCTGTCCGGCAAGGCCGCCAGTCGCTTGAACGAGTAGGCGATGTCCTCAGCTTCGAGTGCGCGCCCTTCTCCTTTGTCGTCCTGTTTACCTTCACCTTCGCCACTGTCCCGATAGTGCTTCCCGGCGGCGTCCGCGTGGAAGCATCGGTCGTCCTGGAAGCGGACATCGGTACGCAGCTTAAACGTGTAAGTCAGGGTCTTTTCGTCGTACTCCGGCATTTTGTCGGCGAGGCAGGGGATCAGCTTGGCCGGGCGCGCCAGATAGTCGTACTGGAACAGGCATTCGTAGGTCATTCCGCAGTGGCGGCTGCTGACGACGTCGCCGGCCTTGTGCGGGTCCATGCTGCGCGGATCGCCGGCTTCGTCGCGGCGAACGACGATCAGGCCCTCGTCTTCCGCGGCATTGGACGCGGCCGTGCTGCCGCAGCCTGGGGTGAGGCTGGTGGCGACTAGCAGGATGGCGAAGATGGCGAGTGGGGTCTGTGTGAGCGCGAACTTCAGGTACTTCATTTATCCGTCTCCTTTACGAAGCGGATGTCGTTGTACGTCTGGCGGGGCATCTGCGGCCATTCCTGTGTGCCGGTGTTGCGCAGGAAAATCGTGCGCTTGTGCACCAGCGGGATCGTCGGCTGGTCCTTCGCGATCTCGCCTGCCATGGCCGAAACAAGCTCGCGGCGGCGTGCCAGGTTGCCCTCGACCGGCGCCAGCGATTCGTACTCGAGGAAGCGCTTGTCGAACTCGGGCGAGTGATAGCGCGACGCGTTGTTGAACTCAAGGCTGGTCTTCGCGTTCTCGGACCAGAACAACTGCAGGAAGTTGGCCGGGTCCGGGTAATCCAGGAACCAGCCCGAGACGAACAACTGCTCGTCGGCCGTGGTGACCTCTTCGCGGTAGTTGGTGGTATCCAGATAGCGCACATCAAGCTTCATGCCCAGCGCTTTCAGCCCGGAGCGCAGGTTGACGATCAACTGGTTGTACAGGTTCGCGTACTGCTCAAGGATGCGCGAAGTATCGTAAATCAGGAAGCTCAGCGTCAAAGCATCGCCCGAGGAAGGATCGACGCCGCCCTTGTACTTGCTGGCGTTCAGCGTCTTCTTTGCCAGTGCGATGTCGGACTTGCCGTAAGCTAGTTCATCGTCCGCATCCTCGAATTCCATTCCCGTCGGGAACAGGTCTTCCTGCGCACCGTTCCAGCCGGCCGTCCAGCCCGCGTCCTCGAGAATCTGCTTGCGGTCGATGCACAGGGAAACAGCCTTGCGCAGCGCCCGGCCGTCGTCGTCCATGGCGCCCCAGATCGGGTCCTCCATGTTGAAAGCGAGGAAGTAGTAGCCGTGTTCGTCCTGCTGGACAACCTCGGTTGCCGTCTTGGCGAGCACGCCGGCCGGCTTGCCGTCCTTGACCACGCGGTCGTAGTAGTCGGCCCACATCGGCATTTCCTGGAACTGGCCGCTCTGGAACCCTTCAATGAACTCGTTCCAGTAGTTGCGGCGCGTGAAAGTCACGCGCTTGAAGACCGGTTTCTCGCCGCGGTAGTCGTCCCAGCCCTTGAAGACGTACAGGCGACCGTCGGCGACGGCGTTCAGGCGGTAGGGGCCGGTGCCGACCATGCGCTCATCGAGCATGCCGGAGTAGTGGTCGATGGCCTCGCGCGCGATGATCGAGAAGCTGGGGTGCGCCAGCATGGTCACCAGCGGGGCGTACGGGCGCGTGAGCTTGATGACGACGGTGCCATCATCGGGGGCGGTCAGCCCTTCGACCTTGGTGTCCGTCGTTTCGTAGTTCATGTCGTAGCGGGCCTTTGAGGCGTATTCGTCCAGCCCCTGGATCAGCCCGCCGATCAGCCAGTACATGCCGTTGTCGCCGTACACCGCCAGGCGCTTGAAGCTGTGGACAACGTCCGAGGCTTTGAGATTGCGGGTGCGCTCCTCGCCGAAGCACTCGCTGGAGTGGAACTTGGCGTCGGTGTCGACCTTGATGGTGACGGTCAGCCCGTCTTCCGAAACCTGCGGGAAGTCCTTCGCCAGGCAGGGCACTACGTGCGGGTGCTCGCCGGGAGCCCACATGTAGAGGGTTTCGTATGCCGTGGCGATCAGCCGGAAGCTGAACGGGTCACGCGCGGCGTGGGGGTCGAGCGTCGGCGATTCGCTGGGTGAGAACGCGATCCGCAGGGTCTTGGTACCCTCGGCGGCCGGCTTGGCGGGTGCGACCGGCGCGGGAACCGGCGGCGCCGGCTGCGCAACCGTGGAGACCTGCAGCCCGAACAGGACAACAGTAACTGCAAGAAAAAGCAGTCCGTTCCGCTGCAGCATAAAGCCTCCGCAATTCCAGGGGGACCGGGATCATACCCGATCACACCGTGCTTTCCAGCGTAACAAACTGTCCAGCCAGACGTTGCTGATACGATGAGGCGCGTCTGCAGGGTGGGCCAAAGTCAGTCTCAGCGGTTCAACTGGCGAATCAGTGTGCCACACGAAAGCGGTATTTCCGGCACCCGAACCCCCGGGGCGACTGCTTCGTGCGTGTAGAGCTCGACGAGTGGGACGTACGGGCGGTCTTTCTCAAGAATGGCGATAGCCGCGCTTGCAGCCTGGTCGGCATTTGCAAGGTTCGTATGGGCGGCGTCGAGTTCTTCGAGTCTGCGGAAAGCGTCGTTGAACTCTTCCGATGAATAGCCGCCGGGGAAGAGCGCCGTCCCCGTGTCATCCATGGCGTGGTACGAACTCAACAATCTCAGGAATTCGGCCGGGTGTGGGGAGTCGTTCATCCAGCCAACCAGCCAGGCGTCGGCGTTGCCTTCCGCGACCGATTTTCGGAACTCGTCTTCACTGAGAATGATCCAGTCGATGCGGATGTCGATGGCCTTGAGCGAGGAATCGATGGTCGCGCGTTCGCGCTCACTCAGCTTGGCGCCGGTGGCGACGCGAAGCTTGAGCCCTTCCTCCGGCATCTTCTCCCAGGCGCTGTCTTTCAACGCGTCGCGTGCGTCCTGCGCGCTGCCCTGACTCCATTGCCCCGCGCCTCCCAGACCTGCTGCACCGCGCCTGCGTGGCAGGGCTGAATCGCACTCGCCTGCGTAGCCGTCGCTGGTGGACGTCCAATTCTGCGCAAACTTTCGACGCTCAAACGCCAGCGAGACCGCCTTACGCAGCGCCCGGCCATCTGTGTCCAAACCACCCCAGGTTTTGTCCTTCATGTTGAATGCGAGGTAGTACATCAACTCCAGCGGAACCGGGCGAATGCGCGGGTCGCGTTCTTCCGGCTTCACGCTACCGGGAATCGAGAGGCCGAAGCTGTAGTCCAGCTTGCCGTCGTCCATCGCTCTGATTGCGCCCGGGTAGGATGTGTCGTCATCGATGATGTGGCGGGGCGCCAATGCAGGGCTAGGCGCCTTTGGCTCGAAAGCCCAATCCGCGTTCCAGACGTGGCCGTACGAAAATGGCCCTGAAGTGTGGCTGGGAGAGTCCAGGTGGAGATGTGTGTTTTCCGTAGCGTCCCGATCCATGAATGTTGGGCTCACGACGCAAAAGCACGGATTCGCCAGCCATACCGGCAGGAGGCGGGTAGGCCGGGTCAGCGTGAACGTCAGCGTGCGCTCGTCGACAATCCGGATACCGTCCGGTTCAAAGGCATCGTCTTGTTCGTCCCAGTCGAGCCGATAGTCCGGCCATTTCGCTGCGGGCATTTTCTCCAGCCCGGCAATCAAGCCCTGGATCACTGTGTACGAGTTGTAGTTCCGGTACTTGGCCGCGCGCTTGAGTGTGAACAGGACGTCTTTCGCGGTCAGCGGAATGATGCGTTCTTCCGGGTGCTCTTTGTAGTAGTCGCGTTTCCTCTGCTCGGGCGAGGCGTCCTCAAAGCCCGCATTGGCGCGCAGGCGGATCGTGCAGGTCAACCCGTCGTCGGAATAACTGGGCCACCCTTCTGCGAGGCAGGGTTTTACGGCAAGCCCATTCTCGCCACTTTCCCATATGTACAAAGGATCGAAACACACAGGGGCCAGCAGCGGTCGAACGTGAATCTGTGGGTCGCACGGGTCCTTTGTCCAGTTCAGGGCGATGCGAAGTGGATGCAGCGCGGGCGGGTCCGGTTTTTTGGGAGGCGGCCCGGCCAGACAGATCGTGCTTGCGAGCAGCAGGGCCAGCGGGATCAGCAGGCGTCGCGGCATCTCGGATCCTCAGCGGTCCCAGCGGGTGTACTTGGTGAAGTTGCAGGCGAACGGGTTAGGTGGGGGTTGCAGGAAGCCTTCGTGATAGAGGGTGAAGATCTTGCGGTACTCCATCAGCACCCAGGGGGTGTCCTCGTCGATCCGCTTGTGCATGTCGATGATCAGCTTGCGTTTGGCTTCGGCCTGTTCGGGGACGTCTTCACGCAGCACGGCCATTTTCTCGTACAACTCGTCGTACTTCTCTGAACCGTAGCTTGCGCTGTTGATGCCGGGCGGCTTGTTGGGGCCGTACAGCAACTGCAGCATGTTCTGGGCGTCCGGGTAGTCCATCACCCAGCCGGCGTCGTAGGCTTGGCCTTTGCCTTCGTCCTGGCGTCTCAGGAACTCGGGGAACGTCAAGTATGCCGTCTTGAGCTTGATTCCAACCGAGGCAACTGCCTCCTCGAGCCATTCCCCGTACTCCAGTGTCGAGCCGCTTTGACTCCGGAAGCAGACTTCGAGCGTCACTTGCTTGCCTTTGGCGTCCCGGGTGGTCCAGCCGGCGTCGTCTTCAGTCACGGTGAAACCAGCGTCCATCAGCAGCTTGCGCCCGGCGGCGGGATCGTGCTTCTGGTTCGTGAGGCGACAGTCATCGGCGCGCCCAAGAATACCCGGCGGCACCAGCTGGTCGGCCGGCTCGCCGCGCCCGTTGAGCAACCTGTCGACGTAGTCCTGCCGGTCAACGCACATCGCCACGGCCTTCCGCAGGGCGGTACCCTTCTTGCCGGCCGGCGTGCCGAAGACGTCGTCGTTCATGTTGAACGAGATGTAGTGCAGCGTGGGCTCGGCGTAAGTGCGAAGGTGTATACCCTTGTCGCGATACTCTTGTTTGAGCAGGTCGTCGCCCTGCTTGCCGGCCTTGAGGGCTTCGCCGTCCATCACCTTGACGAACTGATCGTTGTCCATTCCCGTCGTCGGCAGTTTGCCATCCAGGAACTCCTGAAAGGGGTCACCGTCTTCCGGGACAATTTCGTAGCGCAGTTGGTCGGTCAGAGGCAGGCGCGCGCCTTCAAAGTGCTTCAGCGGGTGGCCGTCCGGAACGTCGCGCAGACGCACGGCGCGATAGTTGGGGTTGCGCTCGTAGCGGATCAATTCGTCGTTTGCTTCCTTCAACACATATGGCCCGGTGCCGACCATGTGCTCGTTCATGTCGTACTTCTGCGCGGCTTCAATCGGCATGATCGCGCCGTAGGACAGCGTGATCGCCATCAGGAACTGCGGGAAAGGCTGATTCAATGTGATCCGCACCGTGGAATCGTCGAGCGCTT
>JAGQRI010000315.1 GCA_020425515.1 Planctomycetota bacterium | reverse complement strand
ACGATGTGGATCGCCAGCCAGGCGCTCATGCCGCCGAATAGCTGGCTGGTGGCGTCGCGGTCGATCTCGATGAAAAGCAGCAACGCCGTGTCCAGCGCGAAGCCGAAAGTCATCCACATCATGTGCAACGGTCGGCGGCGATGCAGCGGCCAGCCGGCCAGCAGCCACAAAAACACGCCCCCATTGAGATATGTGAACAGGTGATTCATGCTCGGATTAGGCCCCTATAGCACGGGGGCGTCAAGGCGGGGCATGGCGCTGATCGAATCACCTGAGGAAGTGCGCAACGTCGTCACGAACGCGGCCCCGGGCTGGCGTTGCGGCGGCGTGCTGATGGCATCTCCGACTTACTTCGCCGTGGAAACCGCACTGAACCCCTGGGCGACTGACGACCGGGGAAACCTGAATGCGGTCGATACCGCGGCCGCCGTTCGCCAGTGGGATGCGCTCGCCGACGCCTACCGGGGCCTCAAGTTGTGCGTGGACATGATCGACGCGCCGAAGGGGCTGGCGGACTTCTGCTTCGCCGCCAACCAGTCGCTGGTGTTTGTTGATGAAGAAGGCAAGTCGGGCGCGTTGCTTTCCCGCATGGCATCCGAATCGCGCGCGCCTGAGGTCGAACACTTCAAAGCCTTCTATCGCGAGCAGGGCTACACATTGCACGAGTTGCCTGAAGGCTTTCATTTCGAAGGCGCCGGCGACGCCATACGCCACGCCGACAAACGCCTGCACTGGGGCGGCGTCGGGCCGCGCACGGACGAAGCCGCCTGGGACCAGGCAGGCAAACTGATCGGGCCGGTGATCCCGCTGCGCCTGGCCGACCCGCGGTTCTACCACCTGGATACTTGCCTTTGCGTGCTCGATGCGGAAACGGCCATGTACTACCCGCCCGCCTTTGACGAACCATCCTGCGAGCGCCTCAAGGCCGGCTTCAAACACCTGTGCACGGTCAGCGACGCGGACGCGGCCAACTTCGCCTGCAACGCCCACTGCCCCGACGGCAAGCACGTGCTGATGCAGCAGGGCTCCGGCGAAACGGCCGCATGGCTGAAGGACAGCGGCTTTGAGGTGATCGAACTGGATACCTCGGAGTTCATGAAGTCCGGCGGCAGCGTCTTCTGCCTGAAGCAGGAACTGCCCTAAATTACGCGCAATAAGCGATTTAGGGGCTTCGCCGAAATGCAATTCCGGCTCTTTTCGGGCCTGTCGCGGACTTCATCCGTTCTTACACTTAATGATTGGGGCGCAGGCCCCGGTCAGAATCCCCGCGGCCCGCCCCGGATGGGCCAGTTATGCTGCTGCAGTTCTGTGACAAGTGCGGACGTCCTCTCAGCGAAGGCTGCATCGCGCGCGGTGAAGCCATTGAGCGCAAGGGTGAACTGGTGTGCTCGGCCTGTGTCGCCAAAGAGCAGACCGCCGCCGCTGTACAGGCCGCCACCGACGAAATCGGCCAGGAAACCACCGGGCCGCTCGGACATTACGAGCAGGCCGTCTGGACCTGCGATTCCTGCGGCATCCCGGTTACGGCGCTCGACCTGATTGAGGGACGCGCCGCCCGCATCGGCGAGCTGCTGCACTGCGCGAGGTGCGCACCGGCCACCAAAGACGTACCGACCGAACCGGCGGCACGTCCGACGCCGCAACGTCCGCAGCCCAAACCCCGGCCCGCCGGGCGGCCCAGCCTGCCGCGTGCGGCCGCCCCGCGTGCCGCCGTGTCCGCTCCGCGCCATGCCTCGGCCGCTGCTGAAGAATTCCTGGCCGAGGCCAAGTCCGAGCAAAAGCGCCCGATCCTGCCGCTGGTGATGTTCGCGATCATCCTGCCGATGTTCGCCGTCAGCCTCTACTTCGCCATCACCTCGCAACAGAAGCTGAACGACGTGATGGGCAGGCAGGCCAACTCTGAGGCGGCGCCGGACGCACGCAACCGCCGCCCGCGTGAGCAGCTCCAGCCAACCGACTTCGGCAACGAGAATCCGCCCGGCAACCAGCCGGAGACCAACCAGCCGGGAACCAATCAGCCGGTGCCGCCTGAACCGGCGCCGCACCAGCCGGAGCCCGCCTCGCAGACACCGCTTTCCCCCGGCGTCGTGGATGACCTGGTCGCCATTGAGAAGGAGCTGGCCGAGCCGTCGATCGCCAAACTGCAGTCCAAGAACCTCGGCGAAGTATGGGAAGGGCTGATCGAAGTCGGCTCGCGCCGCTTGATCGCCGCGCGCCCGTACGTGCGCGCCCTGTTACGCGACCACGACGACAAAACCCGCGCGCTGGCCTGCCGCGTTTCCGGCATGCTCAACGACAAGGAAGCCCTGCCGGCAATCAGCCGCATGGTCGAGAACGACCCCGACGAAAGCGTTCGCATTGAAGCCCGCAAAGCCCGCGACCGCATGAGCGGGGAAGCCACGCGCGAGTTGCGCGACCTGACTGACAAAGAGTTGCAGGAGATGCTCAACGACATCAGGCGCGAACTCGAACGCCGCCGGGAGCGCAACGACTGATGAGTTCGAGGCGACGAGCAGATGACGGGCCTGTCCGCCGAAGCCTTGGCGAAGGCGGAAGGCGGGAGGAACTGCGAGGTTCCGCAAGCGCTGCTTTGCCTGCCGCCTCAAAGCGCAAGCGCCGCGACTGGCGCACGCCGCTGCTGCTGACTCTCAGCGTGCACCTGATGGTGTTTACACTCGTGATCAATCACCGGCTGTTCACGATGATCGAAGAGCCTGTGCCGGGCCCATACACCATCAAGGTCAGCGACATCATCGGCTCGGACCCCGAAGAAGAGGTCAAGGACAACGACGAAGGCGCCGCACCCGGCGAGGAATCGCCGAACACCAACCAGCCCAGCCCCACGGTCAGCCAGGCCTTCAACAAGCTGGAGACGGCCGAGATCGAGCCGCGCCCGGACCGCGACCAGCCGACCATGGCCGACACCGACCAGCAGGCCCCCACCACCGACAACCGGACGCTTTCCGAGCGCCTGAACGCGTCACTCAACGCGGCCGGCGGCGGAGGTGACGACGGCGGCACGGCCGGTCTCGGCGGGGGCGGCAGCCACGGGCTGCGCGGCGAGGGCAAGCACGGCATCGGGCTGAAGCGCAACGGCGGCAGCGGCGAAACGGAAGACGCCGTCCGCATGGCGCTGAACTGGCTGGTGACGGTGCAGGACCTCGACGGCAAGTGGGACTCGGACGGCTACATGACACACTACCTGCCCACCGCCAGCGCCCAGGATCGCGGCGCGGAGGGCATGGGGCTCGCGCGCAACGACCTCGGGCTGACGGGGCTGTGCATGCTGGCTTTCACGGGCGCCGGCTACAGCGACCACGAAGGTCCCTACAAGGCCACCGTGAAGCGCGCGCGCGAATACCTGCTGTCGCAGCAGCGTGTCGCCGACGGAGGCTTCGGGCTCGAAAGCAACGGGCACACCGTCACCATGTACGCCCACACGCTGGCGACCTTCGCGATCACCGACCTGTACCTGGTCAACGGCGATGAAACCCTGCGTACACCCATGCGCCGGGCTTTGAACTATTTGCTTGCCATGCAGGGCCCCGGCGGCGGCTGGGACTACGACCAGCGCTACCCCAGCAGGCGCGACAGCTATGAGCCCTCCACGCGCGACGACCTGTCGATTTCCGGCTGGGCAATCCTGGCGCTGCTGGCGGCGCGCGAAGCCAACTTCGATATCCCGAAGGAAAACCTGCAGCGCCTGGCACAGTTCCTGAAAGACTGCACGCAGAAAGACGGCCAGGCGGTCTACGCCGACGAGGGCACCCGCAAAGGACACAAGGGCATGGCAATGCTCGCGGCCAGCAACGTCTGCCGACGCCTGATGGGTGAGCCGTCCGATTCCTGGACGCAAAAGAAGCAGCTCGAAAAGATCGGCAAGGAGCCACCAAGCTGGATCCGCGCCGGCGACCTCAACGGCAGCAACATGTACTACTGGTACTACGGCACGATCTCGATGCTGCTCGCGCGCGACACCGAGGGCGGCGACGACGCCTGGCGGCAGTGGAACATCGCGCTGAAGCGCACGCTGCTCGACAACCAGGAAAAGGCCGGCGCGCGCCGCGGCAGCTTTGACCCGGTGGGCCACTGGGCCCGCAACGGCGGCGGACGCGTCTACTCAACCGCGCTGTGCACGCTCAATCTCGAAATCTACTACAGGTATGAGCCTGAATACCTGCGGGTCCGCGCAAGTGAGTTGGGTTACCTTTGGGCCGGTGACTGACGCACAATTTCTTTTCCCGCCACCTTTACATCCGACCCGGTTTCATCCAAAAAGTCCGGTCCGTTCCACCGTTGAAGGACTGCGGACAGGAAACGGCGGTACTCCCCTCGGTCGCTTTCACAGGTGTGGAACAGCGGCGGCCGAACGGAGTGCCGATGCCTTGCCGCGGCGCCCCATGCGGGGCGGCGCCAGGGGCAACCCCAACAGCAACAGGAGCCGTTGGATGCTGCAACTCGTCCCTACCCGCGCGTTCTTCACCAAGGGCGTCGGAATCCACAAGGAATACCTGGCCAGCTTCGAAGACGCACTGCGTGACGCCGGCATCGCCGCGTTGAACGTGGTCACCATCAGCTCGATCATGCCGCCGGGCTGCAAGATCATCCCCAAGAAGCAGGGGCTGAAAGAACTGCACGACGGCCAGGTCGCCTTCTGCGTCATGTCGCGCCAGGCCACCAACGAGTACCGCCGCATGGTCGCGGCCAGCGTGGGTGTCTCGATCCCCAAGGACACGTCCAAGTTCGGCTACCTGTCCGAGTACCACGCCTACGGCGTCAACGACACCCAGGCCGGCGACTACGCCGAGGACCTGGCGGCCAGCATGCTCGCGACGACCATGGGCCTGCCGTTCGACCCGAGCAAAGCCTGGAACGAGCGCAAACAGGAATGGAAGCTCGGCGGCGAAATCGTCACCACCCGCAACGTCACCCAGTCGGCGGAAGGGCCGAAGGACATGTGGGCGACCGTCATCGCCGCCTGCGTGTTCATCTTCGACAACTGGCAGCTCACGCCGGAGCAACTGGCCGCCCTCAACGCCGGGCACCAGGGGCTGCGCGTGCCGGAACTCGCCAATCCGAAGCCCAAGCGCGCCAAGAAGAAGTAGGAAGCTTTGCGTAGCGGCCGGCGTTCCGTATTCCCGGACGCCGGCCGCGTTGCGCGAAAGGAAAACCATGCCGGACCTGACCGACCTGCTCGTCACGGACGACGACAATTTCTTCGGCCTCGAACCCGAGTTGACGACGCTCGAGCGCGCGCGCATCGTCGTGATGTCGGCGCCGTACGAGGGCACGGTCAGCTACGGCAAGGGCACAGGCGCCGGGCCGGAAGCGATCCGCCGCGCCAGCCAGCAGGTTGAGCTGTTCGACGAAATCACCGGCGAGGAACACATCCCCCGCCACGGCGTCGCGACGCTCAAAGCGTTCAACCCGGACTGCACGGCCGAGGAAATGACCATCGGCCAGGTGTACCCGGCGGCAAAGCAGATCTTCGAGGCGGGCAAATTCCCGATCCTAGTCGGCGGCGAGCACTCGGTTTCACCCGGCGCGGTAAAGGCCGCATTCGAGACCTACCCGGACCTGAGCGTGTTCCACATCGACGCGCACAGTGACATGCGCGAAAGCTACGACGAGGACAAGCACAGCCACGCCTGCGCCGCCGCGCGCATCAACGAGTGGTGCCCGATCGTGCAGGTCGGCATTCGCTCAAGGGAAAAGTTCGAGCCCGGCCACCCGGACCGCCCGGTGCACTGCTACCACGCCTGGGACTACCACACCGAAGGCCCGTGGATCGATGAAGCCATCGGCAAGCTTTCACGCAACGTCTACCTGACCATCGACGTGGACGGCTTCGACCCCAGCGTCTTCCCCGGCACCGGCACCCCCGAGCCCGGCGGTCTGACCTGGTACCTCGGGCTGAAGATCATCCAGAAGCTGGCAAAGGCGCGAAACATCGTCGGCTTCGACATCGTCGAGGTAGCCCCCACCGAAGGCCAGCAGGTAAGCGAGTTCGCCGCAGCCCGACTGATGGGTCGCACCATAGCCTTCGTCTCAAAGTACTGCTGGAACCCAGAAGGCGCGGTTTAGTCCGTCGTCCTCTTTCGCGTGGCACAGGCAATCCTGCCTGTGCGAGCCGAGCTTGCTCG
>JAGQRI010000314.1 GCA_020425515.1 Planctomycetota bacterium | reverse complement strand
CTCTACCACTGAGCTACGCCCGCATTGTTTCTTGTGCACTATCGCCTGTGAGTGTGCTCCCTCCTGCGTGTGCGCTATGAACTATCTCCATCGGCCTTGTTGGTGTCAAGTTGGGGTTGGGGTGGCTTCTGCGTGTACAGGTCCCGCCTGGCGTTTGGGCCTACAGTTCCGCCAAGCCTGCTGATTTCAGGTATTCATAGGTGCTGTCGTACCACTGGGGCTTTCTTGTGTGGTCTGTTGAATCGCCTGGCGGGACGAAGATTACCATGCCTTGTCTTGCCCTTGTCAACAACACCCGGTACGCGTTCGTCAGGTACTGCTTGTTGGCTTCGTTGCGAATGTTGCACCAGCTGCTGCCCCGGAAGTCGTGATGGCTCCAGCCATCCTCCGTCGCTCTGAAGTCGGCGTCCCAGTTGACGCACGCCCAGTCCACTTCGAGCCCTTGTACCTGAAACTCCGTGGCCGCATCTTCGAGGTACTGGCTTGAGCGCGTGTCGTCAGCGTCGTTCAAAAACCAGTGCACCGGATTCACGTTGTGCCGGACGTCTATCGCATGGGGTTTCAGGCGCATCGCCTTTGACGAGCACAGCAGCCCGTAGCGCTGCGAACCCCGGGCCCTACTGCGGATCCACTGCTTTGCTGCGTCCATGTTGCGCGTCAGTCGCATCGGGTACCGGTCACTGAATTCGTGGCAGGCCGTCCGCGCTGCTGCCAGGTCTCGGTCGAGAAGAGCCTTTACGAAACCGGACACGTTCTCGGCGCGGAACGACCGCATTGACACAGCCAGGTGCAGCGCGTCGTCCAGAATGGCGTTGCTGCGTTCCACCGCGAACTCCATGGCCTTGCCGGCAGCGTATTCGCTGTCGTGCAGGTTTGACGAGATGTGCACGTCCCAGTGGGGGAAACGGCTGTTGATTGCGTCCAGCCAGGCAGCGATGCCGGCCTCGCCGGTATTGATTTCCTGCCCACCGCCGACCAGGCACACGATCACAGACCAGTCGTCGTGCCGATCCATGCATGAGATCAGGAACTCCGGTTCGGACTGGTTGAAATTCGGGACCTTCTTGCGCCGTTGCATGAAATCCGCCGTCTTTTGCAGGTTCCAGGCGCGCTGGGCTTCATCGAAAATGGCCACGTGTTCCGCGGGTGCGCCGGCGTGCTGCAGGTTGTCGTCGCGGAAGTGGTGGACGTTCTGGATGAACTGCTTGACCCCTTCACCCACCTTGCCTTTGCGGACTTTCTCGCCAGCCGCCCTCCTTCTCTGGTACTCGTCACGGATGAGTGCTTCGCGGAGCACGTCCACCAGCGGTCCGTTGCCGGACAGGAACACGGCCGGGTCCACCACCCGCTCCGCCCGGTGCTGTGTCGCGAGGTTGAGGCCGACGAGTGTCTTGCCGGCGCCCGGTACGCCAGTTACGAAGCAGATCGCCTTGCGCCGGTTTTCGCGTGCATCTCGAACGATCTCTTCGACACGGCCTGACGTGACGGCCAGGTTCTTCTGCCCGGCATCGAACGACCGAATCGCGTGCACACCGTGCTGTGCGTACAACGAGCGTGCGGCCTCGATGATCGTCGGTGTTGGGCGGTATGGTGCGGCCTGCCAGTCGGAGGCAACGACCGCGCGGCCGGTGATATCACCGGTCGCTTTGGCGATCACACCACGCAATCCGTCAGGATGAACACCTAATGGTTCGTACACTCCATCAACTGAGCCGCTTGGTGTTGGAAGGTGTGTTGGCTGCGCCTCCGTTGCGATGAGGATGGGCACGATCGGCGCGTCGTGGCTGGCCTCGTGGAAGTTCTTCAGATCGAAAGCGTAGTCCCATGCCTGATCGATAGCGGTCCGGTCAAAGCTTTCGGCGCCGACCTTGAATTCGATCACGAAGACAACCGGCCCGACCAGTACTACTGCGTCGATGCGTTTGCCCATGCGCGGGATGTTGAATTCCAGGTAGATGTTTCCGTTGCTACCGGCCAGTGCTGTCCGCAACACGTCAATTTGCCCGAGCCACGCATCGCGCTGGTCTGGTTCTACGCTGAAGTCGGAATTCTGCGTGAGCCTGCCGAGTACTACCGCGGGCGGGCTGTCCAGGAACTCCGCAAGCGGCGCGTCGTACCATGCGCGGGATGCGATCAGCAGCGAGTTTTGCGGTAGCTTCATGGCTTGTTCGGCCGTGACCCTTTGACGCCAGGATAGCGGCCAGTAGTACGAGTCACACGCTTCAAGTCAGGGGAAAGGACTGGACAGGTGCGTGAATTGCGCCGTCGGGCGTGAGTGTGCTTTCGATCAGGTGGAACTCGTTGACCCGTAGCAGTTGGGTTTCGAAGTTCTGGTGGCGGGTCTGCCACGTCTTTAGGTCCGCGCCGGGGGCCTGGCGGAACCTCGCCAGGGTTACGTGGGCGGTGAAGTGCTCCTGATTGGTCTTGATACCCGCCTGCTGCGTTGCGTGGTCGGTCTTCTTTTGTAGTTCGTACAGTTCCGGACCGGCTTCCACTGCGGCCCACAAAACCCTTGGGCGGTGATGTTCTTCCGGCGGCGGGAAGGTTCCGGTTCCCTTCAGTTTCAGGTCAAACGCCGGGACATTGATTTCTTCCAAGGCCAGTTTCAGCAACTCGGCCTGGTCGTCGGTTGCCTCTCCGACGAACTTCAGTGTCAGATGGATCTGGCCGGGTTTGATCCACTTGGCTTTCTGGATGCCTTTGCACAGGCCGATCAATTGCCGGTTGACCTCTTCCGGGAAATCGATGGCCACGAACAGGCGCGGCATCAGCGGGCGTACTGGATGCGGTCGAGGGACAACAGCCCGGCGACACTATTTTCGAAATCCTTGTTCGGCGTCACCCGGAAGGTCGGCGCAGCCTCGACAAGGTCGAGCGGCTTGCCGTCGTCGCCGAGCACCTTGAAATACAATGGCGTCTGCCCGTGGTAGTTCAGCGCCAACTGGCTGAGCGAGCCGAGCAACTCGCTGTTGATCTCGCTGGTCGTCAGCGTCAGGCAGATGCCGCTGGTGAAACGTGCGCGCGCGACGCCGGCCGGGATCAATTCGTCGGCCTTGATCGCGTAACGCCCGTCGCGGTCCGGTTGTGCTTCGCCGAGCGCGAACAGGGCCATGCCTTCTTTCAGCTTCGGCACCCAATGGTCGGCCAGTTCGCCGAAGCAGAGCACGCGGAACGACCCTTTCGGCCCGGCCAGATTGAACGTCGCGTACTCGTTGCCGCGCTTGGAAGTCCCTTTGCGCAGGCCCGCTACCGCGCCGCCTACACGTACCTGTGTGTTTTCCTCGAGCAACGGCAGTTCGTCTGGTGTGGTGCTGGTGAAGAGCTGGAATTCGTTGTCAAACTTGAGCGCGTCGTCGTGTTCGAATTCCTGGTCGGCGTCGTTCACGTGGATGATCTTGCTGACCAGGATCGTGGCGTTTTCGTCGTCGCCCTGCCACTCAAGCATGCCGCGCACGAACACCGGCGCGTCGTCCTGGATCACGTCTTCGAGCTTGGCGTACGTGTCGGGGAAGACGGTCACTTTGGTGAAGCCGGTTTCATCGACCAGGTCGAAGCGGGCCATCTTCTTGCCGAAGTTGCGGCTGTTCTCGTTGCGCACGGTGCTGACTTGCAGCCCGCTGATCAGCCCGCCGAGGATGACCGCGCCGCCGGCGTCGGATTGCTCAAGGTTGCTTGCGCGGTTCTTGGCGTATTTCTCGAAGACTTCGCGGTACGTATCGAGCGGCGAGCTGGTGATGTACAGCCCGAAGGTTTCCTTTTCGTGGCGCTGACGCTCGGCTTCCGTGAAGGCCGGCTTGTCTGGCAGGGTGTCGAGGTCGCGCTGGTGCTCATTTACCTCGCCGGCTTTGGCGGGGCCGCCGAACATATTGTTCTGGCCCTTGGCGCGGTCGGCGGCTCCCTCGGATGCCAGACGCAGGGTGGCTTCCAGACCGCTGAGCAGCGAGTTGCGGTTGAGTTTGAGACTGTCGAATGCGCCGCCCTTGATCAGCGATTCCAGCGTCGCCTTGTTCACATGCATCAGGTCGATGTTGTCGAGGAAGTGCATGAAGCCCTTGAACGCGCCGACCTTCTTGCGCGACTCGATGATCTTCTCGACGGCCTTGGTGCCGACGCCTTTCATGCCGCTGAGGCCGAAGACGACCTTGCCGTCCACCGCCGTGAACTCGGCGTCGGAGACGTTGATATCCGGCGGCGTCACCTTCACGCCGGCAGCGCGGATGTTGCGCATGTACTCAACGATCTTGTCGTTGTTGCCGATCATGCTGGTCAGCAGCGCGGCGTAGTACTCGTGCGGGTAGTGGGTTTTCAGCCAGCCGGTCTGGTAGGTGATCAGCCCGTACGCGACCGTGTGCGCCTTGTTGAAACCGTAGGCGCCGAAGCCTTCCATCTGCGACCACAGGTGCTCACCGAGCTTTTTGCCGTAGCCATTCTTTTCGCAACCGGCGACAAACTGGGGCTTCAGCTTGTCCATCAGGTCCTGCTTCTTCTTGCCGATGGCCTTGCGCAGCACGTCTGCTTCGCCGGGCGTGAAGCCGCCGAGGAAGCGGCTCATCAGCATCGCCTGCTCCTGGTAGATCAGCGTCCCGTAGGTGTCGGACATGATCTTCCTGAGCTGTTCGACCGCTTCCGGCTTCGCGTATCCTTCCTTCTCGCCCGGCATGGTGACCTCGACGCGCCCGTGTTTGCGCGCGGCGAACTCCTTGTCCACGCCGGCGCTGAGCGGGCCGGGGCGATAGATGGCGAGCACGGCCGAGATGTCCTCGAAGGTGCTGGGTTTAATATTCTGCAGCAGGCGGCACATACCCTCGGACTCGACCTGGAACACGCCGAAGCCGTCGCCGGCCGCGAGTGTCTTGTAGGTGTCCGGGTCGTCCAGCGTGTGCAGCGACTTGTAGGGTGCGTCGCCCGGGGCTTTGACCGCGTCGAGTTCGATGTGCAGGCCGGTGTTCTTCTCGATCAGCTCGACGGCCTTCTGCATGATGGTGAGGTTGCGCAGGCCCAGGAAGTCCATTTTCAGGAGCCCCTGGTTCTCAACCTCGTTCATGTTGTATTGCGTCGCGATTACGTAGGTCTTGTTGCCCTGTTCGTCTTTTTCGTGGCCTTCCTGGCGCATCAGCGGCAGGTAGTTGGTGACGTCCTTGTCGGCGATCACCACGCCCGCCGCGTGCACGCCGGTGCCGCGGTTCAGCCCTTCGAGCTTCATGGCCTTGTCTACGAGGTTCTTGATCTCGGTGTCGTTGTCGTAGGCGGCGCGGAAGTCCGGCTCTTCTTCGAGGCACTTGGCGAGCGGCTTGACCTTGCCCTGCATCACCGGCACCAGCTTGGTCAGCTCATTGACCTTCTTTAGCGGCACGTCGAGCACGCGCCCCGTGTCCTTGATGGCGGCGCGGGCGAGCAGCTTGCCGAACGTACCGATCTGGCAGACGCATTCCTCGCCGTACTTCTTTCGCACATACTCGATCACTTCACCGCGGCGTTCGACGCAGAAGTCGATGTCGATATCCGGCATGCTGATGCGGTCGGGGTTCAGGAAGCGCTCGAACAGCAGGTTGTAGCGCAGCGGGTCGAGGTTCGTGATGCCCAGCGAGTAGGCCACGATCGCGCCCGCGGCCGAGCCTCGCCCGGGGCCGACGGGAATGCCGCGGTCCTTGGCCCACTTGATGAAGTCCCAGACGATCAGGAAGTAGCTGTTGAAGCCCATGCCGTCGATGGTGTTCAGCTCGAACTCGAGGCGTTCGCGCACGGGCGTGCCCTCGGCCAGGGCGCCGTCGCCGTAGCGCTCGCGGATGCCCTGTTCACACAGTTTGCGCAGATATTGCTTGTCGGTCAGGCCGTCCGGGCAGGCGAAACTGGGCAGGTGATAACCCTCGTTCTTCATCTGCACGTCGCAGCGCTGGGCGATCTCGAAAGTGTGGCGCAGGATCTCGGGGTTGTTGGGGAACAGCGACAGCATTTCGTCGGGCGACTTCAGGTAGAAGTCCGGCCCGTAGTCGAGGCGGTTTTCGTCGGCCAGCTTGCGCCCGGTGTTGATGCACAGCAGCGCGTTGTGAGCGTCGTAGTCGGCGGGGTTCAGGTAGTGGCTGTCGTTGGTGAGCACGACGCGCAGCTTTGATTTCTCGGCCAGCTCGAACATTCGGCTGCTGACCATGTCTTCGAGCTCGCCGGTGCGTGAGTCGCGGTGGGCCTGGACCTCAAGGAACAGGTTTTCGCGCCCGAAGATGTTGATGTACTGGTCGATCTTGCAAAGCGCGGGGTCGGCATCCTTGCCGCGCATGATGGCTTGCGGCACTTCGCCGCCGAGGCAGGCCGTCAGCGCGATCAAACCCTCGCGGTGGTTGCTCAGCGTTTCGTAGTCTACGCGCGGCTTGCGGTAGAAGCCTTCAGTGAAGCCTTTGCTGACGATCTTGCAGAGGTTGCGGTAGCCGGTTTCGTTTTCGGCCAGCAGCACCAGGTGCGCGTTTTCCTTGACGCCGACGTCGCCGCCGGGCGCGCCGTCGAGGTCAGGCGCCTTCTTTTCATGCATGTCGTAGGGGACGACGTAGATCTCGCAGCCGACGATCGGTTTGATGCCCTGTTTGCCGCACTCGCGCACGAGGTCAACGACGCCGCACATGTTGCCGTGGTCGGTCAGGGCGAGCGAACCCATGCCGAGGTCGGCCGCGCGTTTGGCGAGTCCGGCGACGGTCGCGCCGCCGTCGAGGAAGCTGTAGTCCGAGTGGACGTGAAGGTGGACAAAGTCAGTCATGGGCAGCCAATTCTAGTAACGCCTGCGACACTCAATCGCTTTCCATGATGCAAAAAGGCCCCCGGCGGGGGCCCTGTGTAAAGCTTGTTGATCGGTGTCAGCCTAGCCGCCGGTGGGTGGGTTGCCATTCCCGTTGCCGTTCCCGTTTTCACCATTGTTGCCGTTGTTGTTGCCGTTCTCGCCCGTGTTTTCAGGCTGCTGGGGCACGGCGGGTGACTGGGCCGAAAACAGGCGGAAGTTCTCGTCGAGCTTGGGGAAGTCGGGCATGCGCACGAGAGTCTCGTAGACCGCGTAGCGCTTTTTGGTCTTACGGTTGTAGGCGTCGATGGGGGTGGCATCGAGGATCAGCTCGACGCGCACCGCGTAAGGCAGGCGGTCGTTGTCTTTCGAGTCCCAACTTTCCTTTTCGGTGCTGGAGCCGCGTTTCACGACTTCTTCGAGCGCGGCCGGATCCAGCTTGCCGTCTTCGCCGACGGCGTCGCGCGGCAGGTCGTAGTACCAGATATGAAAGCTGACGACCCGGTCGTGCATCTTGATGCCTAGCCCGCCCTCGTCGGGGCGCTTGTCGACCGAGAAATCCTCGCGCCGGTACAGCGAATACAAGCCGTCCAGGGGGCTGCCGTCTTCGACCTTGTTTTCTTTCACGTAGTAGCCGACCTCGGTCAGGTCGCTGGAAATCCCTTCATACTTCATGTAGCTGTCGATTGAGGACGCGAACCAGATTTCATCCTGGGCGTCGTCATCGCCGCCGTTGTGCTCGCCGCGGAACCACTCGCCGTCCACCTCGACGTTTTCGTCGGGGCCTGTCGCCCAGGCGTTGCGCAAGTCGCGAGCGATGGCGGCCATGATGCTCGGGCCGAGGCGGCGGGCACGCGCTTCGGATTCAACGGACACCTTCGCGTCGATCGTGGAGCGCACGATCATCCCGAGCGGCAACACGATCAACGCCGTGATCAGCATCGCGATCACGATCTCGACCAGCGTGAATCCTGAGCGTCGGTTGTGTGCGCTGCCCATGCTAACCCTCCGGCGTCGCCTCGGTGGCCGCCTCTTCATCCGGCTGTGCATCGAACACCACGGCCGGGTCTACGTACGTTACCACCTTGATCGTCTTGCGCTCGCCCGTGACCAAGTCGCCGTTCTCGTCGCGCGTGCCCACCTTGGGCGGCGGCAATGTGATGGTTAGCGTTACCCGGATCAATCGGGCGGCCGGCTGCTCGCGCGGGTCGCCTTCCTCGGTGGGGTCGCCGTTGTCATCGAGCGGCTGCTCCCAGTTGTCGAGGTCTTCCTTGTTGCCGATGAAGTCGGGGCCGACGAAGATCAGCTCTTTTGTGTACGACCACTCGAAGTCCGCGAAGTGGGTGCGGTTGCCCCAGTCCTCGTTGACTTCAGCGTTGATTTCATTGTTGCGTTCATCGAACTCGGCGAAGTCGCCCGAGTCCTCGAGGAACCAGGTGTCTTCATCGGCCGGGTCGGGCAGGTCCTCGCTGACGATCTCGGCCATCTTCATTTCAGCGAGCCAGGCGCCGGTGTGCTGGTCGCCGCTCTGGAGGAACTGGTACAGGGCCTGGTTTCGCACCTGCAGCAGTGCCAGCATGAACACGCCGATGAACAAAACCGCCACCAGCACCTCAATGAGTGCGAAGCCTCGGCGGTTGACGGCGTGATATGAGATCACTTCAGCTTCTCCGGCGGTTCGGGTTCGATCTCACCAGGGTAGACCTCGGCGGCGCCCGTGAACGGGTTGACCTCGATGGTGTAGAAGTCGCCGTCTTCGTTGGTCAGGTACACGAGGTGCCAGTGACTGCCGCCAGTGGGCATGAAGTGGATCTTCACCTTGCCTTCGTCCACCTTGCTGCCGTCGCCGTAGGCGATGTGGTCGATCCAAACCGAATACACGCGCGAGCCGTCGGCACGGTTGCGGGTCGGCATCGGGTGGAAGCCGACGGCGGTGCGAGTTTCGTCGTCATCGTCACCGGAAGGCTCAATGACGTCGCCGGCCTCGACGGTTTTGGGGGCCCAGACGAAGTACATCTGCTCGTCAGAATCCAGGTCGTACTCGACGGTGTAGCGCTTGCCCTTGACGGCGGAGAGGGTGCGGACTTCTTCAAGGAAGCCGGAAAGGCTGCGGGCCTCGTCCTTGAGCTGTTCGGTGTCGCGGAAGGCCATGTAGCCGCCCACCACCACGATCAGGATCATCATCCCCATCAGCAGGATCACCATGGCGAGTTCGACCAGGGTGAAGCCTGCCCTTGCGGCACGGGCGCCCCGCAGGGCGCCCGGATGATGATGCCCGTGGTTCGTCACGATCAGCTGCCTTCGTCGTTCACGATACCCGACTCGGTGAAGATGATGTCCTTGTCCGGCACCTCGGCGCCGCCTTCCGCGCCGTCCTTGCCGAGGCAGGTCAGCGTGAACCCACCGTCGCCCTTTTCATACTGGTAGTCGTCCTTGGTGAACGGGTCCTTGGGCAGGCCGCCCTTGAATGCGTTCTCCGTCAGCACTTCCAGCGAATCCGGGTACTCGTTGTCGTGCTCAAGGGCGTAAGTGTTGAGCGCCTTCTGGATTTCGCCCATTTCGGTCTGGGCCTTGGTCCATTTGGCTTTGTCGGGCTTATCGAGCACGAATACGAAGGCCATCGTGCCGATGATGCCGAGGATCACGATCACGACCATCAGTTCGACAAGCGTAAAGCCGCGCCGGTTATTGCGTTGAGTCATTTTTGGCTGCTCCTGTTTCGCCGGTTTGTGTCCAGCTATGCATGATACGCACGATGCCCGCCTTCCGATGGGAATTTTCCACTTTCCTGCGGGACCATAACAGCCCCCGGGTGGGGTTTTATTCGTCTTCGGGCAGCATCTGGCCGCGCTGGTCGAAGACGATGTCGCGGTCTTCCTTGTTCGTGCCGCCCTCGACGCCGTCTTTGCCCAGGCAGGTTAAGGTGAAGCCGTCTTCCGTACGCTCGTACACGTATGGTTCCTTGGTGAACGGGTCGTGGGGGACCTTGCCGGCCGGGAAGTCGTCGGCGATGACATCAAGGCTTTCGGGGAACTCGTTGTTGTTGGCCAGCGACCAGTGCAGGACCGCCCGATGTACTTCCGTCATTTCGGTGCGGGCGGATTCCCAGCGCGCCGGTTCGACGTCCTTTGTGGCGTAATAGAACCCGATCGTGCCGATGATGCCGAGGATCACGATCACGACCATCAACTCAATCAGCGTGAAACCACGCCTGCGTGCGTTAGCCATTGCAATCTCCGTAAGTTGGTTTGCCCCGGCGTCCCGGGGCGAGATCCAATGGCCGGCCGTGCATTGAACGCGGGGCAGAAGGAATTCGTTGGCTCAGTCGCCGATGAAGTAGGCGACCACGAGCTGCAGGGCGATCGAGTACTGCCCCGCCGCGCCAAAGGTTTCGCGCAGGTTCTGGTCAAGCCAGTCCATGCGCAGCCCGAGTTCCAGAAACGCGAACAGCAGGGCGTAGGGGGCCAGCAGCAATGCGTAGCCAAGCCCGCGGTCGAGGTAAACGTGCCGGCGCGGGCGCGATTTCCAGAGCATGAAGGCCGCGGCACTGACGCAGATCAAAGCGATCGGGTACCAGCGCACGAACAGCCAGAACGGATGATTCGGCGGCTGCATGCCGGTCTGGCGGGCGATCCAGGTCTTCAGCAACTCCGCGGCGATGCAGGCCAAGGGCAGGATCACGAACAGCACCAGGTCGACCTGTTTGCCCAGCCCTTTGCGGATGCGGTCTTCGCCATCGTTGACGTAGCCCCAGCCCACGAGGCTGGCCAGCAGCATCGCGACCAGCGTGTAGATCGGCAGTCGGGCCTCATGCAGCCCTAGCGTGCCGTCCCAGACGTCGTGAGGCACCAGCCACAGCAGCCCGCAAATCGCCAGCAGCCCGACGCCGAGCCAGCCAAGGTACCACGCGGCGTCTTCAACGAACTCATCGAAGCGCCGCTTGGCCCGCTTGGCCTTGCGCATACTGGTGCGTGCGTTCATAGGACTTTGGATTTTAGATTTTGGATTTTGGATTGATGCGGCAAAGCAAAATCGTCGTCGCACGACGAATCAGCAATCCAAAATCGAAAATCCAAAATCGCCTAGACCGTGTGGTGGCGGGCGGGGGACTTGTCGTTGCCCAGGTCTTCGAGGATCTCGTCGATCTTCTTGAAGTCGAGGTCTTCGTAGTACTCGTCCTGGTTCACCTGCAGGCACGGGGCCGTGCCGCACGAGCCGAGGCACTCGGCCTTGCGCAGGGTGAACTTGCTGTCGGGTGTGGTCTCGCCGTTCTTGATGCCGAGCTTGTCGGCCACGTAGTCGAAGACCTTCTCGCTGCCGCGCAGGGCGCAGGGCAGGGTGCTGCAGACGTAGATGATGTACTTGCCGTCGGTGTCGCGGCGGAACGTGCTGTAGAAGCTGACGACGCCCCAAACCTTGGCGGGCGGCATGCCGATCGCGCCGGCCACCTGCTCGCAGACATGGGCGTTGATGAAGCCGATTTCGCGCTCGGCGATGCGCAGGGCAGTCAGCAGCGCGCCGTCCGGCTCGGGGAAGCGCTTGGTCAGAGCCTTCATGGCCTCGAGGGCCTCGCTGGAAATCGTCGTATCTTTGGTTTCGGCGCTCATGGTGAAGCGGTTTTAGCAGCACGGGACTGCTTGGGAAGGGTTTAGGCCTGTCCGTGGGCCTTCAAGATTTTGAGGATCTCTTCACGGGGCCGTGTGGCTTTTGACTTCCCTCCGTGGCGCGGCTTTGACGGCCTCACAACTACCTCCAACTCGCCGCTACGAGTGACGCGAATATATGTGACTGAAGGCGCTGGCGCTGAGTCTGAGGTGTCATTTGGGTTCTTTGGCGAAATCATCGACTATCCTGTTCTGACCTGAAGCGTCCCGGTTTCCAGAATCCTTCCATTCAACAGAACGCGTATCTCGTGAATTCCCGGCTGCCTGAATGTTACCTGTCCAGTTCGAAAGCGTATCCACTCCTTCTTCAGTTGAGACGTCCCTTCGATGCCAATCATATCGTACCACACCACAGCGTTGGCGGCATCGTCGAGTTCTCGCCGGAAATCTACGATTTCCAGCTCGATGCCGATTTCTTCCAGACTGAGTAGGTCCGACATCACAACCATGACGTCGAAGCCTGGATGGACGGCCGGGAAACTGTCGAAAACTAGTTCGTCAAAAGCGTTCACGAAGGTCCATAGACCCCGCGTGAAAACAGAATGGTCGCAGCAAAGTAGGGCGGAAACCTGTGCCATCGACTAGCGGTCCAACTCGCCGGCGATTACGTTCAGGCTGCTGAGGCACGCCACCACGTCGGCGATGTAGCCGCCGTTCACCATCTGGGGCATGCCGCTGTAATTGATGTAGCTGGGCGGACGGCAGCGCACGCGGTAGCCTACGGCGCTTCCATCGGTCTCAATGTACCAGCCTAGCTCGCCGTTCGGGCTTTCCGTGCAACTGTAGATCTTGCCGCGCTTGGGCGTCTTCAGCCCGTGCCCCTTCATGATCAGCTTGAAATGCGTGATCAGGCTTTCCATCTGGG
>JAGQRI010000313.1 GCA_020425515.1 Planctomycetota bacterium | reverse complement strand
GACGAATACCGCAAGTACATCGAGAAGGACAAAGCGCTCGAGCGCCGCTTCCAGCAAGTGTACGTCGGCGAGCCCAACGTCGCCGACACCATCGCCATTCTGCGCGGGCTGAAGGAACGCTACGAGGTCCACCACGGCGTGCGCATCGCCGACGGAGCGCTGGTGGCGGCCGCGACGCTCAGCAACCGCTACATCACGGACCGCTTTTTGCCTGACAAGGCCATCGATCTGATGGACGAAGCCGCGTCGCGCATTCGCCTGGAGATTGACTCGCTGCCGCAGGAACTCGACGAACTGGAGCGCGAAATGCGCCGCCTGCAGATCGAGCGCGAGGCCCTCAAGAAGGAAAAGGACGACGCCAGCAAGAAGCGCGTCGGGACCATCGAGAAGGAACTCGGCGAGCTGAAAGAGCGCCACGCCAAGGCCAAGGCGCAGTGGCAGAACGAAAAGGAAGTCATCTACGTCGCGCAGAAGGGCAAGGAAGAACTGGAGCAACTGAAGCTCGAGGCCGAACGCCTTGAGCGCATGGGCGAACTCGAGAAGGTCGCCAAGATCCGCTACGGCGACATCCCGGCGAAAGAGAAATCGCTGAAGGAAGCCGAGCAGATGCTCAAGGAAATGCAGGGCGGCAAGCAGATGCTGCACGAGGAAGTCACGGCCGAGGAAATCGCCGAGATCGTCTCGCGCTGGACCGGCGTCCCCGTCAGCAAAATGATGGAGGGCGAAAAGGAAAAGCTGCTCAGGCTCGAAGAACACCTGCACCAGCGCGTCGTCGGCCAGGACCAGGCCATCGAGGCCGTGGCGAACGCCGTGCGCCGCGCGCGCTCAGGCTTGCAGGACCCGAACCGCCCGACAGGCAGTTTCATTTTCCTCGGCCCGACCGGCGTCGGCAAAACCGAGCTGGCCAAGACTCTCGCGCAGTTCCTGTTCGACGACGAACACGCGCTGGTGCGCATCGACATGTCCGAGTACATGGAAAAGCACGCCGTCGCGCGGCTGATCGGCGCTCCGCCAGGATATGTCGGGTATGAGGAAGGCGGCCAGTTGACCGAGGNNCCGTGCGCCGGCGCCCGTACAGCGTAATCCTGTTCGACGAAATCGAGAAGGCGCACCAGGATGTGTTCAACGTGCTGCTGCAGTTGCTCGACGACGGGCGGCTGACCGACAGCCAGGGACGCACGGTCGATTTCACGAACACGGTCGTGATCATGACCAGCAACATCGGCAGCCACCACATCATGGAAATGGGCACGTCAGCCCGGCATGCGAATGCCGGGCCTTCGGACGAAGAAGCCGCGATCGAGGCCGAGGTCATGGCCGAGATGCGCAAGCACTTCCGCCCGGAGTTCCTGAACCGCGTGGACGACGTGGTAATGTTCAAGCGCCTGAGCGAAAAGCAGGTGCGCAACATCGTCGACCTGCAACTCAAGCACATCGAGAAGCTGCTCGAAGACCGCGGGTTGAAGATCGAGGTAAGCGGCAGCGCCAAGGACGAGCTGGCGAAGCAGGGCTACGACCCGCAGCTAGGTGCAAGGCCGGTGAAGCGAGTGATTCAGCAGAAGCTCCAGAACCAGCTGGCCATGAAACTGCTCGAAGGCGGTTTCAAAGAAGGCGACACGATCCTCGTAGACCAGCACGAAGGCTTCTTCACCTTCAACAAGAAATAGCAGTCGTGCCAACCAAGAGTATGCGCGGGAGGGGAATTCACCCTCCCGCGCTGCATTTGGTAAAATCAAAGCTTGGGACCAATCACTGACGGATGGCTGCGTCGGAACGGAGTGGTGGCATGTCCAGGTATCGTTTGCGGAACTTCAATGCCGGTACGCCGGATACTTTGAAGCAGCGGTTGCAGGATAAGCTGCTGAAGATCCCCAGCGTGCAGAAGGTGACGCTGCATCCCCAGCGGCGCGAGTTCCGGCTGACCATCATCGGCGTCGAGCCCCCGGAAAAACTGATTAAGTCCGTCTGTGAAGATCTCGGCTTCTTCCTCGAAAAACGCATGACCAGGAAGATGTGATCGGCGGCGTCACCTGCCTTGCCGGAACAGGAAGTACACGCCCGTTATCACCACCGCGCACAGCCCCAGAGCGATCAGCCCTTTCGCAAGGATCGCCGGCGCGTCGGCCCAGGTCAGCCCGCCGATCCCCGCCAGCGCGAACGGCGCGGCCACTACCGGAACCAGCCACCTGTACGGTATCTGCGGAACATCCGAGCGCGCGGTTTTCGAGAATTGTGGTTCCTCATCCATGCCTGAATTTTCGGCCTCCCTTCCGGGCGCGGCCACTACAAAGCCGCGGCGGTGCTGTAGCAGCCGGCCTGGCAATCAGACTGCTACGCTGCCTGCATGACGTGGCTGCTATATCTGGCTGAGCCGTTACTGCACCTGCTGGCGTGGCGCCTGTTTGACCACCTTGAGTCCACCAGCACCGCGGGCCTGACACCACTGGAGCGCGAACTCGACAAGCTCTCGCGCGAGCTGGCGCCGTACGACCTGCGTATCACCGTCAGCAGCCCGGCGCGCGAGGCCATGGAGCGAAGCTGCCTCGACAGGACGCTCGCGCGTGAGTACGTGCAGCGGCATGTCCGCCGGCCGCTCGGCTACATGATTCGTCGCGGAGAGATCGAACACGGCGACCGCATCTTCGTTAACTGGGAAGGGGCGGTGGTCCTGACCGCCAGCCGGAGAACTCGATGGGCTGCGGATTCCGCTGGTCACTGAAGAAGGAACTCACTGTCTGGACCGCCGTCGTGGTGGTGGGGATTGGGGTCCTTGCCTGCTATCTTCATTTGCAGGCAATCGAGGACAGGCAAGCCATCGCGCGGCGTGAAGCAATGGACATTCAGGACGACATCCGTGACCGGCTGGTTGCGCGGTGCAAGCAGCAGGGCGTGCCCGAGACAATCGAAGTGCGCGAGCTGTATGCGCCGGGCGAGTGGGAGGGGGAGTGGACCCGGCCTGAGGACTACACGATTCGTCTTGGCGATCACGACGAGTACTCAGTCGAAACCGAGATCTGCTGTAATTCGTCCGCCCTTCGCGTACCGGCTGTCCGGAAGGAAGATGCGTGTATTCATCCCTGGCTGTCCATGGATGCGAAGGTTGTCGAGTACGACTACGAGCCAGACTCCTCATCGGAATGGTGGGAGTTCTGGGACTAGAGCGTTTGGTCGCGCCGGATAGCCTTCACCAGCAGGCAGATGACGATGCCGATGCTTGCCGCGATTGCCGCGCCCAGAAACACCTGGGCCATGATTTCCGGCAGGGCGGGCCACCCGATACCAAGCACCGCGATCGCGCCGCCAATGAAGTACGCCCAGCCTTCCAACTCGGGAAAGTAGCTGGGCATCTCGATACGTGATATTCGCGGCTTTTCCATCGCAATCTTCAGTATAGCATTTGCGACCACGCTCCCTGTCCAGCCACGTGTCATTGACTTGCACGCGTAACCTGTTGCAATGGTCGCCTCGGTCGGGGCTTCCTCCTTCTTCCCGGCCTACCTTTTGAGGCACCCTTTTGAATGCACCTTTGAATCGCACCGCGCCGGCCTTGTCCGAGCGCGAGCTGCTCGCGGCTACGCGCCCTTACGCCTCGGAAACCAAATGGAAAAGCTGGTGGCACGTCGGCTCCACGCTCGGCGTCATCACCGGCATCCTCACACTCGCGGCCGTGGCGCCGTGGTGGTGGCTGCAACTGCTGGCTTCATTGATCGGCTCACTCGTGATGGTGCGCGGCTTCATCCTGTTCCATGACTTCGCCCACGGCGCGATCCTGCGCAATTCCAGGCTCGCGCGCGTGCTGCTGAGCGCGTACTCGATGCTGTTCATGGCCGGCGTCAGCTACTGGCGTGAGGCGCACAATTTCCACCACGCGCACATCAGCGACATGCGCGAATCGCCCCAGGGCTCGATCCCGATCATGACCCTCGAACAGTGGGAAAAGGCCACACCGGTACAGCGCCTGTACTACCGCGTGAACCGCAACCCGCTGACGCTGCTGCTGGCCTACATCACCGTCTTCCTGTTCAGCAACACGCTCGAGCCGTTCTTCCGCAACCCTGTTAAACACTGGACGTCCGGTGCGTCCGTGCTGGTGCACGGCGGGCTGATCGCCCTGCTGTGGGTGGTCGGCGGCCCGATGACCGCGCTGTTCGCGTTCATCCTGCCGTACTCGGTCGCGGCCTCGCTTGGCGCCTATCTGTTTTACGCCCAGCACAA
>JAGQRI010000034.1 GCA_020425515.1 Planctomycetota bacterium | reverse complement strand
GCGTCCTGGATGCCGGTGTTCATGCCCTGCCCGCCGACCGGGCTGTGGATGTGCGCCGCGTCGCCTGCCAGCATTGCGCGCCCGCTGCGGAAACGGGCGGCAATTCGGTGATGTAGATGAAAACGCGCGAGCCAGACCGGGTTCGACAATTCGGCCTCGTAGGGGACGAGCCTTTTGAAAATCTCGCGGAAGTCGTCGAGCGTCGGGTCCGGTGCGTCTTCGCGATAGCGCCCGCGCGCGGCAATCAGGCGTGAACGGTCGCGCATGGGGAACAGCGCCATGAAGCCCGCGCGGTCCTGGAAGGCCATGAACGAATCACGCGGCTGGTTCCAGTCGATGTCCAGGTCGCCGAGGATGAAATCCTGCGCGTAGGCGGAGCCCTCGAAGGCGATGCCCTTGCCGTGGCGGACGACGCTGTGTGCACCGTCGCAGCCGGCGATGTACCTGCACTCGACGGCGTATTCTTCGTCGCCCCGGCAGCGTGCCGCGACGCCATCGGCCGTTTCCTCGAAGCCCAGCAGTTCGTGGCCGAGATGCGCTTTGCCGCCCAGCCCGAACAGGCATTCCTCAAGCGAGTGCTCGGTGCGCCCCTGTTCGATGAACAGGGCTTTGTCAAAGCGGCAGCCCTTGTAGGCCACGTCGAAGATCGGCAGCTCAACGCGCAGTTTTCGTTTCACGAAAATCTTCGCGTTGCCGGCCTCGTTGCCCAGCGGGATCAATCCGTCTGCAATGCCGAGCTGGTTGAAAATCTCCAGACTGCGCAACTGCACGACCAGCGCCCTCGAGTAAGGCGAGCGTTCGGTGATCTTGTCGATCAGGTGAAAGCGCACACCCGCCCGCGCCAGCGAACAAGCCAGCGTAAGCCCGGTAGGACCGGCCCCGACTATCAGCACGTCAGTACGAACGGTTTCCACGGCCGCAGTCTAGGCTCGCGGGGTAAACTGTCTGCATGGAACTGTTCGACCAGTACTCGGCGTTGCTCGCACTCGGTATGCCGCCGTGCCTGCCCAAGCCTCGGGACGCAGATACGGAGGCTCCGGCCGGCTGGCACTGGTCCGGCCTGGCGGACCTGCCACCCGAGGCCGCCCGGCGCACGCTGGAGTCCTTTGCAGTGGAGTGGTTCCTGAATGAGTTCGGCATGCTCAGCCTGCTGCGCACGGGCGGTGGCGTTGAATTGCACTCAATTCGACGGGAGGCGTCGAAACCTGGTCGTCCGCGTCCGCTAAGAAAGAGGCTCGGTGAACTGTTGCTTGAGCGCGGCGTCATCTTTGAGGACCAGCTCGAGAACGTGCTGAAGATCCACCGCCGAACCGGGCGTCGGCTCGGTGAAATCCTGCTGGAGACGAACACGCTGACTCCGGATGAATTGTTGCCGGTTCTGGCGGAGAAGCTGGGCGTCATGACGGTGAGTGGCGAAGCCATGAAACAGTCGGCTACACCGGAGGCCGCGTTCGCAATCGAAGAAAGGGTCTGCCGGCGTCACAACGTACTGTGCCTGATCGAGGACAAGGACAGGCTGCAAGTCGCCATGGCGGACCCGACCGACGTCATTCTGATCGACACGCTGCGAGCCGTCACCCGCAAGGAGATTCTTCCGATCCTGGCCGATCCGGCAGCCATCGCCGACACGATCGATCGCGTGTTCTTGCTGGACGAGCCCGGATACTCCGCGGGACCGGTGGTGAAGTACGTCGACGCCACGTTGCGGGAAGTGGTCAGGCAAGGTGCGACCGGTGTACGTTTCACTCCAACGAGTACTGACCTGGCGGTCGAGTTTCTGTTCGACGAATTGATCGGCACTGCCACGGCCCCGCCTTTGCGCCTCTATCCGCGGGTTGTCGCGCGCCTGAAGGTGATTCTCGGTCTGGATCCCGCCCAATCGGGTGTGCCGGCGAATGCAGAGGCCGAGTACACGTTGGAGGGTGACGTCCTGCGCCTGAAATTGGAAGTCTCGCCGGGCGAGTTCGGCGAAACTGTCCTGCTCAAAGTACGACTCGTTCGGGAGGCGCCTTCACGCACGCACAACATCGATCCTTCGGAACTCGCGCCTGTGAGTGTCCACGGTGCATCGGTACTGGACGCAATCATCCTCGCGGTACGACGGATACGCGGTGACAGCGATGAGGGGACCGGCATTCACGCGAAGCTCCCGGTCTGACAGGCCATGCCGACCGCCCTGGGTCTGGTATGAGCGCGTTTGCCGGTGCCCGGCGTGCCTGGACGAGGGCGCCCAAGCTACGCTTAGCCATTGCCCAGCACGATGTTGCCGTCTTCGGTGATGGTCAGGAACGGGTTCCAGGCGACTTCCCACAGGTGGCCGTCGGGATCGGCGAAGTAGCCGCTATGCCCTCCCCACTCGGTGTCCTGTGCCGGCTTCACGATTTTCGCACCGGCCTTCCGGCAGTGTTCGAGCACCTGCGCCACCTCTTCTATGCCGCGTACGTTGTAGGAGACACTGACTCCCCGGAAGCTGCTGCCGTCGTCCGGTACGGCGGCATCCTTTGCCAGCTCTTCACGCGGGAACAGGGCCAGTACCAGGCCGTTCATCTGGAAGAACACGATGTCGCCCTGGGCATGCGCGGGTTTCCAGCCGAGCGCCTCATAAAACTCGCGTGAGCGTGCCAGGTCGGCGACGCCGAGTGTGATGAAGGAAATTCGCTGCTCGATGCTCATTCGCCTGGAATTCCCTTGGCGCTCTCGATGCGGCCCTCCATCGGGCTGCTGGCGTTTGCGTACAGCTTGCGCGGTATGCGACCGGCGAGGTGCGCAAGGCGCCCGGCTTCGACCGCGGCCTTCATCGCGACGGCCATGCGCAGCGGGTCTTTCGCGTGGGCGATGCCGGTGTTCAGCAGCACACCGTCGGCGCCCAGTTCCATCGCGATGCTGACGTCACTGGCGGTGCCCACGCCCGCGTCCACGATGATCGGCAGTTTGAATTCCGGGCGCACGGTTTCGAGGATGATGCGGATGTTGTTCGGGTTCAGCACGCCCTGTCCGCTACCGATCGGCGAGCCGGCGGGCATGACGCTCGCAACGCCGAGGTCCGCCAGCCTGCGCGCCATTACCGGGTCGTCGCTGGTGTAGACCATTACGGTGAAGCCTTCCTTGACCAACTTGTTGCAGGCCTCGAGCGTGCCGACCGGGTCCGGCAGCAGCGTTTTCGGGTCCGCCAGCACTTCCAGTTTTACCAGTGGCGTGTTCAGCGCCTCGCGCGAAAGGTGCGCGGTGCGGATGGCGTCTTCGGCGCTGAAGCAGCCGGCCGTGTTCGGCAGGATCTTGTATTTTGATTCATCGACGAAGCTGAGCAGGTTTTCTTCGGCCGGGCCGTCCAGCTTCACGCGCCGCACGGCGACGGTGATGCACTCGGTGCCGCTGGCTTCGAGGCAGTCGCGCATCAGCGGGAACGTCTCGTACTTGCCCGTGCCGACAATGAGGCGCGAGTTGAAGGTGTAGTCACCGACCTTGAGGGGTGTGTCCAAATCTGCCGCCGTTGCTGTCATTTCAGTCCCATCGCCAATCGATATTTGATCTACCCGCCGCCGACGAAGGTGACGATCTCGAGTTTGTCGCCATCCGCCAGTTGGGTTTCCGCGTACTTCGCCTTCGGTACTACGCTCAGGTTGCGTTCCGTCGCGATGCGGTCGGTTTTCAATGCAAGCTGCTCGATCAACTGCGCGATGGTGGTGCCCTCGGGCACTTCGCGCTCGTTTCCGTTTACGCTGATCTTCATCGTTACCCCGATGCGTCAACTTGCAGGTTCAGGCCGGCGTAGTTTTCCAGTTCATCATCTTTCAGCAGCTTCACCGTGCCGTCGCCGAGGATCACCACGGCGGCCCGCGGTCCCTTCACGCGAAAGCCGTTCGGCGAGCGCATCCAGCCGATCTCGACGTCGTAGCACATCACCCAGCGTTCCGGGTCCAGGCGGATCGGCTTCTCCGGCTGGTACACGATTTCGCGCCCGGAAAGCATACCCGTGGCGTCGTAGTCGGCATCGAGCATGCCCGCGTTGCGCAACTCATCGACGCTCGCCGGCCAGCGCAGCCCGTCGCCCATCGGTCCGTCGTGGTACTTGCGCAGGGCGTCGGCCAGCATCTCCATGTGCGCGACCGCTTTGTCGTAGTCGGCCTCGGGTGTCTGGTAGTAGTCCGGCGGGACGTCGTGCGGCCACTGGGCTTCGCGGTCGAGGTCGACCTTCTTTTTCTGCGAATCGATCCAGAACAACGCGCCGACGGTCGATGCGACGATCAGCCCCAGCAGGATCAGGAAAAACACCTTGTTGCCGGCGCGCCGGGGCGCGGGCTGGCTCGAAACCAGTGCAACCTCGGAAACCTGTTTCTGTTCACCGGGCTCCATGCCTACACCTTAGCGAACGCACAGGCCGGTGCCATAAGGGGGGAGAGGCTGGAATTCAAAATGCAGAATGCGAGAGTCAATGCAGGCGTTCTGGAAACAGCCATGTCCTACCCGCTCCGGTTTCATCGCATCACCGTGCCCAAGCCCTGGGCCGGCGGACACCTGCGCACGCTGTTTCCTGAATTGAGTGATCTGCCGGCCGGAACCGGCGAGACGATCGAGCTGGCAGACTTGCCGGGCCAGACCAGCGTCGTCGCGAACGGCGAATGGCGCAAGAAAACCATCCGCCAGGTCATGCACGACCATCGCGCCGAACTGCTTGGAGAGTTGGCTGACGCGAATGACTTGCCCGACTTCCCGCTGGCCGTGAAGCTGCTGGATACGGCCCAGCCCCTGAGCATCCAGGATCATCCTTCAGACGTGCGCGAAAGCGGGCGCCTGGTCCAGCGCGGCAAAAGCGAATGCTGGGTCGTGCTCGCGGCCGACGAGGGCGCGGTGATCTACCAGGGGCTGAAGGACGGGGTGAAGCCGGAAGACTTCGAACGCGCGCTGGAAGACGGCAACCCGGCCGATCTGATGAACGCGCGCGAAGTGAAGCCGGGCGACTACCTGTACAACGAGGCCGGCATGGTGCACGCGATCGGTGGGGGACTGGTGCTGCTTGAGATCCAGCAGAACTGCCCGGTCACCTGCCGCCTGTGGGATTTCCCGCGCGGCGAGAAGCGCGAAATGCACCGCGCGGAGGGGCTGGCGGCGGCGAAGTTCGGTCTGTTGCTGCCGGGAATCCGGGGCACCGACGGCGAAGACGAGTTGCTGCAGGAGGACGGCCCGTTCGGCATACGCTCTTTACGCGTCAAGAAAGCCTTCATGCAGTCGAAGGACTGGCCGGGTTTCACGCTGGTGACCTGCCTGGAAGGGAAATGCGAGGTCACAGGCCGCGCCCGGGACAACCTGCAGCCCGCCCGTCTTCACGCAGGCGACACGGTGCTGTTCCCCGCGTCGTTCGACGAGTTCGAAATCTTTCCTGAAGACGAAGCCTGGCTGATCCAGAGTTGGGCGCGCGAGTAGGGGCGACGCTTGCGTCGCCCGCGGGTTACGAACCGTTGGCAATCTCCAACGCGCGGGTCATCACGTCGTGGCGGCGCTGCGCGTACTTGTCCGCACCGGGCTTGCGTTTGAGTTTGCGCTCGCACACAGGCGCCGCGTACTTCAGCTCGGCCCTGGCGGGTTCGCCGATTTCAGTCAGCGCCAGCAGCGTGTAGTGGAACGGAAAGCGCTGCCACTCTCCGCCGCCCTTGCGCATTTTCTTCAGATACTTCATGCCGTCGGCGAATCGTTTTTCGCGGTCGCCAAACGCGCCCGATGCGACGTTACGCCACAGTGCGGCCGTGCACTTGCCGCAGCAGAACACGCCCGGGTGGCCTTCGCCGTCGATGATGCGGATGAACGATTCGCGCATCGATTTCTCGGCGGCCTGCTGCGCCTTCTTCACGCCCGGTTTTGCGCCTTTCAGGCTGCGCAGGATGCGGCAGGATTCTTCGCCGATGATGTGCCGCGCCGAGGCCGAGGTCATGCGCTCGCCGCTGAACACGCGGACGCCGGCGGCTCTTTCCTCAGGCGTCAACGCAAAGCTTCCGGCATAGGCCCCGGCCGCGCCCTGGCGACGCGCGATGTAGGCCGCGGCTGCATCCCGGTCGGCAGCCGCCAGCTTCGTGCCGTAGAACTGCGCTTCGGCCAACAAGTCGACGGCAGCATCCAGCGATTCAAAGCGTTTGGTCATAGCGAGCGCTCCAGAGAGGTTGCCGGAGGTTAACCGGCAGGGCGCAAAGACGCCAAGAATCCGTTGGCATGTCTTGGCGTCGCGGCAACTTGGCGGTTCAATGGAAAGCGATCAACAAAAAGGTGCCACATGCTGCTGACACGCGACGAAATGGGCTTTGACTTCGGGGGCGCGAAGTTCGACCGCGAGAAAGACCGCGACCTGCTGGCCTGGATCGCCAGCCAGTTCCTGTACGGCGAGGTCACCGGCATCCAGGTCGGCCACTGGATCCTGCACGCGCCGGACGTCGAATCGGCCAAGTTCCTCGCCCGCCAGTGCATCGAAGAGTTGCAGCACGTGGACGTCTTCATGGAGTTCTTCAAATGGCTCGGCGCGCGCCCGGTGAAGGTGCACCCAGTGGTGCGTTTCCTGAGTGCCGAAAGCGACGACTGGTTTGAGCACTGCGCGCTGGAGATGGCCCAGGGCGAGGGTTTCGTGCTGATGATCTTCTACGCCATCATCGCCTGCATCGACGACGAGAAGCTGGCGAAGAGGCTCGACGCGGCAGCGCGCCAGGAGGAAGGCCACGTCGATTTCGGCGAGCAGCAGACCATGAAGGCGCTGGCGCGAAACCCGAGGTTGCGCAGGCGTCTGCTCGGCCTGCATCTGCTGAGCCTGTGGGTGGTCAAGCGCTTCGAGAAGTGGATCGCCAAGCGCGTCGACCAGGACCACCCGGTGATGCGCCAGTTGCCCGCCTACCTGAAAAAGATCATCGAAACCACCGACACGCGCCTGCAGCGTATCGGCATGACCAGCAAGCCGCTGGCGGAGTATGGTCGGCTTGAGACCTTCGGGCTCGTGTGCAGCGCCGTCACCCGCAAGATCCTGCGCAAACTCGCGTTCTGGCGCTGGTTCAGGAAGAAGCGCCTGACCCACACCTACATGCACGACCAGTACCTGGCGGAGGTCATGAAGCTCGCCGAGGTAAAGAACGCCGCCGGCATCCCGGTCATCAAGGCAGCATAGGCAGAGTGGCATCGCCTTCCAGCGCGTGGCACGGATCATGCGCAGGCCTGTCCGACGTAGCCTCGGCGGAGTCGGAATGCGCATGCCACTACGGCTCGTTCGGGTCGCGTTCGTGTGGTGGTGGGACCACGTCAATTTGCGGCAATGGCGCCGACGCGAAATCCGGCGGCGGCAACGCGGGGCGGCTGTCGTTGATTGAGTCCATGACTGCCTCCAGGTATGCCTGCACCAAGTCGTTGTCGATCGTCCAGTTGTCGATTACCCTTCCCAGCCTGAAGATCAGTTCGTCTTGCCGTTCGCCGTCGCCGCACGGAATTGCATCTTTCAGCGCCTTCAGAGCTTCAAGAGCAGCTTCCCAATTGCCTTTCTTGTAGTCCTTCAGGAACAAGTCCCTGGCGTCCAGAAAGTCCGGTTCGTTGTATGCATCGGTTTGCCCGTTTTTCTGCCAGAGACTCCACCTGTGTTTCGAGGACGTGTCCCAGTGGGCCTGCCGGCCGCCGTCGTCGTACCACCAGTCCCACTTGCCAACCGGCTTGCCACCCTTGAACCTGCCGCGTGCGCGGACGGCGCCGTTGCGGTGGAAGTAGGTCCAGTCGCCGTCGCGCGCGCCGTCTTTGTAGCGGCCTTCCACGGCCTGGGTTCCGTCTTCGTACCAGGCGCGCCAGAAGCCATCCCTGACTTCACTGCGGCCGTCCCAGTGGACGACGTCACCGCGGGCGCAAGGACGCGTGGTCGATTCGTCAACGGTAGCGCAGCCGAGTTCCTCGATAGGCTGTGAGTCGTCATCATCAAAGTGGTAGCACCGGATCAGTTTCACGCGGCAGACGAGTTCGTCCCTGCCTCCGGCTACCTCAAGCACGGTTCCAATCTCTGGTGGAGTGCCTTCCAGTTTGCCCACCAGCAGGTACGTCGGCCCGTCCGGGCGACTGCCCTTTGACAGCTCTGAAATGACACCCGTACACACGGCGCTTGCGCGGGAAACCCGGGCTTCGTACTGCAGCTTGCAGGCGCCGGAGGGGTAGTTTTCGCGCTGGACCTTTGCCGCAGACGACTCCCAATCCTCCACTGGCGGCGCCGGCCGCGGTGTCGGCAGAGTTTCCAAAAGCGATGAGAACGCGGGAGACGCTTTACCATTCACGGGCGCGATCCCGCCCGGTGGTTTCGAAAGCGGTTGTTCAAACACGGGGGCGTCATCCAGCACAATGACCGGAGACGGAGCGGTGATGATTCGGCCGGGGTTGGTTGAGAACCACACGGCAGCGAGCCCCAACGCCGCAGTCATCGGCAGCGCAAGCCAATAGATTTTCACGGTGCTATCCCGAGGGGACTGCCGGGGACAGGGCCAGTATAGCGTGTCGCGCGCACGCGTTGTGTCATTCTTCCTGCTTCGGTTCCTTCTTCTTCGCGCGATGGTAGACGATGAACGACTCGTCGTTGCCGGGGCCGCCGAGGAACAGCAGGTCGTTGTCGCCATCCACATCGCGCGCGAGCATGACGCTCGAGCACTCGTAGAAGAAGCCGTCGCCGGCGTGCACCATCAGGTAGGGGTTGCCGTTCAGGACCGTCAGCGCGAAGTCGTGGTCCGGCAGGTAGGTCGTACCCTTGCGCAGGTTGCCGGCCAGGTAAATCGTCTGCATGGCGCGTCCCAGTCGGCGGGCGGAGTCCGCTTTCAAACCGTCGGCGAGCAGTGCCGTGTGCCACGTCGTCAGGTCGCGGAGGATGCGATTCGCGGCCTGCCTGTCTTCCGTGAAGTGCAACTCCTCGGCCTTGAAGAACGGGTCTTTGCCGAGGATTTCGCGGGTGCGGGCCCAGTCCAGTTTCCAGTCGCCCATCAATTCGGAGGCCACGACGCACTCGCCGTTCGGTGTCAGTGTGGCTTGACCTGGCGGGCCGAATTCCGGTGAGTCTTCGCGGGGTGCCTTTTTCGGTTTTTCGCCGTCGTCCTTGCCGGGGCCGGCGAAGACGCACGAGCCGGCCAGGAACATGCAGGCAATGGCGATGCGCAGACACGTTTTCATGACAACCTCCGTAGGGTGTCGGGCTATTTGGCGTCGGCGCGTTGCATGGCCACGTAGGATTCGTCCTTGTGGTCGCCGCCTACGAACAGCAGGTCGTGGTCGCCGTCGGGGTCGCGCACAAAACTGATCCTTACGGTTTCCCAATCGGTGTTCGGCGTTTCTCCTTCCAGCAGGATCAGCAGCGGCTCGCCGAACATGCTCACCATCGCGAACGTTGCGGTCATGCTTTTGCCGCTGCGCTTCAGTTTCATGGTGCCGGTTGCGTAGACGGCCTTGAGCGCGCGCAGGAATTCGAGGTCGTTGGGCTCGCCGCGTTCCTTCATTTTCGCGGCCAGGCGTTCGAGGTGGCGGACGATGCGCTTGGATTCGCGTTCGTCTTTCGAGAACTCGATGTTGCCGAACTTTTCCTCGGGCATTTCGTGGGCGACGTACTTGGTGAAATCCTCGTGCACCTTCCACTTCCCCCAGCACTCCGTGGCGAACAGGTTTTCGTCGCTGTTCACCAGCTCGACGAACTTCTCGTCTTTGCTTTCGTCGTCCTTCTTCGGTTCCTCATCCTGGGCGCGCGCGACGCCGTAGATTGAAAGGCTGACAGCGGCGACCAGCAGCAGGCCGACGGCTAACAGTACGCGGGTTTTCATGTGTCGTCTCCGTTCGCGGCCGCACGGGGCGCGGCTTCGCGGACAGCCACATGGGGCTGTCCCTACTGCGTCAGGATGCGTTCGCGGCGCTTGGCGATTTCGTTGCGGTACTTCTCGCGCGCCTCGATTGCGGCCTTCCGCTTGTTCTTGTCGGGGTCGTCGGGGTACTTGACGCGGTGGTGGTACATGCTGGCAAGGCTCTTCACCAGGCTGTCCTCGACCACCTTCCACTCGGAAATCGTGATGGCGCATTCGTCAAACTGCCCGTCGAGCAGCTTGTTCACGATGGCCTGGTGCACCATGTTGCGGATGTCGTCGGGGTGGCTGACGCCGCCGGCGAAGCGCGAGCGCGCCGTAGCCTCGACCTGGTCGGCGATCGCCGCGATGGCGGATTCCTTGGTCTGCGGCTTGGGGCCGGGGTACCGGAACTGGTCTTCGAGAATCGTCTCGCCCTCGCCGGCCTGCTCCTTGGCCTTGTAATAGAAGTACTTGATCACGCTGGTGCCGTGGTGGCCGGTGATAAAGTCTTCCAGCACCGGCGGCAGCTTGGCCTTGCGGGCCATCAACACGCCGTCGCTGACATGGCTCAGGATGATCAGCGCGGACATCATGGGGCTGAGGCGGTCGTGAAGCAGCTTCGATTCCGGTTCGTTCTCGGTGAAGAATTCCGGGCGCACCATCTTGCCGAGGTCGTGGAATTTCACACCCACTTCGCCCAGCAGTGAGTTCGCGCCGATGGCGTCGCAGGCACGCTTGGTGAAATTGGCGACGTTTTGCGTGTGCTGCCAGGTGCCCGGCGCGCGCTGTTGCATCAGGGTGATCAGCGGGTGCTCGCCTTCCAGCAGTTCAATCAGGCGCAGGTCGGTCGTGATCTGGAAGGCGCGCTCAAACACCGGCAGCAGGAATGTGCTGAACACGCCAACGGCCGCGCCGATCACTACGGTACCCACGGCCCAGATCACCAGTTGCAGCGGGTCGGACAGCTCCTTGGCAGGCCAGGCGTTCTCTGCGCTGAGCAGCGTTAACGCAACGATGATGCACGCCGCAGAGGCCCCGCCGACTACGCCGACCATCGCCAGTTTGTAGCGCGAACGCAGGTTGCGCGTGAACAGCACCGCCGTCAGCGCGCCCGCGGTTGCCACGGCCAGGCGCACAGGCAGGAATTCCCCGCCGCTCATCAGCACCACGCCCATCGCCAGCGACGTCAGCAGCAGCCCGTCGATGGCAAAGCGCTGGTCGAAAATGACGGCGTAGCTGATACCGCAAAGCAGCAGCAGCCCGAAGATCAGCGCCGGGGTAAGGGCCGCCTGCAAGGCCGCGGGGGCCTGCTCGGCGCCGACCAGGCTGACGGTCTGCACCAGCGCGCAGGACAGCAGCACGCTCGAGCCGAACAGCATCTGCTTGCGGCGTTCGCGAAACAGTTCGCGCCGGAAGCGCAACAGGTAGAAGCCATAAAGGGTCACAAAGCTGACGACGAGCAGCCCCAAGCCGACCACACGGGGCGCGCTGAGTTTGTCGTAGGGCGCCAGCACGACGCCCAGCAGCAGGATGGAGAAGATGGCCGCGCCGACCACGCGCGGGGTCCAGACGGACCAGTCTATCTGCGTATTCGCGCGCTCGGTCTCGCCGAGGCGTTGCTCAATCAGGGAGTACTTCTGCTCTTCGAGCTCGGTAAAGGCCATGAAAAGCCGTCCGCAGCAGCCCTAGGGGCACGCCCTTGAGTATACCAACGGGGGGCACCCGTCCAGCCCCTGAACAGGCGGCGACTGCGGCCTTGGTTAGTGGTTGCTAGCCAAACTCGCGCTTGCCGTTGCCCTGTCGGGATTTACTGATGCCCGAATCGGCTTAATCGAAGTGAAACTTTCCGATAATCCCTAGCATCTCGGTCAGCTCGGATGTGGAAACACCCGCCAGAATCGTCCCCAGCAACTGCTCGAACTCCGGGTCGATCTTTGCAAGCAGCTTCTGGCCGGTGGGCGTGATTTCGACCAGGTTTTTGCGCCGGTCGGTGTGTCCCTTCCGGCGGATCATGTCGCGGGCTTCGAGCTTGTCGAGAATCCAGGTGGTGTTGGCCCGGCTGGCAATGAGCCGCTGCGCGAGCTCGGCCTGGGTCAATTCCTCTTCACGCTTGGCGGCTCCGCGCAGGATGCGCAAGGCGTTGTACTGGCTTTCGGTCAGGTCGTGTCGGCGAACCAGGGCCGTAACCGCCTTGAACAACTGTTGCGAGGTCAGGATCAGCGCGGCCACGGCGCGACTGCGTTGGAGATATTCACTGGACATGACGATTTCCCGGATCAACGATCGTTCGATGGTAATTAGATGGTCGTCGAATGGTAGCCTGATTTCGCCCCGTCACTCACATGCTAAGGTGTGCGCCGGACAGCGAAGAAAGACTCGATGACCTCAGCCAGTGCCGATCCCAAGGCCTATTCCGAGCCGAAGTACAAGGTCGATTTCGGGCGTCTGCGCCGCAACATCAAGGGCGCCGTCAAGACGGACCAGATCTCCCGCGCCCTCTACGCAAGCAGCGCCAGCATTGTCGAGGTCTGGCCGAGCTGCGTTGTCGAGCCGATGGACGCCGACGACGTGGTCAAGACCATGCAGTTCGCCCGCGAGCACCAGGTGCCGGTTACCTGCCGCGGGGCCGGCAGCGGTGTCGCGGGGCAGTCGCTGGGGCAGGGCATTATTCTGGACTTTGCGGTTCACATGAACCGGATCGTCGAGACCCAACCCAGCAAGGGCTGGGCGCGCGTGCAGCCGGGTGTCGTGAAGGACGACTTCGACGCCGAGCTGGGCAGCTTCGGCATGTTCTGGCCGCCCGACCCGAGTTCCAGCCCCTGGTGCACCGTCGGCGCGATGGTCAGTAACAACAGCGGCGGGGCAAAGTCGATTCGCTGGGGTACGTCGAAGGACTACCTGCTCGAACTGGACGTGCTGCTGGCCGACGGCGAGCGCGTGAAGCTGCGCCCGCTCGAAGTGCTGCCGGGCGGAAGACTCCGTTTCCCCCAGGACGCGTCTGCGGCTGAAATCAAGCTTGCCAACGCCGCGCTGAAGCTCGCCCGTGACAACGCGGAGCTGATCAAGAAGGAGCGCCCGGAATCCACCCGCAGCAGCAGCGGCTACAACGTGTTCGAGCTGCTGCACGACTTCGACGACTCCCAGGACATCCAGGCTTACTACCCGCGCACCGAGTTCGACCCCAAGGTCGGCGGAGATGAAAAGGGCGGCATCCTCGACATGCCGCGCCTGTTCAGCGGCAGCGAGGGCACGCTGGGCATCCTGCTCGAGGCCAAGTTGCGCGTGCTGCGTTTGCCCAAAAAGCAGGCCGGGCTGACGCTGCACTTTGACAGCAACGAAGCCATGGCCGAGGGTGTCGTGAAACTGCTGGAGACGCGCCCGACCAAGCTGGAAGTCCTCGACCGCAGCTTCATTGACGTGGCCGCGAAGTCGGACCCGAAGCTGGCGGAAGGCATTCCGGACAGCCTGCAGTCCATGCTGATCGTCGAGTACTGGGCCGACGACGAACGCGTCACGCGCGCATCCGTGGATGCTGCGCTGAAAACGCTGGTAGACAACGGCCCGGCCTTCGGGGGCGTGCCGGCCTACGACGCGAAAGAACTCGAAAACGCCTGGACGGTCCGCAAGGTCGCCAGCCCGATCCTGAGCCGCGTGAAAGGCGACATCAAACCGACGCGCTGGATCGAGGACTGCGCCGTCCCGCCCTGGAAGCTGCCCCAGTTCATCGCCGGCTTCAAAAAGATCTGCGAGGCGCACGGCTTCACGGCCCACCTGTTCGGCCACGGCGGCGAGGGCAACCTGCACACCAACCCATTTGCCAACTGCAAATCTGCGGACGATCGCGCCCGTATGCGCAAGGCGGCCGAGGAAGTTTTCGCGCTGGTGAAGAAGCTCAAGGGCACCATCAGCGGCGAGCACGGCGACGGGCTGATGCGCACGCCCTACCTGCGCGAAGTATACGGCGACGTATATCCGCTGTTCGAGCAGGTGAAGGAACTCTTCGATCCGCGCGGGCTGCTGAACCCGCTGTGCAAAGTGAGTGGCACGGGCGCCTCGCCCGTGTCGGACTCAACGCGCAGCATCACCAGCTTCCTGCGCGTGGGTGAAGACTACGCCCGACACGGTACCGGCACCGTGCTGGACAGGCCTGAAGTACTGGAAGAAATCGAGAAGTGCCACGGCTGCGGCAAGTGCCGCACCTACTGCCCGCTGATGCGCGTCGGCAAAGAGGAAAAATACAGCGCCCGCGCCAAGGCCAACCTGCTGCGCGGCGTGGTGGCCGGGCGCATCGACGCCGACCTGCTGCTCGATGCCGAGTTCAAGTCAAACATCGACCTGTGCATTGCCTGCGAGCAATGCCTGGTGGAGTGCCCGACGCAGGTGGACATCCCGGGCATCAGCATGGTGTTCCGCGAGCAGTTCGTCGACCGCAAGGGCAAGGGTGGCGTGGTGGCCGACATGCTCGGCAAGCCGGACAAGATGGGCAAGGTCGGCCAGGGCATGGCGGGCGTCACCAACGTGCTGCTGAAGAACCGCTTCCTGCGCGGGATGGCGCAAAGCGTCACGGGGCTCGACGAGCGCCGCAAGCTGCCGGTCTACAAAAAGCCGCAGGGAGTGAAGCATCTGAAGCCGTTGGATGTGCCCGCCGATGTGCGCGCGAAGCTGCCCGAGGAAGTGGTGGTGTTCCCCGGCTGCTA